>NZ_CAXMZT010000006.1:0-234801 GCF_964199965.1 Legionella sp. W05-934-2 | reverse complement strand
TGGATTACTTAGCCCCAACCCTCTCCCGCGAGGAACAACATAATATCACAATAAATCTTCTCGCGGGCGAGGGGGTTCTCTTTGGTTTTGGCAATTTTTCTTATTGAACAAAAATATATCAGGATCACTCAGCGCTTCACTGTATGCGGGCTACGATTATAAATATTATTTCAAAACAGAAATAACGCTAGAGAAATTGTCTTGCCATAAAACATGTCCCGGAGAGGCCACAAAACGCCAATGGGGTGCACTGAGGAGTTGTTGAGCAAACGATTCATTGCTGGTTAATAATACCCATTCGGATGATAACTGATATTGTTTAATATCTCCTGGATGCTGTTGATGTAAAACAATCAAATCTAAACGACGCCCGATTGCAGAGAGCACAGGAAGAAGATTGAGGTGTCGGTTACTAATGTGGACTAAAAGTATGCCATGTTTGGATAACATTGATAGGTACTGTTGAATCGCCTCTAACGTTAATAAATGCGTAGGGATAGCATCAGAACTGAACGCATCTAATAGAATCATGTCCTGGTTAAATGGCTGAAGTTGTTTGATTTTTAAGCGACCGTCCCCTAGAACGATGCGTGCATCTTTGGCGCAGTCGCGAAGAAAGGTGAAGTAATGAGTATTTTTTGCAAGCGTGAGGACTTGTGGGTCAATTTCAAATAACGTCAATTGATCATCTTTATCAAATTGACAAGTCATCATACCCGTCCCTAAACCAATGATTGAAGCATTAATTGGCCCATACTGTTGATGATAAAGGTGAATAATAGGTGCTAAAACACCATAATAGGATTGCTGTCCATTTTGCTTGTTTAAAGACATCACCTCGAACCCATGCACCGTGGTATGATTAAATAAAATATGCATATCCCCAGACTGAACGACGGATTTCACGCCAAAAAAATTACGCTTTTTCGCTAAGGTCAGGTTGCCATGGGTTGGGTTGGTTAAGCTAAACAGGGTAATCATCAGTAAGCAAAGGATCATATATAACCGTCTCGGTTGCCATATAAATAGACTTGCTAAGAGTATTAAACTGGTTAATCGATGGTTGCTAACCCATTGATAATCATAATAACTTCTTGCTATATAACTCAATGTAAAGAACAAAGCCACCATGATTAGGCAGAGCCAGTCATACCGTTTTGCTTTGAGGTTGATAAAGGCGAACATTAGAATTAATACAAGAGGGTATTCATACGTATCAGAAAAAAAATGTGCTGCGAATAAGCCATTAAATAGTCCAGCTAAGAGGCCTCCACTTGCGAGACAAAAATAAAATAACGTTAATTGATGAGTGGGTGGACGATTTTGGTAGAGCAAGTTGTGGCAATAAATTGCGATGGTAAAAAAGGACAGATAATGAAAGAGGATTAATTGCCAACCCTTAAAAATAATGGGTCCACCCAATATCACGATTAAAGGAAAGAAAGCAGCCAATATTAAATAGCGATGAAGATTTACGTGTTTTACCCATGACTTCGAATGAAATGTTAGAATAAAAGATAATAGATAAAGCGCGAGTGGAATACTCCATAACAAAGGTGTGACGGCAATTTCTGAGGAAACATAGAACGTTACACCGAGCATTAAGCTGCAAGGTATGAATGATAGTACCACCCAGTAAAGCGGTTTTTTCCAAGCAATAGCGCTATTTGGGTTAGTGGCAATTTTCGTTGTTTGCTGTTTTGGAAAAGCAAACAAACAGATACTCAGTAGGACAAAATAGAGGATGTATCCAACATTCCAACCAATAAATTGCGTGCCTAAATAACTATATCGTTCAATGATCCATGGGTATAAGAGCAAGGCAAGTATACTACCTGAGTTACTTGCGATGTATAAAAAATAAGGATCAGAGGCTTGCTTAAGCGACGTTTGGCTATAGGCATATTGAATCAAGGGGGCGGAAGAGGCGATGATGAGGAGTGGCAATAGTAATTGTTTGATTAAGCTTAAAAGAATGGCCTGTTCTGGGTTTTGGTTTGGGCTTAAATATTCCATGAGCACAGGAATGGCGCTAAAACTAACTGCAATAAGCACTAAATGGAGCCCTCGCCATAGAAAAGGTCGTTTGATCCGTGAAATTAACCAACTATAGCCGTAGGCTAGCCAAAGAGTTAACTGAAAAAATAGCACGCAAATTGTCCACACCCCCGGGCTTCCACCATAGACAGGTAGTAATGCTTTAGCCACCATTGGTTGAATGACAAACAATAAGAAGGCACTGCAAAAAAGCGTGAGGGAAAAGGCTAAAACCGCCAAGAAAAATCCTTATGGTGATCGGAAGGCTATCATAATAGGATTATTTAAATCGCTTGTAAACGGACACTTGCTTGGACAGCCGCCTCGTTTCCTATCAACAACAAAAATTGGCGGTTGGGTTGGCTGTCATACTGTCGGTTCCTGTTGTCGATGATAGGATAGGTAGCTGATTGGGGGTTGGACGGCGCGCCAATTCTGAATGAGGGGTATACGAATTCTCATTTTTTGGCGTCTTATCCGGTTGCATTTTTGCAAGCGCTGGATTCACTTCTGGAATATTGCTTTCCTCTTTAATGTCTGAGTTTTTAGGGGTGGAAAACCAATTTTCTAAAAGATGTTCAAACGACCAAAGGGACAGGCCAGTGGTTAGAATGGAAGCTAAGCTGACAATGTAGACAGCTGCAGCTGGGAAAAATATGACGCCTGTGACCGACAATGCAGTCACCACGCTGATGGTAAAGACAATGGTTGTATAATTGAAATTCGTTTGTTGATGCTTGGTGTCCGGTAACTGGCGATAGTGTGGGGGATTTTCCATTTTATTGCCTTCACCAACCACCCACAAAAAGTTGCTGACAACCATTAACCAAGCTGAGATTACGAATGCAGTTGGGTTGATGATTGCAAGAAGCGAACAACCCATGGCAATGCTGCCAATAATGGCTGAAGCAGTGAATTGCGCTTTAAATTCTGCGAATGTGTACCAATGATGATTGACGCCTTTTTCATCGGGGTATTTTTGACATGCGGCTATCCATAAAACATATCCTGCTAAATACATTAATAAAGCAGTGACGTTACTTCCCACTCGGACTACTGTCATAGGAACATATTGAAGCTTGGAGAAGAAAGCCCCAACTGTGAATAACAGACCACTCGATTTTTCTAGAACTTCATAGTCTTTGTCCATAGCAACATCATGTATCTTTATTTTTTTCTATCATAAGTGTTTTTTTAGAAAAAGGATAGATTTTTACCACTGCTTTTTATATCGGTGATCGTTTAACGCTGTGTCATAGGAAGGATGATACTAACCTGTAATCCTTTTCCAGGGTGGTTGTTAAAATGAAGTTGCCCATGATGCAAGCGGATGGCCTCCATGGCGATGCTTAACCCAAGACCATAACCCCCGGTTTTCTTTTCACGTGATATATCGACACGATAAAAGGGATCGGCAATCTTTTCTAACTCTGTTTCGGGTACCCCAGGTCCTTGATCCAATACGGTGATTGTGACCGTATTATCCTCGTGATTTAGGTGTTGTGTTAGCCATATATGCCCTTGGTCGGGAGAGTAACGAAGGGCGTTACGCAGAATATTTTCAATTGCTCGATGCAGCAATCGTTTATCGGCATCCACAGCAACCGCTTGATTGTAGTCAAAATGAATGGTGATTTGCCGATGCTGTGCTTCAAAATGTGCATCGTCTACTAAATGGGTGAGCAAATCCGTTAAATCGACGGCTTGATAGGGATGTTCCTCAGTTGAGTTTTCTAATCGAGCATATTCTAGAATCTCACCAATTAAGTGATTAAGACGGTGGCACTCCTTTTCCATTCTGTCCAATTGAGTCGTGTTTTGGCTATTTTTGCGGGCAAGTTCAATGGCAACTTGTAAACGGGCAAGAGGGGAGCGTAATTCATGGGATATGTCAGATAAAAGACGTTCCTTCGAATGCATAATGGCTTCTATCTGTTCTGCCATCCGATCAAAATCTTGGCTTAGTTGAGCTATTTCATCTCGACTGTGACCTTTAAATCGTCCAACGCGGGTTGATAATTCACCACGACCAATGGATTTAGCTGCTTGTCCTAAAAGCCTCAATGGCTGAGTGAGGTAATAGGAGAGTAAATAACATATTAAACCGCTGATAAAAACGCCCAGTAGCACCCTTAAAACAAGACTTCCCCAGGGAAGGTGACTTAAGGGATATATTGGTTTGTTGGTAATGGCAGCTAATCGATAAATGGCACCTGAGGTTGCTACCAATTCATGACTGATGATCAGATTATGAAATTTGAATAAGCCCTCATCAAGCTCTTCATCAATGAGGTTTTTAGCGATGGTCTTAACAGATTCAGGCGGGTTATCGTCACCTAGCACGCCTTGTTTGGAGCTGAGCAAATAAAAATGCATGCCTTTTTGTTTACCTGTTTTTTCAAGCCATTTTTTCAGCGTAGAGACATTGCCAGTCTCATAAGTACTCACTGCAGCTGTGGCATAACTATCCATAAATATTTGTTCATGAGCATGCAGGGATGATTTATGGGTGACGATGGAGATAACCCACGTCGTTATCAAAATGATAACGATGGTTGCTAACCAAAAAGATAGGAATATTTTCCAATATAAACTACGCATTAAACATATACCCGTAGCCACGTACGGTTTTGATGAGAGGCTCTCCTTGTCGGTTATCGCCTAATTTATTGCGAAGATTTGATATATGCACATCGATGCTTCGGTCATAGGCAGTGTATTTACGATTAAGCGCATATTCCGTCAATTCTTCCTTTGAAAAAGCTTGGCCGGGTGATTTTAATAGCATCTCGAGTATATTAAATTCCGCGTTGGTCAATTCCATCGGATTACCTTTAAACGTGACCGAGCGTTTACTGCAATCCATATACACATCATGGGATTCTAAGATAGGTCGTTGAGAGGGTAGTTTTTGTACACGGCGTAATATGGCTTTTAAGCGCGCGACGAGCTCTCGAGGGTTACATGGCTTTGCGAGATAGTCATCGGCACCGATTTCTAGACCAACAATTTTATCAATATTATCGCCTCGTGCAGTCAACATTAAAACAGGCGTTGATGAATGTTCACGAATTGCTTTTAGGACTTCAAAACCATTGAGTTTGGGAAGCATGACATCCAAAACGATGGCATCATAGGACTGATTGATGGCTCGTTTGACTGCCGATTCTCCTTCATGTTCGACGTGAATTTGAAAGCCTTCTGGTTCTAAAAACTCGACAATTAAATCGGTTAATTCCGTGTCGTCATCAATAAGCAAAATGGTGTTTTGCATAATTATGGTGCTCACAAAGTTGATTCATTACGGTTATGGATACAGGATAAAAGCTTAATTCTTCTCGCATCTGCATTTATTACTTTAAACTGCCAGCCGTCAATGTCAATGCTTTCCCCTTGCTTGGGTAAATAGCCAAACCGATTTAATATAACGCCACCAATGGTGTCATAATCGGAATCATCAAACTGGGTATGTAATATTTCGTTGACATCCTCGATTGGGGTATGTCCTTTGATAATGTATTGTTGATTGCGATGAACTTTTATGTTGTCTTCTTCTTCAATGTCAAATTCATCTTCAATATCACCAATAATTTGTTCGATGATATCTTCAATGGTCACAAAACCACTGACCTCACCGTATTCATCGACAACAATGGCCATATGATTTCGGTGGGAGCGAAATTCACTTAACAACAGGTCAAGCCGCTTACTTTCAGGGACAAATGTTGAGCTGCGTATGATATCGTCGATGTCAAATTCTTCGGTATTGCTTGGATTTTGATAGCGCAGTAAGTCTTTGGCATGCAAGATCCCCTCAATGCGCTCTTTATCTTCGCTATAGACAGGGAATCGGGAATGACCACTTTCGGTTATGATATCAATCACTTGTGCA
This sequence comes from Legionella sp. W05-934-2, assembly GCF_964199965.1. Classification (NCBI taxonomy): domain Bacteria; kingdom Pseudomonadati; phylum Pseudomonadota; class Gammaproteobacteria; order Legionellales; family Legionellaceae; genus Legionella; species Legionella sp. W05-934-2. The sequence goes on along the minus strand of NZ_CAXMZT010000006.1, from coordinate 228,872 downwards.
AGGCTGGCTTGATGAGGAATTGAAACCATTTGTGTTTTGGGAACCATGATGTCCCGCACGCGAAGCTGGGCAAATTGTATGACGCCTTCAGTCATGTTTAAGGTTTCATTATCGATGAGTTCTCGTTCCCGGGCATCTCTTAGTAGGCTGATGAGTTCATCTCGATTTTGTGGTTCACTGGTTAAAAACTGTCTTAATCTAGAAAACCATGACGGGCTATCTTCTTCAGTGCTCAAGTTTTGCTCCTTCTGTTTCACTGTAAGGGTTAGGGATGTTGAGTTGGGCCAGAATTGAAATTTCTTGCATTTGCATGACCTTTTCGTCCTTTTCCTCAATATGATCATACCCTAATAAATGTAAAACGCCATGGACGCAAATATGGGCCCAATGATCGCGTAACGGTTTATTAAGTTGAACCGCTTCGTCAGCCAACACGGCAGGGCAGATAACCATATCGCCGAGAATATTTAATTCTTGTTGAATATCTTTAGGCAGTTCGCTTGGAAATGAGAGGATATTCGTTGGCGTCGGCTTATTTCGGTATTGGCCATTTAGTTCAGACATCTGTGTTTCATCAACAAAGCAAATACAAATATCGCCGCTTTGTTGTAAGCGGCTTAAAGTCAGACCAACCCATTGGATAATGTCAGCTTGAGGAATTGGTATCAATAACTGATTCTCATTTTGGATATCAACAGACATTATTTATTTTCCTCATCTTGCTCGTAGCGCTCGATGATTTGCGTGATCAAGGGATGGCGAACAACATCGGCACGGTCAAAGTGATGGATAGCAATATCGTCAATGTCTTTAAATATGTGAACAGCATGCGTTAATCCGGATTGGGTGCCTTTCGGTAAGTCGGTTTGCGTGGTATCGCCCGTGATAACGACCCGTGAAGAAAATCCCATTCTCGTGAGAAACATTTTCATTTGAAGTACGGTTGCATTTTGTGCTTCATCCAGAATGATGAAGGCTTCATTGAGCGTGCGGCCGCGCATAAACGCAAGGGGCAAGACCTCGATAATGTCATTTTGTATCAACTTTTGCGTTTCTTGAAAACCAAGCATTTCATAGAGGGAATCGTAGATGGGGCGTAAATAGGGTAACACTTTTTCCACTAAATCACCGGGTAAAAAGCCAAGTTTCTCACCGGCTTCAACAGCAGGGCGGACAAATATTAGTCGTTGGACTTCTCCCTTTTCAAAGGATTCAACTGCTTGGTTAACCGCCAAATAGGTTTTTCCAGTGCCCGCTGGGCCAACAGCAAACGTGATAGCCTTTGTTTTCATGCTAGCGATATAGGCCGCTTGATTGTGATTTTTGGGGGTGATGAACTTGCGCGTTCGACGCGAATTTTTGGAAAGCGTTTGCAAAGGTGTCTCCTGGTATATAATACTTTCAATAGTACTCGGGGTAATGGGTTCAGAGGAAAGGGTCATCATTTGATGAACGACATCGTGGGCTTGATGAGCCTGCTGATTATTGCTGGCTATGACAATGAGACGATTATTTCGTATAGACAAGTGTAATCCTAATAATTTTTCAATTAAGGATAGATTTGAATTTTTGGGGCCGAGGAAATTGCGTCGATGGATGCTATCGATATTTGGCAATAAAAACGATTGCTTTATTAGCGTGCTACTCAAATAATTACCTAACCAAAAAAATATACAGGTTATGTTTAAATAATAGTCTATTTATGGTTAAATGATCAAGTGTTTCTGAGCCTAATTAGTCCTAAGTTCCTTGAATCGAACCCTTGAAGAATCGATCAATTCGGATTATCTTTAAGGCCTTCGATAAAACGTACGCCATTTTGCCTTTTCTCCTATCGGGGGAGATGGTGCTTAAAGGGCGGGTGTGGGGTCCTTGATTGAAAGTAAAACTGGAGAGTGATGGTGCCAATATACGAGTATGAATGCAAAAAATGTCATCACCAATTTGATTTAATGCAAAAAATGAGTGATGAACCCGTGAAGCAATGCCCAAAATGCTTTCAACTATCGGTTGTTCGTATGGTATCTGCCGCTGGATTTCAATTGAAAGGCAGCGGATGGTATCAAACAGATTTTAAAGAAAAACCTAAAAAAGCATCCGAGAAAACGGATGCAAATGCATCAACAACAGCATCGGCAGAGCAGCCTGCTCAGAAGTCTGGGCAAACAACTCAGAAAAAAGGTGATGACAATTGAAATTTAAACCGCTCAGGCATTATTTAGTCACTGGCCTTATCGTTTGGCTTCCGATTATTGTTACCTTATGGATATTTCGCTTTGTCATTGAATTGCTTGATAAAACCATTTCCTTATTACCGCACGCCTATCAGCCGGAACAGTTAATTGGCTTTCATTTGCCCGGGTTAGGTGTCATCGTCACGCTCCTTGTTTTATCCATGACGGGTATGTTTGCTACCAATTTTTTGGGCCAACGGATGGTGCGGTGGGGGGAATCCATATTAGCACGAATCCCCCTAGTGCGTTCTATCTATAACGCAGCAAAGCAAGTTATCGAAGCGGTATTCTCAACGAATAGCCAAGCTTTTCGCAAAGTCTTGTTGGTTGAATATCCCCGAAAAGGGATGTGGAGTATTGCTTTTTTAACCAATCAGTCAAATCCTTATATCGAAGACAAAACAGGTTTGGAGATGTTGACCATTTTCATCCCAACAACACCGAACCCAACGTCAGGGTTTTTGATGGCTATTCCAAAATCGGAAGCTACCGAGCTGGACATGTCTATCGATGAAGCTTTAAAATTGGTAATTTCATTGGGTGTCATGCAGAATGGTTTGCCCCCTCAAAATCAAACTGTAACAAATCCTTCTAATCCTTAATTGTTGAAATGTCGATAGGTCCTTTATGAGAACACATTATTGCAACCATGTAACCGAAACCTTGTTAGACCAAACTGTGCGCATTTGCGGTTGGGTTCATAATCGACGGGATCACGGCGGCGTCATTTTTTTAGATATTCGCGACCATTCGGGTTTGGTACAAGTTGTCTATGAGCCAGAAAATGAAGCCGTTTTTACTCAGGCTGAACGCTTGCGCCATGAGTTTGTGATCCAGGCAACCGGGGTTGTGAGAGCCCGCCCAGAAGGGATGATTAACTCGGCTATGGGAACGGGAAAAATCGAAGTCGTGGGAGTTGAGCTAACCATTTTTAATCCGGCGCAAACGCCACCTTTCTTGCCCGATGAACATCAATTTGTCAATGAAGATCTTCGCTATAAATACCGTTATTTAGATTTGCGACGCTCATCGATGCAGCATAATATTCGACTGCGTCATAAAATGATTCGTTGTATTCGTGATTATTTAAATGACCAACAATTTGTGGACATTGAAACACCCATGCTTACCAAAGCAACGCCCGAAGGGGCTCGGGATTATCTTGTCCCTTCTCGAGTGCATGCTGGTTCGTTTTATGCGCTTCCCCAATCGCCGCAATTATTTAAGCAACTATTAATGATGGCGGGTTTTGACAGATATTATCAAGTTGTTCGCTGCTTTCGGGATGAGGATCTACGCGCTGACAGGCAACCTGAATTTACCCAGTTAGACTGCGAAATGGCATTTGTTGATGAATCCGTTGTGATGCGTGTGATTGAAGGATTATTAAAAAAAGTATTTAAAGAGGTAATCAACGTTGATATTCCTGATTCGTTGCCTGCAATGACCTATGATGAAGCAATGCGTCGATATGGCAGTGATAAGCCCGATCTTCGCATCCCTTTAGAGTTAATTGATATCGAAGACATTGTCAAAGACTGTGATTTCCAAGTCTTTGCACAGCCTGCCTCTCAAGAAGATGGTCGTGTGGTTGTCATGCGCTTGCCAGATGGTTGCCAATTGAGCCGAAAAGAGTTGGATGACTATGCTAAATTTGTTGGTATCTATGGTGCCAAGGGATTAGCGTATATAAAAATTAACGACTTAAAGCAAGGCATGGATGGTTTGCAATCGCCAATCTTGAAATTCTTGGCACCTGAGATGGTTAAATCCATCCTAGAGCGAGCTAAAGGTCAAACCGGTGATGTACTATTCTTTGGCGCAGGTGACACAACGATCGTTAATGAGTCAATGGGAGCGCTGCGTAATAAATTAGGCCATGACAGGAACCTTTATACGCATGATTGGGCGTTGCTGTGGGTGATTGATTGGCCGATGTTTGAGTGGGATGAACAAAATCATCGTCATGCAGCCATGCACCATCCTTTCACAGGCCCACAAACGACTGAGCCAAGTGAGTTACGAAACAATCCAGAGACTACCAAAGCCCGAGCTTATGATATTGTCATCAACGGTTTTGAAATTGGCGGTGGTTCGATTCGAATTCACGACGCAGCAATGCAACAAGTGGTGTTTGAGTTGCTTGGCATGAGTCATGATGAGGCGCGAGATAAATTTGGTTTCTTACTGGATGCTTTTTCCTATGGTTGCCCGCCACATGGGGGGATTGCGCTAGGGGTTGATCGATTAGCCATGCTATTAACAAATAGTGATTCGATTCGCGATGTGATTGCATTCCCCAAAACACAATCAGCTTCGTGCATGTTAACTGAAGCGCCTTCACAAGTTAGCCAGGCTCAATTGGATGAACTTGCCATTGCAGTGGTTACCGAGGAACCATCCTCACACTAAATTGATTGACAATGAATGTGACGATTGAACCACCTTTGACAGAGGCAGCGTTAACCAGGCGCTGTCAATCAATTGCCGGTAAAACGCTGGCCCAGATTGCATTACTTTGCAATTGGCAGCTTCCCTCTTCAACCACACAAGGGAAGGGATGGGCAGGCCAATTAATTGAGACTGTCTTAGGGGCAAGTGCAAGAAACCAGGCATCCCCCGATTTTGTTGAACTCGCAATCGAACTTAAAACATTGCCGCTGAACCAGAAAGGCTTTCCTGCTGAGTCAACTTATGTGACCAATATCCCTTTGCTGACTATTCACCAACAAACCTGGGAAACCTCCGCTTGTTGGCAAAAACTAAAACGTGTTCTTTGGTTGCCGATTGAAGGGGATAGTCGTATACCCATTGCACAGAGAAGGGTCGGCATGGGTTTCTTGTGGTCTCCTACCAATGAACAATCAACCCTGTTACGCCAAGATTGGGAAGAGCATGTTGAACGCATTATTTGTGGCGAGCTGGAAGACATTAATGCGAAGGCAGGCAAGTATTTACAAATTCGGCCGAAAGCTGCAAATGCCCGTACGTTGACAGAAGCATTTGATAAACAAGGCAACCTTACCCAAACTTTACCCAGGGGATTTTATCTTCGGCCATCCTTTACAAAACAAATACTGGGTTAACACTCGCTTCCACGCTTTCCTTTGTCATTTATTGCAAAACTTTAGGGACGTTCTTTAGGGACAATCCCGGGTATGATATGATTTTAGTATACGCTATTTTTCATGATGACTTTGATGCGAGAGTCCTATCATTTTCAACGTGCTGAAACAATGTTAGCTCAGGCAAATTTGGGCTCTCATTCATTACAATCAGCACTCACTGAGCTAATGCGCTATTCCCCTTTTACTTGCCAGCAAATGACCCATTTAGTGGCTATGATGGAGCGGGACAATGGTTTAGAGCCTTATTTTGCATCCGATTATCAGCATTTGCTCAATGAGCTTGATTTGACAACGACCTTGCCCATCTTTTGCCAGCAACTTCGTATCATTCGCCATCAACAAATGTTGCGATTAGTATTACGAGAAATCGCGGGGCTTTCTCATATTGAACAAACATTACGATGTTGGTCTGATTTTGCTGATATGGCTATTCAAAAAAGCATTGAATATGCCACCCATCAACTTGCTCAAAAGCACGGGCGGCCAATGGCAAAGGACGGCATGCCTGCCCATTTAGTCACACTGGCAATGGGAAAGCTGGGTGGGCAAGAGCTGAACTTTTCCTCAGACATCGATTTGATTTTTACCTTTGATCACCATGGCGAAACAAATGGCGAAATCCGCATTGGCAATCAAGAGTTTTTTATTAAAGTGGTCCAACTTTTTAGCCAAATTATGCAACAAAAAAGCCAAGATGGCATCGTGTTTCGAGTGGATTTACGCCTAAGACCTCACGGCGATAGTGGATCGCTGGTTCCTTCTTTGGCATCAATCGAAACGTATTACCAAGAGCAAGGACGTGATTGGGAGCGATACGCGATGGTAAAAGCCAGAGTGGCTGAGTCATCTTTGCCTGCCTCGCTCAGAAAAACGGTCGACGCGATGATTATCCCGTTTGTTTTTAGGCGCTATGTTGATTTTAGTGTGATTGAATCATTGCGCGGCATGAAGTCCCTCATTGAGCGAGAAATTGAGTTAAATCCTCGATTAGATGATATCAAGCGGGGAAAAGGTGGTATTCGAGAAATCGAATTTGTGGTTCAAGGAGCTCAAATTATTCGCGGGGGTCGAATACCGCCATTACGTGTTCAATCGACGTTGACCGCGTTAGCCATATTAAAGGAGCACAAATTATTAGAGCGGTGTGATGCGCTCAAAAAGTCGTATTTGTTTTTTCGTCAGCTCGAAAATTTGCTGCAAGTGAAAGGGGATTTACAGACACATACATTACCTGAAGAGCAAGCAAGTCTTGCAATGATTGCCGCTCTCATGCGCTTTGATGACGTGGATGCTTTTTTGAAACGATTAGAACAGTATCAGCGTATTGTTAGCCAAATATTTCAATCGTTTTTAGGGAAACAGCCTTCATTTGAAGACGATAAACGCGTTGCTTACAAGCAAATTGAAAATCTATGGGAAGGGCATATTGAAATGGAAATGTCGATGCACCTCCTTGAGAGCTTATCCTTTGATGATGCCAAGCGATGCTACCATCTGATCAATGATTTTCGTCAAACGCACCGTGTTAGACGGCTTAGCCAAGTATCAAGAATGCGTTTAGGAAAATTGATGGTGATGATCATCTCTGAATTATCCAAACTTAAAAATCAAGCGGCTGTGTTGCTTCGCTTAATTCATTTGTTAGAGAGTATTGTTGGAAGGGGGACTTATTTAGCCTTACTGACTGAAAACCCTCATGCAATTCAAACCTTAATCTATTATTTTGCTGAAAGTGAATTCATTGCCCAATTAATCGTTCAATATCCTTTTTTATTAGAGGCATTATTAGAAACCGAATCGCCTTCATTTTCCTTGCCCAGTCGAAATGAGTTAAATCAAATTTTACAAAACCGTGTTCAATTTGCAGAAAATGATGAAGGTAAAATTGAAATTATTAAACAATTCAAATTAGAAAGCTGGCTGTGTGTAGCGCGTGCCATGATTCATAAACATGTCCCTGTCATAAGAGTCGGCCGCTTTTTAGCGGATCTAGCGCAAGCGATTGTCAATCAAGTTGTGCATATTGCCGTTGAGCAATTGGTTGAAAAATACCCACGAATACAGCGCTTAGCGGTTTCATTTGCTGTTTTGAGTTATGGCAAAGCGGGTAGCCGAGAGCTTAATTTTGATTCGGATTTGGATTTAGTGTTTGTGCATAATTTCCCACGCAACGATGAAACCTTGGCCATGCGATTAAGTCAACGCTTGATCCACATGCTAACAACCCGGTCTCAAACTGGCGTGTTGTATGCCGTGGATACGCGGCTAAGGCCTTCTGGATCAGCAGGATTATTGGTGAGTCACTGGGATGCTTTTGCGCACTATCAACAAAACCAAGCCTGGATATGGGAGCATCAAGCATTATTAAAAGCGCGTGTCATGTATGGAACCCGCCACTATCGAATGCGGTTATTGGCACTAAAAAAAACCATCATTATACAGCCTAAGGATGAAGGTCAGTTGGCAAAGTCTGTCAAGGACATGCGAGATAAAGTTGGCTATGAAACGGAAGACAAAAAAGACATTAAACGCTCTCCTGGGGGGCTGTTGGATATTGAATTTTTGATTCAATATTTGGTTTTACGGGCAAATAATATTGATATGGCCCGATACACGCACACCATCAGTTTGATGCACCAATTATACAAGCATCGGATAATCTCTCATGATCAATTGGTTCTTTTAAAGTCAGGTTGGGAGAAAGCGCACCACCAACTTCAGGTGCAATCCATTGGTTTAAAGCGAAAAATTAAATCCTATCCTTTCAAAGAAATCACTTCGATCTATCAATCGTTTATTGGTTGCTCGGATTAAGCTGCGTTCGGAACACTGTGGTTACAGTGTTCCGAAAAACCGGTACAACTATTCTACCGCACAGGTTGGGTGACAGTCTTTGTCTTTGATTCCATGGGAGTTGCAGGCTAGCTTTGCTAGTGCAAGCGCTTTGTCTTTATTTAACATAGTGAAAGACCAGCTTTCTCGCTTACTGTTGGTGATCGCGCAATGCCATCGGCTGGTGTTGGTTCCTGTGTCAAAACAATCAGCATCGCAATTATCTTTTTTTATGCCATTTTCTTGGCAAATGCTAAGGGCCATTTGCTCTGCATCAGTTTCCTGAGGGGCAGAATAAGTGAATTGCTGTTCTTTATCGTTACTGACATTACAAACCCAGTTTGCATGAACACTGCCGACAAACAGTGCCAAACTTGCAACTGCTGTAGCCAATGATCGGATTCTCATACCTTCTCCTTGTTATATAGATGAAACAGTCGCAGTATAAATGAAAATAATCACCTCGTCACCCAATAGTGTTGGACAATTTAACATGCTACTATGACAATATTCTCTTGATGATGAAGTCACCCAGCCGTCACCAAAATAGTGCTAGGTAAAAGCCCATATTCGGGTTGACCCATGGTTAAGAGGGACGTGTTAACGCATTATCAAAGAGGGATGGATTGCCTATGTCTGCACCAGTTTTTATCAACCGATTATTAAATATGAAAAAAATTAAATACATCGGTTTAGATATGGATCATACTTTAATTCGCTACCATACAGAACGATTCGAACACCTTGTTTTTCATCTTGTGACAGAACGGTTGGTTAAACATAAAAACTATCCTGAAGAAGTATTATCGTTTAAGTTCAATTATCACGATGCAATCCGCGGTTTAGTTATTGATATCAAGCGAGGAAATATTATCAAATTAAGTCGCTTCGGGGCCATTCGCAATAGCTTTCATGGCACGCGTCCGCTTAGTTATGAAGAGCAAAAAGATATTTATTACAGTGTGTATGTTGATTTGGGGGATAAGGATTATATCCCTGTGGACACTGCTTTTTCGATTGCCTATTGTGTTTTATATCAACAATTGGTTGATTTAAAAGATAAATATCCCCATTTATTGCCGGATTATGAGTGTATCAGTGAAGATGTCTACAAAATGGTGGATTTAATCCATGCCGATGGCAGCTTGAAAAACAAAGTAAAAGACAATTTAGAAGACTATGTGATTCGAGATGAAGCGTTAGTCGAAGGGTTAATCAATTACATCGATAGTGGTAAGAAATTCTTTATACTGACAAATTCTGACTATTGGTATAGCAACTTATTGTTAGATTTTGCCATTAACCCGTTTTTAGAAAAGGGTAAGACGTGGTTGGATTTGTTTGAATATGTGATAACGTTTGCCAACAAGCCTCGTTTCTTTTTTGATAATTTAAAGTTTTTGCATGTTAACCCAGAGTCTGGGTTAATGAGCAACCTCAGCGGACCGATGGTGCCAGGCGTGTATCAAGGTGGCAATGCAACGGCGTTCACCAATCACCTTAAGGTAAGCGGCGATGAAATATTATACATAGGTGATCATATTTATGGTGATATTGTTCGATTGAAAAAAGACTGTAATTGGCGGACAGCCTTGGTTGTTGAAGAACTGGGACAAGAAATCGAAGGTTTAAATAAAACGAAAGATATCAATGAACAAATCAATCAACTCATGAAAGAAAAAGAAGATTTGGAAGAGCAAATTTTATACCTAAACATGAAACCTCGAGCGGAGCGCTCGGAGAGCAAAATCAAGGAGATTTTAGCAGAAATCGCCGATGTCGATGCAGAGCTTGCCCAATTAATCCAAAAAATGGAAACAGCGTTCAACCCCCTTTGGGGAAGGGTGTTTCGTAGCGGTGCGGAGGAGACCTATTTTGCCTACCAAATGGAACGGTTTGCCTGTATTTATATGGAAAAACTTTCCCATTTGCTCCAACATTCACCCATGTCATATTTTAGGGCGACACGTCGATTGTTACCCCATGAAATAAAGACTATGCTATAAATAGACAAGCGATTTTCAAAAAAGGAAGGAATAGGGACATTCCCTAGATATATATGGATAAAAACGATGGGCTGAAAGGAGAAGAGAATGAAAGAGCAAGATAAGGAGATTTTCCTTGCATCAAGAAGGTTGCAACGAAACTGGGGTTGGTTGTTATTCTTAGGAATTTTATTTGTTATTCTAGGAACAGTTGGCCTTGGTATGCTCGTAAGCATTACTGTGATGAGCATGTACTTTATTGCGGTGCTTTTATTTATCGCAGGGTTTGCGCAATTAGCTGATAGTTTTAAGTGTTTGCATTGGCATGGCATGTTATGGCATCTGGTCATCGCCTTTTTATATTTGATTGCTGGAGCCTTAGTATCTTATGACCCATTGATGGCTTCAACCTTAATTACCGCGTTTTTGGCTTGGTTATTTATTTTTATGGGAATAGCACGGACTATTCTATGGTTTAAATTAAATAAAGCACCGGGGACAGGTTGGTTCTTATTATCCGCTTTGGCATCTCTTGCATTAGGGGTGATTCTACTGGTTCACTGGCCCATGAGCGGCGTCTGGTTCATTGGCTTGATTATAGCGATAGAACTAATCGTAGCCGGCTGGACTTATATCCTCTTGGCCGTATCATTTAGACGGCATATGAAGTAGTTAGCACAACGTTAATGTATGTTTGCCTCTCACAACCTGGGTGTCGATGATTCCTATGAACCCTTCTCACCCAGCGTTTCTTCGTTCGGTTGACGCCAGTATTGGTTAAGAATGACATGGATAGGCTTGGGTAATCCAACGTTGTTTAGGTCATCAACGCTTAGCCAACGGCTTGACTTTTCCTTTTCATATAGAGCCTTGTCAGTGTGATAGTGATAGATTTTTAACTGGAGATGAAAATGGCTGAACGTATGCTTAAATTCGTAATCCGGTTGCGCTTTAACTGGATTAACGCCCCAAGTATGTTCCAACCAGTGATGACTATCTTGTAAGCATTTAAATTGTGGCAAACTCCATAACCCACCCCAAACGCCCTTATCAGGATTTTTCTGGATATAAATGTCCCCTGAGTGATGATGTAAAAGGATGAAGTGCCCTTCACGCGTTGGAATCTTTGCTCTTAATTGGCGGATTGGTAATCGGTCAACCATTTGTTTGGCAAAGGCTTGGCAGTTCTTTTGGATAGGGCATTGACTGCAAGATGGTTTGGCTCGTGTGCACAGGGTGGCGCCTAGATCCATAATCGCTTGGGTATAATCAGCACAACGCGCTTTATCCATGCAGTCTTGTGCAAGATGCCATAGTTGACGTTTCACAGCGGCATTTTCAGGTGGTTTATCAATAGCAAAGAAGCGGCATAACACGCGCTTAACATTGCCATCTAAGATGGCCGTTGGTTGATTAAAAGCCAATGAAGCGATGGCTGCCGCGGTGCTTTCCCCAATTCCGGGTAGTGTCGCTAACAACGTTGCTGATGAAGGAAAAACACCTTGATAGTCGTCAACAATGTGTTGGGCGCATCGATATAAATTGCGGGCACGACTATAATAGCCAAGCCCTGACCACAAGGCGAGGACATCGTCTATCGATGCGGATGCTAATGTTTCAAGGGTTGGAAACCGTTCAATAAAACGAAGGAAATAAGGTATCACTGTTTTAACTTGTGTTTGCTGCAACATTATTTCAGATAGCCAGACAAAGTATGGCGAGCGAGGATGTTGCCAGGGCAAGTCTTTACGGCCATGTTGAAAATACCAAGTTAACAGAGGCTGGGTGAACTGCGTATTAATCATGGATTTTGAAAATCGCGTTATTTAAAAGTTGATTACCCAAGTTTTGAATGACTTCTTTGCCCGTTTTATTCACCAGCTGATTAACCAGTAGAGGTGCTATGGCTTTCATATCAGGATAGGCACGAATATCGGTGATTTTTCCTTTCAGGATTAGAGGGATAGCGCCGTTTAACATCGTTTGAAGTTTTCGCACGTTTTTATCGATGGAGGATGTAATAAGCTTCATTCGCCCCGAGATAGCCTGATTTTTGAGAGTCCAGCTTAATTCCCCTGAGGCATTGATTTTTGGGTGAGTAATGGTAAAAAGAACAGGATTGACAACGCCACTGCCCATTTTGAATTGAGCTTCGAGTGACCCTTGACGGAGTTGTTCAAATCGACTGGTGTTATTTGATTGCGATATATCTTCACTCAGATTGTTTTGTAAATTGCTCGGAGAGTGACCTAATATTTTTGGCAAGCTCTGCATCAAGGCATCGATCATATTGCGTGTTTTTGGCAAATTGATAAGGGTGTTGTCATAGTTTAATTGACCCGATGCGATGGTATTATCCCAAAAATCTTGATTAACGGGATGAGTTTTACTTCGCCAATCCAAATCAAGGTTGCCATAAATCATGTAGTCATCGCTTCCCAACGCATTGACTAACGATTTTGTATTAATATTCCTGAGCTTCTGGTTCACCGATAAAACATCGCGAGTGATATCATAATCCAACGTACCTACCACTTTTCCATCTGCAAGGGAAAATTGATAGTTATTCATTGTGATAACACCCTTGTTAAGTGTGACTTTGGCTTGCAAGTCATTAACTGTTAACCGTTCAACATCAATTTCTTTGCCAGTTAAGTGAGCTTCGATGGCTATTTTCTTTAGGTTATCTGGGTTATTGAGTAGCAGATTGAATTGGCTAATGGAGCCGGAAAATAGCAGATTATTGATTTTTATTGGGCGATTATCTTGTTCAATGAGTAAGTTTGTTTGCAGGCTAAACCGCTGTGATTGATGATGCTGGGTTAATTTGAAGTCGACATTGCTCAAGGTAATGCGGTCTATACCATGATTTACCGTGAAGGAGCTGTCATTAATATATATCTTATCGACAGAAAAGGAGAGCAGGTGGTTTTCTTTAACCGCTTGCGTTTTGGTGTTTGGGGTCTTCCGTTTTGGGTGAGATTGGTTGGGCAGTGATAACTTTAGGTTAGCTCGATTTAATTGAATTTGTTCGATACTCACTTGACGGCGAAGTAAATCCCACGTGTCTAACGTTAACAGCAATTGACCGACTTGGCCTTGAACAATTGACTGTTTATTTTCAGGTTTAATGGTGACTTGGTTAATGACTAATTTAATGCTGGGAAAAACCCGCCAACTCATATCTCCTTGAATGGTTATTTGATGATGCGTTTTGGCACTTAAGAGTTTGCTGACCGATTGCTTTAACTCGTCTGGGCTGAGCTGGTAAATATAAACGATTGGGGCAGCGATAAGAATAACGAATACGAGTAATATCGAAATAAGAAGGCGTTTTAACATAGCATCTCAATCACAATGTGCTAAACATCCAAATAATAGCTTCGATTCGGCAACCCCTCATCCGCCCTTTGGGCGCCTTCTCTCCATGTCTGGGGCGAAGGAAAGATGAAGGAAATTATTTGAAAGCATTATGCAGATATAAAAAAGGACAGGATACGTATAAATTGATAACAATTCAAGGGGTATATTAAGGGTAACATAGTAGCCTGTATTAGGCGAAGCCGTAATACGGGCTACAATAAAAGAAATGACAAGAAATCCAATATCAATTAACCATGCTTTGGCGATGCAGTCTTTTCATCGGGTTTTTCATCTTTAACGGATGAAGAAGCTGTCAATATTGAATGAGCAGACACTTTCTCCTTCGGAGTAAATAACTTTTCTAATTCACCTTGCTGAACTTGGGTAGCCTTAATAAAGGATTGGTTGTATAGCTCATAAAATTTTCTAATGAAATCCTTACCCATTTTCTCACAACCCTTGAACCAACTCGCTAGGCTATCTTGTTGGTTGTTAATGGTTGTGTTGAAATTATTAAATAATCTTGCCTTAAGAACATCATCGACTGGCATATGCTCTTTTACTAGCTTTTGTAGATTATTTTTTAATTCTGAGTGACCAATATAGGGAGTAACGCTGATGGTTTGAGCAAGTGTATCTAAAAATACCAATAACTTTTCGGCATCATGATCTTCTTGCTTCTTGAGAGATGTAATGAATGCGTTAACCGCTTTTAATTGAGATACTCTTTCTTGGACAGGAAGCTTTTCAATTAATTCAAGTCTCTTGTCATTTGAATCAACCTCTTTTTCATCTTTGATAACTTTCTGTTCTTTGAGGTAAGCATCAACGGCACTATTGTATCCCTCAATTAATTTCGTATACTTTTCGCTTGGCATAAATTTTACTCCTGTAAAACAATTTGATAGAGAGGATAATAATTATCCCACAGCCATGTTACCCAAAAGAAATTAAAAAAGCTATTAATTATTGAGTAACAAATCTGAAAATTCTTGCTCTTTAGATTGATAGGGGAGGGGTAATAGCGTGCGCAAAATTTGGCCCGCTACCAGGTATCTAACTGGAAAGCTCGTTGATATTGTTTTATTAATCAGTCCATTATGCCCTTATTTTTAGCTGTTTATTGCTTGTTTAGACATATAAATACCTTTCTAAAAAAATAACGTTTTTTCATATTGACTCCCTATTCAGAACGATCTAATCTGGAGAATCCTCACCCTTATTTTTTTTACGAGGAACTGTTCAGCATGAGTTAGCTTTTCTGTTTTACTCAGGATGAGTTTAATTAGACAAGGAGAGCACAATGAAACCAAGTAAATGGGAAGTGGTTATCCTAAAACCAACCCCTGTTTTTCAGTCGTTCATTGCATCTCAATTTGAAGAAGCTGACATCCCCAACTTAAGGCTGATGTTGACTGACACCACAGCGTATGTCATTCCAAAACGTGAAACCGATGAACAAACACTCGATGAAATTGAAAAGCATTATGAAGAAATGTTCAGTCATGAAATTCAACGTTGGTTGGGCGATGAGGCACACCATCACATGGAAGGTAGTTTTTTAGACTTCTTGTGTTGCTTTAAATTTGAGTTGCATTCACAAATTGTTGTCATGGAAGATTCCATTGAATCAGGACATCAATTAATTAGAGTACGCCCCCGTTCAATCATCTTGAAATGGATGAAGTCAGCCATCGAAAGAAATGATAAAGAACTCGTTGATATTTTACAGCGCGTCAATGTCTCACATTTAGCTGAAAATGCAACAGTCGTGGTGAAAAACTTTAAACAATTAAAGGAAGTACAACCTTTTCTGGAAATGTGTTACGAGCCAATATTCAAAGCAGAAATGTCGCGCATGAATGACAATCCCTCTCAATGGCCAAGAGTGGATTCTTATAATGCGTTTTGTCGATATTTTGCTGTTGATCTGCACACGCAAATGATTCATTTGCATTAAAGGAGGTTGTTATCATGGAAGTCATAGCAATTGGTTTGATTTGTGCGGCTGTCTTTGGTGCAGTGGTTGCGTTTTCCGCATTCCTGCGCCATTTACTGCTCAGTCGTGATAAACAGTTAAATGACGATGCTCAGCATCGCGCATTAAGTCAGGAAGCTGAAGAGCTGAAAAATTTGCGGTTTGAAATGCAAAACCGTAAGCGAATGACAGCGCACTATCAGTTGCTAACCGAAAACAAACATGCCATTCAACATCTGGATGACAAAATAGACGAATTAACTCAAAAGAAAGCGGAATTGATCACCCGATGGGCTGAAATTACCATAGATGCTTCCAGGCAGATGATTGATAATGGCAGTGATCAACAACAAAAGTACAAATTTGACAAGGTCAAACAAGGCATTGATCATGCATTGATGAATTATGATCAAGAAATTAATCAATTGCAGCAAAGACGCGAAACGTTATTAAATACCCATCACGAAATTGGCGTCTATTTACTTGAACAAGACAAACGAGCAAACGAAAATCTAGATGCGTTGTATGACAAGCATTCGTTGATGTTAGAGAAAATGTTTATTCGCCATAATGAAAACAGCGAGCATGTGGCAACAAAAAGCATTGATGCAGGTACGAATACCTTTGCGATGATTATGAAAGCCCCTATTCAATTTCTCATGTCCTACTTCAAGGCTGGGACTGGGTTTAATCTAGACAAGTTGAAAGAAGAACTAAAAAATCGCGAAGACGTGGCTGATGAAGAAGATAAGATTAATCAAAACGGGGATAACTCAAGCGATATCGATGATGAAATGGATGACGATCCCCTTGATGATATGGATAGCGACGATTGGGATGATTCAGCTGATAAGAAGAATGTGGCTGTTCATTAAGCTTGGCTCCCATCGCGTTCAACGCGTTACAAACTGCCATCTCCAGGGCGCATGAACAATGCGCCTTTTTTTCATTTCACCTAATTTGCGAAACGTTAAAGTCGTTCCCTATCGAACAGCCCTGTTATGTAATAAAAACATCCAGCTTAAAAATTGGAAGCTCGCTTGAATCATATGGTTGGCTTCTAATTCATAATTCATGATTAATTGATCAGCAATAAAGAAGGCAAGCCATAACCCCATGCTAACAAAAAAGGCGACATCGGTTATCGATTCATAGGGTTTTCTTGCAAACATGCGAAAGACGGCTGACAAAAAAATGACACTTATGATTGTCATCCATCCAATAATGCTAAGGAATAGTAAGGCGGGAACCCAGTTGGGGAGATGGTACATTTTTAAGGATTCGACTAAAAATGGGTAGTTTTTTGCAGGTGCCCAGTCGGCATGTAACCAATTTAAATAAGCTATTCCACCCACCACATCGGTCCAAAGTGCGATTAGCCACCAAGCGCACCAAAAAACGATCAACAGTTTTTTAAACACGGTAATCGTGTTATAACTAGTATTTTGCATAGGATATAAAATGTCTCATCGAATCGCGGTAGTCCAAATGGTATCATCAGCAAACGTTGAGCACAACTTAAAGGTCGCTGAAAACTATATCGTCGAGGCAGCCGAAAAAGGCGCTAAAATGGTGGCTTTACCTGAGAATTTTGCGTGCATGTCCTTTCATGAGCGCGACAAATTAGCGTTGGCGGAAACGGGAGGTGATGGTCCTATCCAACAGTGGTTAAGTTACACTGCCAAAGAAAACCATATCTTTTTGCTTGGCGGTACAGTGCCGATTAAAGTTCCGGGTAAAGATAAAATCTATGCTGCATCGTTATTATTTGATGACCAAGGGGAGCAAGTTGCACGCTATGATAAAATTCATCTCTTTGATGTGACTGTTAAAGATGGGGAAAGTTATCAAGAATCGGCTGCTATTGAACCTGGGTCAAACATTGTTGCTGTTGATACGCCAGTGGGCCGAGTTGGCTTGACAGTCTGCTATGACTTGCGTTTTGCTGAAATTTTCCGACAATTAATAATAAAAGAGGTTGATTTATTCTTTGTCCCTTCAGCGTTTACAGAAACGACTGGGTCTGCTCATTGGGAAGTTTTATTACGAGCCAGGGCTATCGAGAATTTAGCGTATGTGGCTGCACCAAATCAGGGCGGTAAGCATGAAAATGGGCGGATGACATATGGCCATAGCATGATTATCGATCCCTGGGGTAAAGTTTTAGTCAATGCAAACAGGCAATCAGGCCCTATTTATGCGGATATTGACTTAGAGGATGTTAAACGATTAAGGGCCCAATTTCCATGTAACCAACACCATGTGTTGAAATAGCAGAGGTTACTCATGAGTAATACGTTAACCCAAGCGAAAGATTTATTATTTAACGCTTCTGATATCGATGAATCAGCCATTGAAAAAGTGATGAATAAGTTGTTATCTGCGACCGTTGATGATGCGGATTTATATTTTCAAAATGCATGCTATGAATCCTGGTATCTCGAAGATTCCGAAGTAAAAAGCGGCTCTTTTTCAATCGATAGAGGCGTTGGTATTCGGGCGGTTAGTGAAGACAAAACAGGCTATGCTTACTGTGATGATATTTTATTGCCCTCCTTGTTAAAAGCGGCTGATGCAGCAAAGAGCATTGTTCATTCAGGCCAATCTAAGCAGACATTGGTGGAAACAACGCGCGCAATACAGCCACAATATGCAGATATTAATCCCATTGAAACCACAACGAAGCATGCAAAGATTGCGTTGCTAAAAGCCATCGATGAAGAAGCAAGACGAATGGATTCCCGTGTGATTGAAGTCAATGCTTCCTTAAGCGCAAGTTATGAAACGATTATGATTGCGGGGATGAATCAACAATTGTTAGCCGATATTCGGCCGCTTATCAGCGTTAATGTGAGTGTGGTTGTCGAAGACAAACAGGGAAGACGTGAAACGGCAAGGAGTGGCGGGGGAGGACGTTTTGGCTTTGACCAGGTGATAAGCTCAGGCCTAGCGCTTGAGTTTGCACGAGATGCCGTCCGTGAAGCATTAGTTAATCTTGAAGCGGAAGATGCGCCTGCCGGAACCATGCCCGTTGTCTTGGGCCCAGGTTGGCCTGGCGTTTTATTGCATGAAGCAGTTGGCCATGGGCTGGAGGGTGATTTTAACCGCAAAGGGTTATCCGCTTTCTCTGGTAAAATGGGCCAGCAGGTTGCTTCCAAGGGCGTGACAGTCGTGGATAATGGTGCGATTGCCAATCGTCGTGGCTCCTTATCCTTTGATGACGAAGGGACACCTACCCAATGTACCACATTAATTGAAGATGGCGTTTTAGTGAATTATATGCAAGATAAATTAAATGCCCGCTTAATGGGCATGAAGCCAACCGGCAATTGCCGTCGAGAATCCTATGCCCATGTACCAATGCCACGCATGACTAACACATACATGTTAAGCGGAAGCTATCATCCTCAAGAAATCATTAAAACGGTTGAGAAGGGAATTTATGCCGTGAATTTTGCAGGCGGTCAAGTCGATATTACCTCCGGTCAATTTGTCTTCTCAGCGAGTGAAGCCTATTTAATTGAAAAGGGCAAGGTCACACGACCCGTTAAAGGCGTCACATTGATTGGCAATGGGCCCGATGTCATGCGACAAGTTAGTCTCATTGGTAATGATTGTTCGTTGGATAAAGGGATTGGCGTTTGTGGCAAGGATGGGCAATCTGTTCCTGTTGGCGTTGGCCAACCCACGTTAAAAATTGATGCGCTCACGGTGGGTGGTACCAAGTGAAGAATCCTCATCTGAAAATAGGGTTGGCACTTGGTAGTGGTTCTGCTCGAGGATGGGCTCATATTGGTGTTATTGAGGTATTACAACAAGCCGGTATCCCCATTCACTGCATTGCAGGATGCTCGATTGGTTCTGTGGTTGGCGCTATTTATTCAGCGGGTTCACTCCCCCAATTCAGCCAGTGGGTTAGGGGGTTGAACCGTCGAAACATGGCTCAGTTAATCGACATTAGCTTTTCGGGTGGCGGGGTGATGTCTGGTAAAAAACTCATGCACTTTTTAAAGCAGTTTAATTTAGACCAGTCGATTGAGTCTTTACCCATCAAATTCGCATCCGTTTCCACGGATTTGCATACCGGGAGAGAAATATGGTTGACGGAAGGCGATTTGTCGTTAGCCATTCGTTCTTCCATTTCACTTCCCGGGTTGTTCCAACCAGTCGATTATCATGACGCTTGGCTCGTTGATGGCGGGTTAGTTAACCCTGTTCCTGTCTCATTATGCCGAGCGATGGGGGCAGATATTGTCATTGGCGTGAACTTGAACCATGACTTAATGCAGCCACGCAAAGTACTTGCACCCGATGCTTCCAAAGACGGACTTAATATTGAAAGTTGGTTGAAAAAACTAATCGGCTGGGATGAGCGGCCTGGTTATTATAGCGTCTTAAGTCAAAGTATTAAAATTATGCAAGACCGGATCACAAAAGCACGCGCAGGGGGTGACCCTGCCGATATTAGTATCGAACCCTTGTTAGCGGATTTTTCATTATATGATTTTCATAAAGCGGATGGTGCCATCCGAGAAGGCATGGAGGCGACCCAACGACAACTCGCCTTAATCACTAAAATCATCGAGTTATGCCAACATTAACATTGGATCTCCCTTGAGATAATACCAAATTCCCCCCAAATCACTGTGCGGGATCCCTGTTAACGTATTGCAAAGCATGCGATCTTATTCTGGCTTCCCAATATTCAAAAATTCAGTCTATACTTATGAAAAATAGAATAAAAAAGGATCTCGTTATGAATAATCCCACCATTACTGAGCTTTTATTAAAAAACGAAAAAGAAAATGCCGACAGAGTGTATTTGCGTCAACCATTCCAAGATGTGTGGACAGAACTAACTTGGTCGCAAGTGATGAATAAAGCGCGCCGAGTGGCCCAATTTTTAAAAGACCAAGGGTATAAAAAAGGGGATAAATTTTCTATTTATTCAAAAAACTGTGCGGAGTGGTTTATCACTGATTTCGGCATCACCCTTGCGGGAATGGTCAATGTCCCTCTATTTGGAAACCAGCATCCCGATAGTATTAAATACATTCTCGAGCATGCTGAGGTGAAAATGGTGTTCGTTGGTAAATTGGATGATCATGTTCATGCACGGGCTAATATTCCTTCACAAATGAAAACAGCTGGTTTTGATTATCATGCCGATTTGACCGTTGATTTTAGTTGGGATGCGATGATGAAAGCCGAACCCGTTCAGGAAGTGGTCATGCCTGAAGCTAACGATATGTATACGATTATCTATACTTCCGGAACATCGGGTAATCCTAAAGGGGCTGTCTATAACCACGATCGCATCGCCAATTACTTAGAAGTGGTTGGCCGAGACGTTCTGACATTAACCCCTGTGAGATACCACCATTTTGTGTCGTATTTACCTTTAGCGCACGTGTATGAAAGGACTGCCGTTGAACTAACAAGCCTTACGGTGCCTTGTGATGTGTCCTTTGTGGAGAGTTTAGACAAATTTGCGGATAATCTTAAAGAGATACAACCGACCTTGTTTACGGCCGTGCCTAGAATTTGGGGGGTGTTTCAACAAAAAATTGAACATAAACTGCCACCAAAAAAAATGAACATTTTATTAAAAATCCCTTTAATTTCATCCTTAATTAAGAAAAAGGTTAAGTCACAGTTAGGATTTAGCCGATGCGAAAATTTTGTCTCTGGTGCCTCTCAATTGCCAATCGCTATCATGTCGTTTTTTGATAAACTCGATATTCCGATTCAAGAGGGTTACGGTCAAACCGAAAACCTAGCTTATGCAACGATTAATCGATTAGAAAATCGACGGTTAGGTTACGTGGGTAGCCCAAGACTGGAAGTTGAATTGGCGATGGGTGATGAGAATGAGTTATTAACCAAATCAAATTGTTTGATGAATGAGTACTATAAAGAGCCAAAGAAAAGCAAAGAGCAATTTGATGATAGGGGTTATCTAAGAACTGGCGATATAGCTGAGTTGGATGAAAATAACAATGTCAAAATTATTGGACGCATCTCAGAAAACTTCAAAAATCAAAAAGGGGAATTCATTGCCCCTTCACCCATCGAGAAGGAATTTTCTTCCAATACATTAATTGAACAACTCTGCTTGGTTGGACGAGGCTTACCGAGCAATGTCATGGTTGTTACCTTGGCCCAAAACGTACACCCTCGCAACAAAGATAAGTTCGCCCAATATTTGAAAGACACATTGCATACCGTCAATTCAAAATTAGCGAGCTATGAGAAAATTAGCCACGTATTTGTGTGCAAAGAAAATTGGACGCCTGAAAATGGCTTTTTAACGCCAACCTTAAAAGTAAGGCGCCCAGCCGTTGAATCGATGCATCAATCAAAACTCGAATTGGCCGTCGCTCAACACAATCAAATAGTTTGGGAAAAAGATATGGAAATGGCCGAGGCTTAGTGGTTCTGCCGAAACTTTAAAATCCGGGCACGACGAGGTGCCCGATTTATGTCTGTCGGCTAATTATTTGATAACGCTAGCGACTTTAACAATCCATCAATTTTATCAATCAAATCATTGGCATCTTTGCCATCAAACTGGCATTTCAATATCTGTGGGCCTTGTAGCTGATAGCGTTTCGGATGGAGCTGGATTAGGCTGATTAGCTTTCCTGGATCAATCATTGGCTGCTGGCAAAATTCGATTTTCCCTTGGTCGAGATTACCCTGAATGCGGGTGATTCCTAATTGCAATGCCGTTATTTTCAATAAACTTAAGCGAAATAGATGCTTCACTGGCTCAGGCAATAGGCCAAAACGATCAATCATTTCAACTTGCAGGTCGTGTAATGTTTGTTGGTTTTGTGCGTTGGCAATGCGTTTGTAAAATATGAGGCGGGTTTGAATATCAGGGATGAAGTTTTCTGGAATGATGGCGCTGATACGTAACTCGATCTCAGGGCCAGTTTGAAACGGTTGCTCCAATTCGGGTGTTTTTCCTGCTTTTAAATCGTTGACGGCTTTATCGAGCATGTCCATAAATAACGTAAAACCAATGGCATGCATGCTACCACTTTGCTCTTCGCCAAGTAGTTCGCCGGCACCACGAATTTCTAAGTCCTGCGTTGCTAAGGCAAAACCTGCCCCCAAGTCTTCAAAGGAAACAATCGCTTCCAACCGTTTTTTTGCATCGGGTGTGACAATTTTTTCATCCGGGGTAAATAAATAGGCATACGCTTGGTGATGGGAGCGCCCGACACGGCCACGTAATTGGTGTAATTGAGCAAGCCCTAATTTGTCGGCTCTGTCAATGATAATGGTGTTAGCAGTGGGAACATCGATGCCGGTTTCAATGATGGTTGTGCACACTAATACATTAAACCGATGATGATAGAAATCATTCATGATGCGCTCAAGTTCTCGCTCTTTCATTTGGCCATGGGCTATGCGAACTTTTGCTTCAGGAACGAGGCTTTCTACTTCCTCTAATATGCGATTAATCGTTTGTACGTTGTTATGGAGAAAATACACCTGACCACCACGAAGAATTTCCCGTAAAATTGCTTCTCGGATTGCGGGATTATTGCGGTTTTGCCAGAAGGTTTTCACTGCCAATCGTTTGGCAGGTGGCGTTGCGATTAAGGAAATATCGCGAATACCTGACATCGCCATATTTAATGTTCTGGGGATAGGGGTGGCTGTCATGGATAAGATATCCACTTCATTGCGAATCGATTTAATATACTCTTTTTGTTTGACCCCGAATCGATGTTCCTCATCAATAATTAATAAACCTAATCGTTTAAAATTCAATAGCTTAGTGAATAACTTATGGGTGCCAATCACAATATCAACAAGGCCTTGATTGATTTTATTAATCACAGCTTCACTTTCTTTGGCACTGCGAAATCGCGACAATAGTTCGATGGAAACGGGAAAGTCAGCAAAGCGGTCTCGAAAATTGTCAAAATGTTGACCCGCCAACAACGTTGTCGGAACTAGGATACAAACTTGCTTGCTATTTTGAACAGCAATAAATGCCGCGCGCATAGCCACTTCCGTTTTACCAAAACCCACATCACCGCAAATTAACCTGTCCATAGGACGTGGTGATTTCATATCCAATTGAATTTGGGCAATGGCTTTTTTCTGATCATCCGTTTCCTCGAAAGGAAAACCACTGGCAAAGCGATGATAATCCATTTGTGGAATTTCATAACTAAACCCAGATTTTGCTTGTCGCTTCGCGTAAATATCCAATAACTCAATTGCCACATCGTGAATTTTCTCAGCCGCTTTTTTCTTTTCCTTTTGCCAGGTATCGCTGCCAAGACGATGCAAGGGCGCTGACTCATGCTCACCGCCTGTGTACCGGCTAATGACATGAAGCGAGGTGATAGGGACATAAATTTTATCATCGCCCGCATAATTGAGTACCACAAACTCATTGGTCACTCCACCCGATTGCAGTGTTTTTAAGCCTTGGTAGCGACCTACTCCAAAGTTAATATGGACGACAGGGTTACCAATCTTTAATTCTGCTAAGTCACGGATAATGGTATTGGGATCGATTCCTCCTTGCTTTTTACGATGACTAACCACGGGTTGTTCACCGAATAATTGGGCTTCAACAATGATGTGAATGCCTGCTTCATGGAGCACACAGCCATCCAGCAAAGGCCCGGTGATGATCGCAAGTTTTATATCGGATTCGATAAAGGATTGCCAGGTATCTACTTGGCTGATGGACAAATGGCTTTGAGATAGCAAATCCAATAAGGCTTCTCGCCGGCCAGCACTTTCGACCACAAGAAGAAATCGCTCGCTTGATTGCTCAATCGTAGCAATTAATCGATGCAACGGTGATGTCGCACTTCTATCAATAGGCAATTGCTCGGGAGGGTGTATGGGCAGGTTAACCATTTGTCCCTTTTTATCGATGGGCATATCACTTAATCGTTGCTGCGAATAGGGTTTGGCTAATGTAAAAAATGACTGGCTGGTTAAAAACACCTGTTCTGGATTGATAATCGGTCGAGAAACATCGAAAGCACGTTGTTGAAACCGAGTTTTGACTTCTTGTTCAAATTGATTCGCTGCATCGATGACTGACTTGATAAAAAGGAGGTTGGTCTTCTCCGGTAAATAGTCAAAGATAGTCGCGGGTTCTTCAAAGAAAAAAGGGAGATAATATTCAATGCCGCCTGGATAATGGCCTTCGCTCACAGACTCATAGATGGGGCATTGGCTTGGATTGCCAGGGAATTGCTCTCGAAAGTGACGACGAAACAGGGTAATGCCTTGTTCGTTGTTAGGGAATTCGCGCGCAGGCAGAATGGTAATTCTGTCACTTTTTTCAGTGGTTCTTTGGCTGTCGGCATCAAAATACCTTAGGCTTTCGATTTCATCATCCAATAATTCAATACGAAAAGGTCGTTTGCTTCCCATGGGGAATACATCGATGATTGAGCCTCGAAGCGCAAACTCCCCATGTTCCATGACTTTATTCACAGCAAAGTAGCCTGCTTGCTGAAGTTGCTGGCGAAATGCTTCTCGGTCGATAGCTTGACCAATTTGAAGATGAAAAGCCGATTGTTGAAGATACATCGGAGGGCAAAGGCGGTGCATTAACGTGCTGATGGCACTAATCACAATTGCATGCGGATTTTGTTTTATCTGCGTCAAGGTTTTCAGGCGTTCAGAAATTAAGTCTTGGTGCGGTGAAAACTGATCATAAGGTAATGTTTCCCAGTCGGGAAAAAAAAACAAATGCTTTCGTTGCTCGCTATCGGCTAGGAAAAAATTCAACTCATCAAATAATTGCATGGCAGAAAGGTTATCAGTCGTGATTAACAGTGTCGTCCCGCTATTTTTTTGCAAGAGTTCTGCACAAGTTAACGACAAGCTAGCGCCATACAAATTTTGCCAAAGGAGTTCCGATTTTAAGGGGGGCAAGGCTAAGATCGATTTCATAACGACTAATTATGCAAAAGTAACATTGTAGCAAATGTGGCACAGCAATTGCATATTATTTCATAGAAAATCGACAAAGAGGTGATTATGGGACTGGATGTGAATAATTGGTTTGGCATTCATGAAAACGCGTTAAAGATTCGCGATCAACGCTCATCGCAAATCGCTAATAACTTGGCAAACATCAATACGCCAAATTATAAAGCGCGTGATGTTGACTTCAAGCAAATGTTGCAAGCGAATATGGCTGGCCAAATGCAAGGAATGACAACGGATGCGCCTGGCCATATTCAAGCCCAATCAACTTTCGCGGCTGAATTAAAATATCGAACTCCATCCCAGACGTCACTCGATGGGAACTCGGTGGATAAAGATCTTGAAGTCAGTGCATTTACGCAAAATGCATTGAGTTATCAAGCCAGTCTATCATTTTTAGATGGCAAGATTAAATCGATGATAAGAGCAATAAGAGGAGAATAACAATGGCACTGAATCATATATTTAATATTGCTGGCACGGCATTAACTGCTGAGACGATGCGCCTAACCACATCTACCTCGAATATTACCAATGCGAATGCCGTTTCAGGGACGCCAGAAGGCGTATACCGAGCGAAATACCCGATATTTAGGGCTATTCAGGCGCAAGCGAGTCAATTAATGAGTGAAGAAAATAAGCTGGGTGGGGTCAAATTAGATGGAATTTATGAAAGCGATTCCGATCCGGTCAAGCGCTATGAGCCAAATAATCCAGTTGCAGACAGTGAAGGGTTTGTGTATGCCCCCAACATTAGTCGGGTCGAAGAGATGGTGAATATGATATCTGCTTCTCAAAGTTATCAAATGAACTTAGAAATTATGGGTACTGCGAAGAAATTAATGCAAGAAACACTGCATTTAGGCGAATAAGGAGACAACAATGAGTTCAGACTCAGTCAATGGTACAGGTGCAACCAAATGGTTTGATTTAATGCCTAAAGCCACCGAGCAGAAAAAGGAACTTGGGCAAGACGATTTCTTACGCTTAATGATTGCACAAGTGCAAAATCAAGACCCCATGGATCCAAAAACCAATGGGGATTTTATGGCTCAGATGGCACAATTTAGCACCACCGATGGCATTGGTAAAATGCAAAAATCTTTGGCGAATTTAGCTGGATCATTGCAATCGGCACATGCGCTACAGGCCACAGCACTTGTGGGTAAAAAAGTGATGGTTAATAGCGATAAGTTTGCCCTTCCTGAGGAAGGTGAAACGCAAGCGATGGTGCAAGTTCCCAGTGGCATTACCGATATGAAAGCCACTATTTATAATGATAAAGGGGAAATCGTTCGTCAAATTTCGTTAGGATCGACGTCGGAAGCTGAAATGGCCATTAATTGGGATGGCATGGATAATTCAGGCGTCCGTCAAAAAGCGGGCACCTATCGAATTGCTGTCACCGGTAGTTATCTCGGTAAAGGGGTCGCATTAAATACCATGACCAAAGCCAGTGT
Source organism: Legionella sp. W05-934-2 (assembly GCF_964199965.1). Lineage (NCBI taxonomy): Bacteria > Pseudomonadati > Pseudomonadota > Gammaproteobacteria > Legionellales > Legionellaceae > Legionella > Legionella sp. W05-934-2. Next base: position 201,911 of record NZ_CAXMZT010000006.1, on the reverse strand, counting down.
TGATTCAGTCAGCATTGGACAAAATGGGGAAGGTGTTCGCTTAAATATTGCGGGAATTGGGTCTGTTTCTTTAGATGACGTTAGGGAAATTACTAGCTAAGCCAGGAGGCAAATCATGGTCTTTAGTACAGGGATAAGCGGTATACAAGCCGCACAAAAGCAGTTAGAGATTACCGGTAATAATATTGCCAATGCATCCACGGTTGGATTTAAATCCTCACGAGGTGAGTTTGCTGATTTGTATTCAGCGGGGCCATTGGGCGGAGGTAGCAATACCGTGGGGACAGGTGTTCGTTTGGCCAATATTAAACAAAATTTTGGACAAGGAACCAAAATCGACTCGAATAATGCCTTGGATCTGCGTATCAATGGATCGGGCTTGTTTGTTTTACAAGATCAAGGTGCTCAAATCTACAGTCGCGCTGGTCAATTCCACATTGATAATCAAGGGTATATTATCAATAACTATAACCAACGCTTAGTGGGCTACTCGGCTGATGCTAGCGGAAATATTTCAAGTGTTAGTAGTAACTTGCAAGTTGATACGTCCAATATACCAGCGAATGCTAGTACAACGGCAACCGCTGGATTTAATTTAGATTCTAATAGCACACCGCCAACCGTTGCTTGGCCAGGTGGTGCTTCACCCGCGTCAGACACCTATAATTACACGTCTTCCATGACTGTCTATGATAGCTTGGGTAATGAACATACCTTATCGATGTATTTTATCAAAGCCGATGCGGCCGGAACCCCAGCCGATCCAAACGGATCGACGCCAGCGAGTACTAATAACCAATGGTATGTGGCGTTTCAAATCGATGGCACGGATGTTCCCGCATTAGGGGGAACAGAAAACTCAGCTAACTTAAACCGCGTTAACTTTAACAGCGATGGTTCGTTTAGTGCGGTTGCGGGTGCACAAGTGGCTGGTGGGTTAATTAATTTAACGCATACCTTATCCAACGGGGCAGCCAATTTGGCCATAGCCGTGGATTTATCCGACTCAACCCAATTTGGCAGTTTATCCGGGGCAACCCGAAACCCATCGACCGATGGTTATACCTCGGGTGAAATCAATGGTCTGGGGGTTGATGACGCCGGGGTTATTTTTGCCAGTTATAACAATGGGGTAAACCGAGCACTGGGACAAGTGCAACTAGCAAACTTTACCAATTTGGATGGATTACAGCAGCTTGGGAACACCTCCTGGGCAGAAACAGCCGCGTCAGGCCAACCCATTTTAGGTAATCCAGGCGCTGCAGGTCTTGGGTTGATTGAATCCGGCGCCTTAGAAAATTCCAATGTTGACTTAACCTCCTCGTTGGTTGATCTAATCGGTGCGCAACGAAACTTCCAAGCCAATGCACAAACCATTCGAACGGCTGATGCGGTGACTCAAACCATTATTAATATTCGTTAATGAGGGGATAAGCCATGGATCCGGTACTATATAACGCCATCAACGGTGCAAAACTCGACTTAGACCGTCAATCGGTTGGCAGTCATAATTTAGCCAACTTAAATACGCCCGGGTTTAAGCAAGATCTCGTCATTGCTGAATCAATGCTTTTGAGTGGGCCTTTGGGGAGTACGCAATCGATGGTGGTAGGGCAACGCTCCACCCCGGATCTCACGCCAGGGACCTTAATGACAACTGGCCGTGAGCTGGATGTGGCTGTTCTTGAGGGTTGGTTTGCTGTTCAAGGCAAAGATGGTAAAGAAAGTTACACACAAGCGGGGAATTTCCGCATTAATGAAAATGGCACATTAACGACAGCAACAGGACAACCTGTTTTGGGGGATGGTGGACCAATAGCCATTCCACCCGCTGAAAAAATCGATATTGGGACAGATGGTACTATCTCGATTCTCCCAATTGGGGCCAACCCCAATGAACTGGCAGTTTTAGACAGATTAAAACTGGTTAAAATTGATAATCAAGAAGTAATCAAAGATAGTGAGGGCTTGATTCGTTTAAAAAACGGGGGCGTGATTGAATCAGACCCCAATTTACAGGTTCAAACAGGGGCTTTAATCAGTAGTAACACCAATGCGATTGAACAAATGGTCAATATGATTGAGCATAGCCGAGAATATGAACAATTAATGAAAGATGTGCAAAGTTTGAAAGAAAATAGCCGCAGGTTGGCACAGCTTTTGCAGCTATAAAACTAGAATAATAAGAAAAGGGGGTTGATATGCAACCAGCACTTTGGGTGAGTAAAACGGGGCTTGAAGCGCAAGATAGCCATATTGCAACCATTGCCAATAACTTGGCGAACGTCAATACTACCGGTTATAAAAAAGGTCGTGCTATTTTTGAAGATTTGATTTATCAAAACTTACAGCAAGCAGGTGCCAATTCCTCACAAAATAGTCAAATCCCCACCGGTATTAATATGGGAACAGGGGTGAGATTAGTTGCCACTGAAAAGCTGTTTAATCAAGGCAGTATTCAAAATACGGGTAATGCGTTTGACATGGCGATTGAAGGACGTGGTTTCTTCCAAATCCTCCTCCCCGACGGGACCCAAGCTTATAGCCGGGATGGCACGTTCCATATCGATTCTCAAGGACAATTAGTGACCAATAGTGGTTATGTTTTGCAGCCACCCATTACCATTCCTCAGCAAACAATCAGCGTGACGATTGGAAAAGATGGTACAGTAAGTGCTGTCATTGCCGGAAGCAACGCACCAAACCAAGTAGGCTCAATACAAATGGTCGATTTTATCAACCCCAGTGGATTACAGCCGATGGGGCAAAACTTGTTTCTTGAAACGGTTTCAAGTGGTGCTGCCCAGCAGGGAATTCCAGGGAGCAACGGTCTTGGAACGCTTCAACAAGGTGCATTGGAAGCGTCGAATGTGAATGTTGTCGAAGAGCTGGTCAATATGATCCAAGCTCAACGAAGCTATGAAATTACCGCAAAAAGCATTCAGACGGTTGATAATATGCTGCAATACATCACTCAAACCTTATAACTAAGGAATCGGTATGATTAAGCGAGGATTGTTGCTGATATCTGTTCTGGCATTGTTGGTGGGTTGTGAGGCTTTATCCCCACCATCGCCAGGAAAAGATCCGGATTATGCGCCTACTTATCCAGCGACGCCGAATCCAAACCAAAGTCGCTATGTGCATGGCGCTATCTATAATCCTGAAACAACGATTCCCTTGTTTGAAACACCAAGGGCTCGCCATGTCGGTGATATTTTGACAATTCGTTTGGTGGAAAAAACACAAGGGCAAAAACGAGCCACGAGTCGTCAAAGGAAGAACGACAATATACAAATTACCAATAATACTGTTTTTGGTCGACCAATCAATTTGGGACATAATTACAATTTTGACTTTGATATTGAAACGCAACGGCAATTTGATGGGGACGCACAATCGATACAAAATAACGAATTAAGTGGTAGCATTTCTGTCACGGTGGCACAAGTGTTATCCAATGGCAATATGGTGATACAAGGTGAGAAGTGGGTTGGGATCAATCAGGGTAAAGAGTATATTCGCCTATCGGGCATTGTAAGACCCGTTGATATTACACCGGATAATTCAATTAGTTCAGATCGCGTGGCGAATGCGAAAATTACTTATGGCGGGGTTGGTCAGGTGAATAATACCAATGCGCAAGGATGGTTCTCCCGATTCTTATGGGGGCCTTTATTCCCTGTTTAATGGCAGAATGGCTATGATAAAAATAATAAAAATAATCACATTGACCTTTATAAGCCTAAGTTGCCTTATCGCTGAGGCGGAACGCATCAAAGATGTGGCAACCTTAGCAGGTGTGCGCAATAACCAGCTTGTGGGTTATGGCTTGGTGGTTGGCCTTGATGGGACCGGGGATCGTTCTGGGACTACTTTTACAGAGCAAAGCTTCCGCAATATGTTAGTCCAATTGGGCATCAATATCCCGCCTGGCATCAAGCTAGATTCTAAAAACATTGCTGCTGTCATGGTGACGGCTAATTTGTCCTCGTTTAAAAAAGTCGGCCAAACCTTGGATGTGAATGTATCATCCATTGGTAATTCAAAGAGTTTACGAGGAGGCACGCTGTTAATGACTCCACTTAAAGGAGCTGATGGTAAACCTTATGCCATGGCGCAAGGTAATTTGGTGGTTGGTGGACTTGGGGTAAGTGGAGAAGATGGGTCAAGCGTGACGGTAAACGTTCCCAGTGGCGCAACCATTCCCAATGGCGCCACCGTTGAACAAGCTATCCCTAATCCGTTTTATTTTTCGGACTCATTGACATTCAATTTAAATACCCCTGATTTTACCACTGCAAAACGCATGACCGATGCGATTAATCAAATGATGGGGCCAGGCACTGCCAGTGCGGTGGATTCAACGTCAGTGAAAGTCACTGCCCCTAAAAAAGTGGCATATCGTGTTGACTATGTGTCTGTGTTGGAAAACATTGAGTTTGATCCGGCCGATGCAGCAGCAAGAGTTATCATCAATGCCCGAACGGGAACGGTTATTATCAATCAGAATGTGATGGTGAAACAAGCAGCGGTTGCTCACGGTAATTTAGTGGTGACAATCAGTGAAAACCGAGAGGTCAGTCAGCCCAATGCGTTTGCCCGCGGTCGAACCGTTGTTGTGCCACAAACTCAAATTAATGTTGAAACGCAAGGCAGTCGTGCTTTCTTAATGCGCGAAGGAACCAGCTTGCGAGAGATCGTCAATGGCATTAATGCCGTTGGTGCTGGCCCAGACGATATTATCGCTATCTTGGAAGCACTTCGAGGTGCTGGTGCGCTAAGTGCAACGCTGATTGTCATATAGGAGAAATCATGACCCATCCAAGCATGGCAATACATGATGTTCAAGGGCTAACCACCTTATTGGCCGACGCCCGACGTGATGGTAATAAAGCATTACCTGAGGCGGCGCGCCAGTTTGAAGCGTTGTTTTTGCAAACGTTATTAAATACCATGCGTTCAAGCCAAAAAGTATTAGACGAAGACAGTCCGTTTCGATCAGCCGCACAGGACACCTTTCAAGAAATGCTTGATGGTCAATTTGCGATGGAAATTAGTCAGGGCAAAGGGATTGGGTTAAGCCAAATGATGATTCAGCAATTGTCGAAGCAGCAAGCAAGCGAACCATCCGAAATCAAACCGTTGATTTCGGCTCCCATCGCTTTAGGATTATCAACACAGCAAAAAGCGAATCAACCAACAGAAATTAACCCACTGAGCGCGCCAGCATCATTGCCACCCGCTAAGGACTCAACAAACCTTGCTGATTATGTGATTGACTTTGTTAAGCAATTAAAGCCCTATGCAGAGCAAGCGGCCTCGGTGCTTGGTATTGATGAGAAAATGTTGATCGCGCAAGCGGCACTTGAAACAGGTTGGGGTGTATTCACAGCAAAGGATAGTCAAGGCAATAGCTCGCATAATCTATTTAATATCAAGGCAAAGCAAACCGATAGTAATGCTGTAAAAATTAAAACAACGGAGTTTTTGGCCGATAAACCTATTAAGATGAATCAATACTTTAAGCGATACGACAATATGGAAGAAAGTTTTAAGGACTTTGTTAACTTAATCAAAGGATCGCAACGTTATCAAGAAGCGCTCAATCATCACGGCAATAGTGAGCATTTCATTCAAGGATTGCAAAAAGCGGGGTATGCGACAGACCCTAGTTATGCAGATAAGATTTTACAAATTTATCGTAATCCAAACTTACAAGCAGCGATGGAACACGTTGCTAATGTTATGCAGCAGGGAGATAAATCATGACGGATATGTTATCAATTGCGGTGTCGGGTTTAAATGCGTTTCAACGTGGTTTAGATATTAGCAGTAACAATGTCATGAATGCCCATACCCCTGGCTATTCCCGACAATCGGTGATATTAAGTGGTAGCAAACCTCAGTTGGTAGCTGGTTCGTTTATTGGAACCGGTGTATCGTTTGATGGCGTCTATCGTAATAGTGATCGCTTCGCCGATATGCAAGTTCGCCAAACATTAACGGCGATGTCGCAGTATGATGCCTTTTATCAACAGGCATTGCAGATCGATAAGTTATTATCGGGAGATGGCACTTCCGTTTCAGCCAGCATGCAAGACTTTTTTAATACAATCTCTCAATTGAATGAAAACCCTGACAGTATTTCTTCTCGCAATGTCATGTTAAAGCAAAGTGAATTGCTCGTGAATCAGTTTAATCGAATGCAACAGCAACTCGATGATCAAGTCCGAGGGAATCAAACGCAAATCGAATTAACGGCTAATCAAATTAATTCAATCAGTTCACGCATCGTTGAAATTAACAAACAATTGCGATTATCCCCTAACTCGCCTGATCTGCTGGATAAACGAGATGAATTATTAAAAGAATTGTCTCAGTATACTTCAGTCAGTACGACTGAAACCGATACAGGGGCGGTGAATGTGTTTATTGGAAAAGGGCAGGGATTAGTTGTTGGAAGCACTCGCCAAGTTTTAGAAATTCAACCGTCGCCGGCAGGTGAAGTGGGCACGCAAATATTTCTCAATAATGGCAGTGGTTCGATTAATATTACGGAAAGCATTACAACAGGAAAGCTTGGTGGTTTGCTTGAGTATGAAAGCAATATTCTGGATAAGGCAAATCTACTGTTAGGCCAAATGGCTATCGGTATGGCCATGGCTTTTAACCAACAACATCATCTTGGCGTGGATTTGAATGATAATTTAGGTGGGGACTTCTTCACCGATTTTAATGACCCAACGTTACAACTTAACCGTTCTATTGCGGCTCCCACCAACGCGGGAACAGGGGTTTTATCGGTAGAAATAACAGATATCGGCCAAACAAAGTTAAGTGATTACCAATTGGTCGTTAGTGATACAGCAACCAATGAAGTGCGGGTCATACGACAATCCGATGGACAGTCTTTCACGTTGAATTGGACTGATACGCCACCAGCGCCACCGGCAGGACAGGTGGTCATAGATGGCTTACGAATTACCTTTGATGACGTTGGCAATCTGGTTGATAATGACAGCTATTCGTTGACGCCATTACGGGATGCGGCTGGGCAATTAGGCCTCGAAGTCAATGATCCCTCTCAAATTGCTTTGGCTGCTGCCGTACGAACTGAAAGCCCATTGAGCAATACTGGTACTGGTAAAATTAATCTTGGGACGGTGCTAAACACGACGGAAGTGCAAAAAGATTATCGAATTGAGTTTCTTGGTCCTAACCAATACCAAATCGTTAATGTGACCGACGCCGTAACGACTGGTCCTTTTGCTTATACTCCCAATCAAGATAATGAGATTTTTATCCCCGATGGGGTAACGCCTTCTTATTCAGTCATTATTTCAGGGGCGCCGGATACGGGAGATGTGTTTAACATGACCTATAATTCGGGCAGTGCGGGTGATAATCGGAACGGATTAATGTTAAATGATATTCAAGGCAGCAAGCTATTTGAAAGTGGAAGCGCAACGTTGTTTGATAAATACGCGGGTTTAGTGGCTGATGTGGGTGGAAGTACTTATTCGGCTCAACTTCGCTTTGAATCTGCCGATATATTACATAAGCAAGCAGTGGATTATCGAGAAAGTATCAGTGGTGTTAATTTAGATGAAGAAGCAGCGAACATCTTGCGATTCCAACAAGCCTATCAGGCAGCAGGTCAATTGTTACGCATTTCATCGGAAATATTAAATGTCCTTTACCAGGCGTTTTAAACAAATTGTATTCATCAGACACAAGGTGATGGTATGAGAATTTCGACAAATCAAATATTTTTACGTGGTGTCAACTCGATGCAGGTTCAACAGCAACGGTTATTAGAGTTGCAACAACAAGTATCCACTGGTAAACGCGTTCAGTTTCCCTCGGATGATCCCATTGCCGCTGCGCAAATCGAACAGTTAAACAAACGAATCGATTCCGCAACCCGACTTAAAGATAACAATGAGTCAGCGAAAGGAATTTTAAGCTTTGAAGAAAGTATTTTAGATAACTCAATTAATGTAATACAACGGCTAAGGGAGCTTCAATTGCAAGCAAGCAATAGTGCTCTGTCTGATGAAGATAGGAAAACAATCGCTGCTGAAGCACGTTCGTTACAAGATCAATTAGTTAGTCTTGCTAATACCCAAGACAGTGATGGATCGTATATTTTTTCGGGTTCGCGAACCAACGTGGCGACAATCTCTCGAAACGGGGCTGGTCAATTTGTCTATGGTGGTGATGAATTAATTCTTCGCCAGGATGTGACGCTTGGTTTAAGAGTGGCTTTAAATGACACCGGCTCAGACTTATATATGCGTTTACCTAATGGAAATGGTCGTTTTACGGTCACTCAACCAGGAAATGCGGGAACCGTCGTGGCAACGTCAGGTGCAGTGACACAAGAAGCTTCCTATGTCGAAGATGACTATACGGTTTCATTTACTACGAATACGGCAGGGGATATGGTTGTGTTGGTGTCAGGTGCTGTCAGTGGTAATATTATTCCACCAACTGGGCTACCAGATGATGCGCCCTTGTATGAGAGCGGCAATACCATCAGCTTTAATGGTATTGAAATCAAATTTACCGGTGTCCCACAAGCAGGCGATAGTTTTTCCTTGCAGCCTTCCGTTAATGAGTCAGTGTTTGCAACCATCGACAGAATGGTAGCCAACTTAGAGAAGTCCAGCGTGAATAATTTTGATAAGGCAGCTATTCAAACCGAAAATAACCAAATGATGGAACAATTGGATACGGCCTTGGATAACCTTCTCAACCATCAAGCCGATGTGGGTGCAAGGCTAAATCAATTGGATATTGCTGAATTTGTTAACCAAGATCTGATTGATACATCCATTGAAATAAAAACAAAGCTAGAAGATGTTGATTTACCCTCTGTTGCGGTTGAACTTAATCTTCAGCGTATCTACTTGCAAGCCGCGCAGCAGACGTTTGCGATGATCCAAGGACTGTCGGCATTTAATTTCTTATAAGAATCCTTTATCTGAAAGTAGCTGATAGTGAAAGCTATCAGCCAATGCTTAAAATTTGCAGGATTTCTCTATCAATTCCTTCTTTTTTCATAGATTTGGGATTTTCTCGTAAAGCGATTTTTTCTCAAAACGATAGTTAACAAATTTTCAATTGAATCTTGAGTTGATTATGATATCTTTCTCAACTCATCGATATGTCGATGATTAATAATAAAAAATGGAGTAAAATATGAAAGCAGTACTAAAAGTTGTATGTTTGTTCTTTGTTATCTTTGTTCAAAGTAGCTTTGCAGCGAGTTGTGATATTGATAAAGGGCAAATGTATGACCAAATTTCAAAATACGGTTCTATCAGCACCAAAGGTTGTCCCTTTAACGCGTTTGGTTGGGGAGTTGTCTCCATTACCAATCCTGTGGCATCTTCGGGTAGTTGCAGTGCAACTTGTTCCTATGCAAGTGGCCCCGGTTCTCAAGGTGTTTCTTGTTCTTGGGAGAAAGGAAATTGGGGTGATACCCTAACTTGTGGGAATTAATTGATATAGAGAGATACCACACTAGCCCACATTAGCTGTAGGCTAGTGTGGGAGTGCTATCCTTATGCGCTGGGTAAGTATGGGCTATTGCTACAGCGAACGGGGATAGTGTTAGCGTTTTGACTTAATTTGGGGATATCATTAAGCAATCGGTGTTTCGATGATTGGAAGGTCGCCTGTAGGGCCACTTGCGCTGATAACTTGCACATAGACGCCCGGATCGCTGCTAAATTCATATAGTTTACCGGCATTACCCGAGTTAGATATTTCGGCCGCATTTTTTAGGGTTACCTTATCAAATTCATCACCCACAATCTGTAACACAGGTACTTCATTATCATCGACGGTGATGGTTAAGGTATTTTCTGATTCATCGATTAAACTAAACACGGCTTCTGCATCCAGCGTAATCGAATTGATGGCTTGGTTTCCTTCGCCGGTCATATCGATTTTTTCCCAGCCACCGGCAAAATGATCTTTAAAAAATTGTGCATCAAACGACATGTTGCCATAACCATCTAGCTTTATCGTATCTAAGCCAGTTCCTCCCGAAAATTGGCTTTGGTCGTCGAGCTCAACATCTTCGTTACTAATTAGTAACATGTCATTGCCTGCATTGAAATCAAGTATGCCCGCACTTTCAGCAATATCAATTTGCAAGGTTTCTTCGACTTCAACCATATAATTGACATGGTCAAAATCGCTTTGTAACCCATTTTCATCAACAACATAACCACTAAATATCCGAACACCATCTGTTCCGCTTTCGGTGGAGGGTTTAAAAATGAGTGATTGTGCAAGAAGCTCATACGCTCCAGCAGGCGCAAACGTTGTCTCGCTTTCACCCTGAGCAAGAAATGTATAGGTAATCGCGTTGCCATCGATGGATAATTCATAATCGAATTGATAATTAATATCGTCATAGACAACAGTCAGCTCACCCTGAGAGCCTAGCACTGTCAATGTGTTATTGCTTTCTTTGAAGTTAATGACATCATTTTCGAGTAGATTCGATGCAATTAAAGTCAACGAAGCTATCATGGCATTGTCTGCAACGTTTATGGCACGCACGATAGGTCGGCTATCACCAACAAATGATGCTAAATCATTATTAAAATCAACACTGAATATAATATCTTCATAATCATTATCACCGCCATTTAATAGGTCTTCAAATCCCACAATCAGCTTACCTCGAAGCGTTTCTGCAATGTTGTTGTTAAACGATACGCCACTTAATGAATGGGTTATGCCATCACTACTGAGTGAATCATCATGGGTAAAATACAATCCTCGACCTTCAAACACCACAAAATTGTCGCCATCATTAAACGTAACTAAGGCGGTACCGTTATTGATAGAAAGTTCAATATGCTCATTGAGTTCGTACATATCCTCATAGGTCTTTAAGCTATTTTTTTCATTGTTACTTAAATAGTTAAACCCATCGCCAATTAAGAAAAATCCGACAGCCACTCCTTCAGGCACGCTTTCGATGGTATAACTCACAGATTGTTTTAAAGTATTGGCACCAAAAGGTTGAGAAATAAGATTGTTGCCACTTTGACTGGAGTTGATCCATAGTAACCCCGAATTTTCTTTCCCGGTAAGGATTTCACCTGTGCTGGGATCAAATAAGTAATATCCAATGATGTTTTGGTAACCAGCTCCTTCACGAATAAATGATACGGTAATATCGCTTTCAACACGCATGGCTAAATTGGATAAATCAACACCATTGATAGGAACGCTGGTAACCGCCTTCCCATCTCTTGATTGATTTAATAGATATTCAGCGACCTCGGAACTTCCATAAGGACTTGAGTCTAACCCACTGCGAGATAATGAAATTAAGTCATTGCTATGCATTTGTACGGTAGGTGGAAGTATCGCGGATGTTACTTGGCCTACTGTAGTGCTACTTACGCTGGCAAAGCTACTTTCGCTACTCTCACTATTAGGTTGGTATAACAGTGTTTTACTGCCGAATGTCGTTGTACTTTGTTCAAAATTGGATGTCTCATAACCTGCTGAAACAGCGCCTAAGCTATAAGAAGGTTGTTGAATAAAAAAATTAGCACCACCCGATTGGGGAAGTGCTTCACCCGCTGTGGGATCATCCAAGGATGCTAATATATCGCCAATGTCCTTTCCTTCATTTAACCCTTCTTCAATGAGTTGATGCTCTTTCAATTTGCCAGCAGGAACTTCCGATTTTTCCGATGATTTAACCGGAATACTAGTGTAGTCGGAAAGTTTGGTGAGAGGGTTATCCCCCATTTGTATAAATGCATTCCCACTAAGAAGCGTAAGCGTATCGTCGGCGCTTATTTCCTCACCTTGCAATGCCAGGTGGGATTGCCCGTTAGCGCTTATTTTCAGTAATAATCCGTGAATCGCTTTAATATGTCCATAGGAAGCACTTGATGACATTTGTCTATCCTTATCGTTATTGTATGTAATAATTATAGACAAAAAAAGAGCAGAGTGTGCATAATAAATCGTTAGCGTGGTTATGAACGACTTATAAAATTGGATTGGGCCATGTGCTGGCCCAATTTTCTAAGCAATTGTTCCTGCCTGAGCCGCTGCTGATAATACGGCAGCTAAGCGTAGGGTGGTTTGGATAGCCTGCAGGGTGATCCCATGCTCGAGTAATTGCTTGATATGACTTTGAATACACATACCACAGCCATTTATGGCTGAAACAGCAAGGGCAAAGAGCTCAAAATCGTTTTGATCGATCCCATGCCCTCTGAGCCCATTCATTCGCAATCCAGCTGGCAAGCTCGATAACGTTTTATCGCCGGCTAAATGTATGGTTCGGTAATAGACGTTGTTCATTGCCATGATGGTTGTTGCTGTTTTAACCGCTTGGCGTAAATTTGACGAGTCAATGTCATTCACAAACGCTTCATATAGCCTAATTTGCTCAGGATTGTTTAAGGCATAGGCAACTGCCAATGCTGATCCAAAAAATTGGGTTGCATTGAGACCTTGCTGCTCATACTGACTATGCAAATTACTCAAATTTAATTTGATGTCTTTTGCATAATCCGGAAGTGTATTTTTATATTGCTCAAAATTCATATCATCCCCCTTAAACATGCAACGTTTCTCCACCTATCTGCCTGTTGCATGGGCATAATTCATCCGTTTGCAAGGCATCTAAAATGCGTAAGATTTCCTGGGGGTTTCGACCAACGTTCAACCCATTAACACTGACATGCTGAATGATGTTATCAGGATCGATGATAAAGGTTGCCCGTAATGAAACGCCTGAAGCGTCATCTCGAATTCCAAGGCCGTCTGTCAATTGCCCGCGACTGTCAGCAAAACTATATTGGTCAAGGTGATTAAGATCTGGATGGTCTCTGCGCCAGGCGAGTTTGGAAAATTCATTATCAATGCTACCCCCAAGCACAATCGCTTCTCTATCCGAAAATTCGGCATTTAATTTCGCAAATTCGACAATTTCCGTTGGACAGACAAAGGTAAAATCCTTTGGATAAAAAAATAGGATTTTCCACTGGCCTGGAAAACTATCTTGAGTAATTTGTTCAAAGGCCGATTTGCCATTTTCTTCATGCTCATTAAAACCAGGTTTAACGGCGACCACCGAAAAATCAGGGATTTTTTGACCTACTGTTAGCATACTTTGCTCCTTTATTAATGGTTACATTTAAACTATAGTGTTGTATGATAATTAAATAAAATGAAATATATCGATAATCCTAATCGAAAAAAACGATGAAAAAGTTACCGCCCCTTAGACAACTTCAATATCTCATTGCTTTGCACGACTATCAGCACTTTGGTCGAGCGGCTGATGCTTGTTTTGTATCTCAGTCAACGTTAAGCGCAGGAATCAGCCAATTAGAAGCGATGCTGGATGCCATGTTAATTGAGCGCCAGCATAAACAGTTTCGCTTTACCGCATTAGGCGAAGCGGTTGTATCGATGAGCGTAGAAATTGTCAAACAAACGAGCTCCCTGGTTGATTATATTAATGAGCAAAATAAACCGATGCATGGGGATTTGATCTTAGGCAGTATTCCAACGATAACACCATTTATCATCAGCGAAATCATGACAGCATGCCAAAAGCTTTTTCCTTGCCTAAACTTATATGTCAAAGAAATGACGACTGAAAAAGGGTTAGCATCACTGGAAAAAGGCGACTTGGATTGTTTACTCTTAGCACTTCCGTATGACACGTCGGATTTTCACTGTCATCACTTATGTGACGACCCTTTCTATCTCGTTGTGCCAGCACAAGACTCCCCGGATTTTTATCATCATTCCATGAATCTTTGGCCCGATCAGAGTGTTTTGCTATTAGAAGATGAACACTGCCTGAGTCAACATGCGGTACAAGCGTGCACCATTCGTGATAAACGCTTAATCCATCCCTTCAAAGCAGCCAGCTTGCACACCCTCACTGAGATGGTTGCCCACGGCATGGGCGTTACCTTTGTGCCTAAGTTAGCCATCGAAAGTGGCATCTTGGTTAATCAACCTGTCAAGTTGATACCACAAAAAGGTAAAAAACCGTATAGAGAATTGGCATTACTATGGCGAAATGGGGCAGGGCGGGAAAAAACATGCATGGCTTTAGCTAAAATAATGCAGAATGAAATCATGAAAAAATTAAAAATACCGTGAGTATCTAGGCACAAAATCTATTAGATCAACCAATCGTGTCTCCCTCCACGAAAACCATGCGTCACCCTCCGCGAATTTGCCTGACTCTTCTACACAAATATAGAATTTACGGGGAAACGTCAGATTTGAGTGCAGGTCGGGAGAAAATGATTCAAAAAAAGCGCAGAATACATCAGTATGTGAGCACTTTTTTGAATCATTTTCTCTCGAGATGCCCCAAATATGACGTTTCGGTGAGAAGTGACCAAGAGACAGGCGAATTTGCGGAGGGTCCAGGCTACCAATACCTTCTCAAGACAGTAAGGTGATAAGCAAGAACTATTATCGACTATTATTTCTTTGATGATGCGAGGTCGGTTTGCTCGAGATGTCCTCATTCTCCTGTGAACGAGTCACAGTAGGGGCATGATTGTTTGTTGCTTGACCAAGAAAAGAAAACCTGCCTGTATTAAGGACATTGCTTAATGAGGATAAATCACTGCTTTTCTGACTTTCTTGCTTTCGATATGCTTTCTCTTTTAACCAGTTTACTAACTTATCATCTGAATCGAACTGTTGGACTATCGATTCATACCAGCTTAGATTGTCAACAATCGATAAGCCTAATGCATCCAAACCTAGTATGGCAGCATTTAGTTTCATACCTTCAGTAGTACCATAAAATAAAGGCAATGACCTCAAAGTATCTTCTGCAAACACTTTATCTGATACCTTTAAACCAGCCTGAGCAAGTTTGCCAATCAATCTTTTTTGGTCGACATTGCTTATTAAAATAGAGGTATTTCCAAGCACGATATCTAAAATCGATGGCGCAGTGTCATCCTCTAGCATTTTATCGTATGGAAGCCTTTTGTCTATTTTGGCAATCTCTAGAAGGGGTAGTAAAGGGCTCGCGCTTGTTTTATCTATAGAAATAGCGCCGATGGCATGTAAAAATATCATTGTATCGATGATTTCTTCTAAATAAGACATACTTTCTTTAATGATAGAATCTGCGTTTACGGATGTATGCTTTGCATCTCTAAGGAAGCTTGCATAAGCATTCACCGTTTCATCAAGTTTTTCCAACATGATCAGTTTAAACATATCGGGAGGAAGATAGTCTTGATGCAACAAACTTTGGTCATCCCTTTCTCGTGCTAACAAAAGCAATAGCGAAGAAGCCTTTTGGCTACCTGAATAGGAGTCGGCATGGGGCGTCAACGTTGGTTTGTTCGCAGCGGATTTAAGAGGCAATAAATGACCTAACATATCCCTTGGGAGCAAATCTTGATGAACTAAGCTGTCTGGATCAAATTCATAGGCCAGCGCAACTGACCTCAAGTTATGCTGAACATTGTCCAACCACTTCAAAGCTAACTGGTTTTGTGCTTTCTGTTTGGTCGATAAAACGATTGGTAAATTATATTTTAAGGTGCTTATAGGGTACACTGTTTTTTCTTTCAGTACCTTTTTAAAAATCTCACATAGCTGATTGAAGCTCAAGGCATGGGATAGGGTTAATTTCCCCATAAGGTTTTCTAGCTTTTCATGTGGAACGACATTATCACTCCATGATGGCATAAGTTGCCTTAAAATACACATAATCATCGACGCATCAGAAATTAGCAAGCCGTTATCAATCAACTCAAGTATCATGTCAAAATTATCATTTTGATTAGGATAAAGTGATAAGTATTCAATGATGCTTTGTGCATAACCGTCAATTTCAGTCTTAGAAAGATCCAGAGGATAAAAGCAAATTTCATTTAGCTTTTTGAGATCCTTAACCGCAAGCAGATCTTGCATGATTGTATTCCACTGCTCATCTCGTTGCTTGATTTCTTCCTCGGATGGTAAAGGTGGTAACAAACCGTGGTTGAATTTAGGATAATAAAGATTCAAGAAATCTTCGATTCGTTGGTTGATACTATGTTTATGAGGCATCAATCTTCTTCATTTGGCATAAATATTCTAAGTAGAGCATTTACTAACGATTAAAAAAATTCATCAGCAAGAACGACTATGAATGAAATATGTATGGTCTAATAGAGTTAATAATGCCGTGAATGAATTAATAGTATACATGGCAAATGTTAAGAAAAACTTAATGTTGTGTCATAAAAGTGACAGACAACTCGTTCCTTTGTCCTGGAGAATTCTTAAAAAATGCCGTCGTTGCGAACGTCGTGAAGCAATCCAGAACAGATTTCTGTTCAGAGATCGAACTGGATTGCTTCGCAAAGCTCGCAACGATAGTGCTTTTAATAAATTGTCTGGTACAAAATGAATATTTCAAAAACGTAAAGATTCTTAATAAAATGTTAAGAATTGCTTGCTACACTTCTTAAAAATTTCATGTGAGGAGAGTTGGCATGGCTTATTATAATACAACGATTTATCCTTCTAAACGACGGCAAATATGGGAAGCGCAATTTAAGGATAAGCTTTTTAAGGCGCTTTTCGATGAGAATCATTTACTCAACATCATCAACCAAGAACAGGCAATCTGTATTTATGATATGCCCGTTAGCGATTTAACCAACGAAGAATTGCAAATTGCCTTACAGGCTATTGCCGAAGGAAATACCCAACAATATCGTTTAACAAGTGGTAATTTAAATCTAGAATTACTGAGTCAAACGGGCTTAGATGTCAATGAAATTGAAAACATAAGTTACCAAGCTAAGTTTTATTACCACTCGGTGATAGCCAATGCTTTACACCAATTAATGGGGTTTGAAACGGATGAAATGCCTACAGAGTTTCGAAAGATATACCTGGATTATATTGCAAAACATCCTGAGCAAGAACAGTATGCGCAAGATGAAACAAAGATCTATTTTAGCTATCTGCTGAGTCTAGCGGCACCGGTATTGCGTGCACATGATCAGTTGGTGAAGACCGATCAATTGCTATCTAATAGCCTGCAGCGTTATCCAAACGATTCACCAGTAGTCCAATATGCCCAGGAAATTCGCCAGGAAGTCTACCAACTAGCTAAACAAGCCACATCACCCGATGAGATTAATATGCTAGCTGACTTGGAAGCGACCTGTGCAAACGCGTTAGTCAATCCCAATGCTGAAACCATTAAAGCATGTATTGATAAAGGGAATTTGCTGTCAAATCATTCTGTTGCAAAGTCGCTTGGGGGGATTGCCATTACTTTGGCAGGGGCGATGATCTTTTCGCTGAGTATTGCAATTGCCGTTGAATCGTTTGGTGTTGCTGCCCCATTAAGCGCGCTGGGAATGGCATTAGGTGAATCACTTGTTTTCGGTAGTTTAGCAACCAGTTCTGCTGCATTGGGTGCAAGCAGTAGTGCTTATGGTTCGTATATGTTTTTTAAACATGCGCATACGGATCCAATAGCCGAAGATATCCATCAATTTGCTAATAGTGTTGCTGCTGCCTGAGGCCTCTATAATAGGTTCCTTCATTTTCGCTTCTGAAGAAGGGGCTAGCGGTATAATCCATTTTGAACAATATAATCTGCCACGACTTTGGGGCAAACGTCATTTAAGGACGCATGCTTGGCTAAATGCTGGCGGATAATGGTGGATGAGACTTCAATATCGAGATTTAATTGGAAGAGGAGACCGCTAGGTTGCTGGTTGAGAAGCGATGCATTATCACAACGATGTTGATTGAAGAAAGAAGTGATTTCATCCGGCCAGATACTTGCTAGTTTTGGTCGAGTCACTAAGATAATGTGGGCTAATTGAATAATCGTTTTCCACTCATGCCATTGGTTGAGTTGAGCAAACGCATCTTCACCCATCAATGCACTAAGGCTTTGTTGCTGGCCAAACTGGTTGCGAAAGTGCCGTAAGGTATCAACGGTGAAGGAAGGGCCTTGGCGGTTTATTTCACAGTGGTCAATAAAAAACTTTTCCCTTTGCTTACTTTGTTGGATGGCAAGTTCAAGCATGTCAATTCGTTGTTGTGTGCTTGCTTGAGCCCGGTTTTTTAATAGAGGTATTTTGTTAGGGACCCAAATGCACTTTTCTGCCTTGATATCGGTAATGACGTGTTCCGCCATGGCGATATGGCCATTATGAACGGGATCGAATGTCCCACCAAAAATGACAATATTATTCATGAATCAGCTGTTCCTTGCCCGTTGCCAATATGAAAGCCATATGTTCAATGGAGTGACGTGCCACCATTGATTGGCCGGTTTTGATTAATTTATCGGCGTTATGGCAGTGTATCAGAAGATGATTTAGCTGTTCGATGTCACACCGTTTTAAGGTTGATTGGTAAAGAGATGTTTTATTTCGCCAAATACTCAATTGTTGGCATGCTTGGGTGAAGGGTTTTATCTTGCAAAGATTATGAAGTTGGACCAGTGTGCGAATATCCTTGCTTATCACCCACAATAGGAGATTTAACTCGGCTGGGTTACTTCGAAGATAGGTCAAAATTTGTAGAACTTTCTGGGTGTCGCCTCCAAGACAAGCATCACTTAACTCAAATACTTGAAATTCGCATTGGTTGCTAAGTTGCTGGCTGATAGACTCTTCACTAAGAGGGGCGGTACTCGGCTGGGTTAATTTTAACTTAGCAATGACTTGGCGAACCGCATAGGGGTTATTATGGCAGAAACGTGCGATAAGCTGTGCGGCTGCGGAGGCAGTTTTAGGAAAGGCATTTTTCAACTGATGATCAACCCAACGCACAAACTCGTTGGGTTTTAAAGGCCAAACGGGGATCAACCCGATTTGGTCGTGCTTTTCCAATGTGGCCAACGATTTATGTTTAAGCTGATTCCCTGTGACAATGACTGTGGCATGGGTGCTGTTCGATTCAGCAAAGGATATTAAAATACGCTGTGCCGTTTTGTCGAGACTTCCTTTCGGATAATTGATTTGATACAACGTCTTTTCAGCAAAGAGGCTATACGATTGCAATTGCGTAGCTAGCGATTCCCAGCTTAAGCCATCTCGGCCAATTTCCAGTGATTGTTTCTCAAGCGCATCAGCATTCGCTTGTTGAAGGCACTGTTGGCGCCACGCTCTCGTGATAACCACTTTGGTATCTTGAATGAAATAGTCTTCGCTGCCACAAATTATATACACCGGCAATAACGGCTGTTGAAGATGTGAGTTTAATGCGGTCGTATTAATTAACATGAAACCCTTTAAACAACAAATTATTTATCAATGTAAAGAGAGTTTTCCAATTTTGCAAGAATTTGTGTGGCAACATCTGCTTCCATTTCCTGTTTTAATATGGCCGCTTCGCTGTCGGAACCTAAAATACGATCATTGTTAATAGTCAACAGTCGGTTGACGCTCACTTTGATTGGCTCTGGAGGAAGTTTCGTTTTACCTTTCGCCTTTTGGATTTGAAAGACAACCTTTAATGTTAATTGATATTGACGAGGCGCTGTACTTGCTGCGACAGCGGCAATATCTTGGCGTAGATATTCATTTAAAATGACAATCCAGTACTTGGCAATAGCTGGGTCGTCCGTGACAGCCACATCATGAAGGCGTAATCTGCTTTCAAGGAGCCTTTCAAGCGGAGAGTGGCCACTTTTTGATATGACAGCTACCGGCATCATTGATTGAGGGATACGGATTGAACCCCGTAAGTGGAACCCGCAAGCACTGAGTAGGGCGAACAAACTAATGATCCACGCATGTCTCATTAGTTTGCGACCAGATTGATAAGTTGGCGATGGCCAACGACAATCGCCTTTCGAATGACTTTTCCTTCGATAAAATCTGCGCAAGATTGTTGTGCTAATTCAATTAAGCTTTCTTCAGACGAGTCAGACGGGGCAGAAAATTCACCACGAAGTTTGCCATTGACTTGGACGACATAGGATACCTCATCACTTTTTAGTGCTGATTTGTCCACTTTCGGCATAGGCGCATCTATGATAGCGCCATCAAACTCACATAACTGCCATAGATGGTGGCAAATATGCGGTGTTATTGGCGCAAGCAATCGTAAAAGGACACTGACCCCTTCATAAATGACCTCTTTATCAACCACATCTTGTTGCGCATAGTCGTTTATTAAATTAAAGATTTTCATACACCCAGATACCACGGTATTAAATTGATACCGCTCATAATCCTGGCAAACTTGGTTCAAGATTTGATGCATTGATTGGCGAAGTTTTTTGATATCTTTCTCTTTTTCGCTCATATCAAAATGATTTTTGTTTGCTTGATTTAAATCAGCAATTTCTGAATGAAATTGAATAGTCAAATTAAATAAGCGTTTTAAGAATCGATGACAGCCTTCCACGCCACTATCAGACCATTCCAGTGATTGCTCGGGTGGTGATGCAAACATCACAAACAGGCGAGCAGTGTCAGCGCCATATTGGTCTATCAAATGATTGGGATCCACAACGTTGCCGACCGATTTAGACATTTTATGGCCATCTTTAAGGACCATGCCTTGTGTGAGTAGTGCAGTGAAAGGTTCGTCGGAGTTGAGTAATTCTTGGTCGCGCATCAATTTATGGAAAAATCGGGCATAAAGTAAGTGCATCACGGCGTGCTCGATACCGCCGACGTATTGGTCAACAGGTGTCCAATACTTGGCGCGATCATCGAGCATGGCATTGCTTTGGCTTTTGCATGCAAATCGAGCGTAGTACCAAGAGGATTCAAAAAAGGTATCAAAGGTATCGGTTTCTCTGGTAGCATCTTGACCACAACGGGGACAATGGGTATGCACAAAGCTGTCGCAGGATTTTAAAGGTGAACCACTGCCAGTAAAACTAACATCTTCCGGTAGCGTCACCGGCAATTGATCTTCAGGAACAGGCACAGCACCGCATTCATCGCAGTAAATCATGGGAATGGGTGTTCCCCAGTATCGTTGGCGAGAGACGCCCCAGTCACGTAAGCGATAATTCACTGTTTTTTTGCCGAGTTGCTTTTTCTCGAGATCTTGACCGAGTTTCTCGATAGCCTCATGAGATGATAAGCCACTGTAGTCACTGGAATTTACCAAAACACCCATATCGGTATAAGCACTCTGGGTGTAGTCATGTTGGTGACCGTCAGCAGGCTTAACAACCTCTTTTATGGGTAGTTGATAGCGTTGGGCAAATTCAAAGTCGCGTTGATCGTGAGCCGGCACTGACATCACTGCCCCTGAGCCGTATTGCATCAACACAAAGTTAGCAATCCACACGGGGATGCTTTCGCCGGTCAATGGGTGCTCTGCGGTAAAACCGGAATCAATACCGCGCTTTTCCATGGTTGCGATTTCAGCTTCAGCGGTTTTTGTGTGCTGACAGCTTTCGATAAATGCTTTCACGTCCGTATTTTTTTCAGCAGCTAATTTTGCGATTGGATGATCGGGGGAAATAGCAAGGTAGGTGGCCCCAAATAGCGTATCAGCTCGTGTGGTATAAATTTTTAGCCGCTTAGGTTCTTCAATCACAGAGAAATAAATATCACACCCTTCCGATCGACCAATCCAGTTTCTCTGCATGGCTTTGACTTGCTCTGGCCAATTTTCTAACGTATCTAGGCCTTCTAATAATTCGTCAGCATAGGCGGTGATTTTTAGGAACCACTGAGGAATTTCGCGCCTTTCAACAAGAGCGCCCGAACGCCAACCACGCCCGTCAACAACTTGTTCGTTGGCAAGGACCGTTTTATCAACGGGATCCCAATTAACTACGGAATTTTTTTTGTAAACTAAACCCTTTTCATACAGTTTCAAAAAAAACCATTGTTCCCATCGGTAATACTCTGGATCACACGTGGCAAACTCCCTTTTCCAATCATAGGCATTTCCCAGTCTTAGAAACTGAGCTTTCATGGATTGAATATTTTTTGCAGTCCATTCAGCAGGATGTATGCCGTGTTTTATTGCTGCATTTTCTGCGGGTAGGCCAAATGCGTCCCATCCAATCGGTTGTAATACATTTTTTCCAAGAGCGCGTTGATAACGTGCAATCACATCACCGATGGTGTAATTACGAACATGCCCCATGTGTAATGTGCCACTTGGATAGGGGAACATACATAGTGAATAAAACTTTTCCTTGTTAAGATCTTCGCTGACATTAAAGCTTTGTTTTTTTTGCCAGTACTGTTGGGCTTTTTCTTCAATTTCTTTCGGGTTAAAACGGTGTTCCATAATGGTTTTCGTTTTGTTCAACATAGACCGCTAAGCATAACTCCTCTTGAATGTCTCAGCAAGTGTTAGCTGCAAAAAAAAGCGATATTTGATAGGGACATTCTCAAGAGCCTGACCTGGTGCGGCTTATTGGAGAAAAAATAACGCGATGACTCAAGCTTATTTGAGGATATCGATGGCTTTTTTAGTGATCGAATAGAAAATGATGAGGAGGCAAAGTATCAGTATTGGCCAATTTCCCCAATTGGACCATGGTGTCATACCGGTTGCTGGAAATATCTGGTTAGATAATATGCCGGATGTAAAGGCAGGTAAACTGGCACTGATGGTTCCGATGCTATCAATCACGGCCGATAAACCATCGTTATTGGCCATAATCTGATAGCGTCCGGTTTGCAAGGAGCGGACTTGAGCCATTTGTTGTTGTTGAAAAGGCGCTAACGAATACCCAAACCAACCGTCATCACTAATACTGACAAGCCATTGCGCATCCGGCAGCTGCTTTCTTAGTAAATGATCATAAGCAAGTTCATAACAGATTAGCGTAGCAAATGGTCTTCTTTTGGCCAGAGGCAGGGATTGTTTATTATCGCCTGGCAACATATTCGCACTAGCAAGGGGTGCCCAATGATTCAGAAATTGAAAAGGTTTAGGTAAATATTCTCCGAAAGGCACGAGCTGTTGCTTTCGATAGATGCCTTCACCTTGTCCAAGAACGGTCAAACTATTGTAATATCGCTGCTGCTCAGTTTGTTCATCTTCTTGAGGAATACCGACTAATAAAGCGGATCCAAATTTCTTGGTGACTGAGTCAAATGCATTCATTTCCTCGGCAATCATTTCCGCAGGGACTGGAATAGCCGATTCAGGCAAAATAATTAAATCTTTTCCTAACAATTGATAGATTGCTTTTTGATAGTGGCTAATCAGACGCCAAAAATAAGATTCATCCCACTTGTCTCGCATGGATAAGTTTGCTTGAACAACCCCCACACTCATGGGTTTATCAATCAGGGTAGTCCAAGGTTTTGGTTGCCATTGATGTAAACCTAATAAAAAGATAACCAGAAATATTTGCACGCCCATTCGCTTCAGGCCTTTATAGGTAAATAGGCTTGCGACTAAGCCGCCGATAAAGACGACTAGAAACGTTGTGCCATAGACACCGATAATTGGGATAAGCTTGCCAAGCGGGCTATCAATTTGGCCAAACCCGACTTGTAACCAGGGAAAGCCGGTGAATAAATGCCCCCGTAACCATTCACTCATTGTCCACAAGGTGGCAAAGAGGGCACTATAAAACAAGGGGCTGGCAAAAGGTTGTTTCAGTTTTAGGTAAAGCCAGCTCGTTATGGCTGGGTAGATTGCTAAATAAGCAACAAAGAGGGAGGTAACCATAAAGGCGATAAGTGGGGGGAGATGCCCAAACTGATGGATACTATTATAAATCCACGAAATACCAAATCCAAAAAATGCCAACCCAAAAATAAAACCACTGGTAAATGGGTTTATTTTCTTATCTAGGCGCACAATTAGCCAAGCAAGCGATAGGAAAGCAAACCCGGAGAGGTGAAAGGGTGAAAACGATAAAGGAAGCAGGAGTCCTGCGATGATTAAAGGGACTGCTTCAAAAATGCCGCGTTTCACTTTACCCAGGGTAAATTGCATCTCAATTCGCCTCTTCAAGTGCTTTCAAGGCCATCTCATTTTGCAAATGGATGGTTTGCGTTGGAAAGGCGCATTGTGCACCATGGTTGCGAGTACTATTGATAATTCGAGTTTTCTCAGCCTTGCGGTGTAGGCGAGACAATAGTTTCGACGCAATGAAATGAATGATTGCAGCACAAAGAATAATGAAGAACATTTCAACAATCCATGCATTGCTATTGTATGTTTGAAGTAATTTTGTCATGATGATTGTTGTGAAATGATTGTGACAAGAGTCATTATGATAAGCGAATTCGCTGAAATGTCAAAATGGTCATAAACAATTCATCCTATCATGATATAATCTAAGCAATTAACTTTCAGGAGGCCAATGTCACCGCAAATTGAGATTGGCCTAAAGCGAAGTTTCTGACAATGATACTAGGTTAATATGGCGAAAGAAGTGTATGCTGGCGGCCTAACGCTCGATTTTTTTGTTGAAAAAGGATTCGAATCGCTCGATAACCTGACAGGCGATGATAGAGTGCGGGCAAATGCTCGTAATTTTGTCCGTTTATTAATGCTTGAGCAAGTGATAGGCTGGCAGCAGGCGCTCAATTTGGATACCGTGAAGTTTGCCTTTTATGATGCCACAGCCATTCAACGAAAGTATATGTTTGAAGTACTGCAAGAAGGTCTATCTTATATTGGCTACCAGCTTCAACATCAAACGCTGAATGAACAGCAACAGCGACAAGCATCGATATTAATTGCGAGTGTTTTAAGCTATGTGCCTTTTTCTTATCCTGAAAAAGAGAGCGTTATTGAGATCCCTCAGTTAGTTAATGAGCAATGGAAAATGGTTTCCTGTCAAATTAACCCAATCGATTTAACTGCAAGTTATAAAAATATTCCTTATGTCTTTAATGATGATGATAGGGTGTGGGCCTATGGGTTATCACCGCAAGGAAATGATAAGGATGCCTCGCCGTGGCTCGTTTATCAGGGAACGACTTATCCAAGTGGCAATGGATTTATGACACAATTGATGACCGATATGAAGCCATTCAAAACGGTTGGTCATGATCTGTATATGTCTGGCAAAGCAGAAATTGAACGATGGTTTGACCAATTTCCTAATCGTAAAATAAATGTCACAGGAGTCAGTCTGGGGGGGGCGCTATCGTTACTTACCGCTTGCAATTTAGGGGATCGATGTAGCCATGTTTATGCGCTGAATCCAGCGGGACTGGTTGAAAATAGTTCGCTTAAGAAGATTGATCTTTGGGACAGCTTAGTAACTAAGCCCGCGGTGTTCGTCATTAAACAAGGGGCCGATCCGGTGTCAATCATGGGGACATGGAAGCCTGATTGGATTATATTGCGCGGTGAGCTCGACAAAGAATGCCCCAATTTCTTAACCCATCATTTTGTCAACTTTGCCCGTTCCAGTCATACACGCTTCATCAAAGAGCCACACGATCACGATAAAAGCATGCGAACCATCAATAATATAATATTGTATACAGGCCTTCGCGCAATTGGCTATACGTTTTTTCTATTGCCATGGCGTTATCTGGTGATACCATTATATCGTCTAGCAAAGGCTGTCGTATTAACAACGTGTTGTTTACTAGCGGCTTTAGTGTGTGAGATGGTCTCTTTGGTAAACTTGTTACTCAAAGCGATTGTAAATGGTACCGCTTTGTTAATGGATGGTGTGCGCAAGCTGACTGAAAAATCGATTGAGCGAGTTAGCGCCTGTTTAGATGATTTTAATCAGAGTGACCAGCAAGATGATACGGTTACACTTGGCCCAAAATGACATTTTTTTTAAAGGTGATGACATGAAAAAGCATATTTTGACATTGATTAGTTGTGGTTTTATGGCTTCCACGGCAATGGCAAACCCTCTTCAAACGATTGAACAAAGTAAGCAGTGCTCATCGATTTCATTTCAGTTACCTGCTAATCCAACAACAGGGTATAGTTGGCAAGTGGTCGATTATAACCAAACACGATTTCAAAAGGAAAAGGCAACATTTGTGGCACCTAAAACTAAGCGGATAGGGGCAGGGGGCATGATGACTTTTAATTTTAAGAAAATTGAAAAAGATGATAGTGGTAAAGATGCGGTATTTTTGCTCGCATATGGGCAAGCCTGGAATAAGCAATCTTATAATAACACGGTAGTGATTGTTAACTTCGTTGATAAGCCCTGTAAGCAATAAGCTCACTTAACCGGTTGTGCCCGACGCCTTTTCATTAACGCCAAGCCAGGCAGTATGCACTTGGCCCAAAAGAGCTGCTGCTTCACGGAGAAGGTCAGTACTATTATCCAAGTTTGCTTTAAGTAAGATTCGTTGAATGTAGTCATATAACTGGTCTAAATTACCCGTCATTTGAGGATCAACGTCATGGTTCAAGGCGTGTCTTAGTTCATCTAAGATGCTAATTGCCTTACCAATTCGCTCTCCCTTTTGGCTCAATTGCTTGTGCTCAATATGGTTGATAGCAGAAGAGATATGCGATCGTGCACCTTGAAGAAGCAATAATATCAATTCATAAGGCGTTGCTTCCTCAATTCGGGCTTGCAAATCAATATTTTTATATTGATTGAGGGCTTGCTCGTAATGATTTTTCATTAGTTATTACCTCCCGAATTAAATTGAGGCAGGTTGCCTAATTGTTGGGTGAGAAAGCTACTGGTTGATTGTAATTGAGAAATGAGGGTATCCAACGCAATGAACTGATCCAGGTAACGTTGCTGGAGTTTTTGAGCGCGGGCATCTAAGTTCGTTTGGTCAACAGTCAGTTTTTCCTGACGTTTGGTAATGGCGTCCGTTTTCTGGGTCAGCGTTCCGTCTTTGCTAAGATAGCTTTCTATTAACTGGTCAAATTGAATAGCAATCCCATCCCTTACGGTGATTTGTCCGCGAGAACCCGTACTGCCACTTAGTACCTCAATGGACAATCCCTTAAAGTCGCCAGTTCCGTTTAACACTTTGCCATCGGTGGAATTGGCATAAACGCCACCAATGGTACCTGTTAATTCGCTACCGGGTGTGTAGGTGTCAATCGTAATATTGTAGGTGCCTGCTTTGACGTCTTTGCCAATGGTATTGACACGAAGACCATTGTCAGTCGTGGTTGCCGTGCGGGAAAATAATGCGCCGATATACTCGTAGTTATCTTCCAGTTGTTTGGTAAATTGGCTATCGTTTAATTCTAAGAGACCGTTTGCTTTCGTTTTAATGCCAATATCAGCCAACGTTTGTAACGGACCACCTGTATCAATTGTTTGACCAATCAGATTGGATAGGGCCGATTTCAACGTGCGTAAGCTGGTATCACTTTGGAAATAACCGCCTTCTTTTGTCTCTGCATTATAGCCGGTGTATTCATGGAGTAGGGATATGGTTTCATTGTATTTGTTGACAAATTCTCCCACTGCATTTTTCAATTTATTGGTATCATGAGAGACCGTAATATCCACTATTTTTCCGATTTCAGCTTTTTTTAGAGTAAAAGTAATTCCTTCAATTGCATCGGATAGGGTGTTGCTGCTTTGTTCTAGCAATAACCCATTGATTCGCACCTTGCTATTTGCTGCAGTAACGGATTCACTCATGTTTTGAACTGTATTGACCGGGTCATAGGCTAGCTGAGAAAGGCCTGCATTATCGGTATTATTGCCATCGTTATCCGATACGGTAATGCGCATGGATAAATCTTCTCCGGATGCTTTGCTCGTAATCGTTAAGCGCGCTCCTTGACTATCGCTGACGATACTTGCTGTGACACCCGAATTACTGTCATTGATGGCATCGCGTATGCTAAACAAATCATCCGAGCCGGGTGCAATATTGATAATGACAGAATCTTCATCCGCATTGGGTGTGAAGGTTGTTTTGCCGGCATCGTAGGTTCCGAAATCAATAGTGAGGGTACCTGAGCCGAGTGTTGCTGATGGGTCAGCAATCGATTGGCTGGCTAACGACTGCTTGGCAGCTAATTGTTGAACTTCAACTTGGTAGCTTCCAGCAACAGCATTGATATTGCTCGATGCGGTCACATAAGAAGAATCGGATGATGATGTGCTAAATCCATAGAATTGATTTAAATCAGACAGTGAGGCCATTTTTGATTGAAGGCCTGCAAGACCGCTTTTTATTTTTCCTAGGATGGATAGTTCGGTATTATAGCGGGCATTTAAGCGTGTGATTCGATTCACTTGCGCTTGTGTTTCAGCAGTCACAAGCTGTGTGACTAAATCCTGAATTGGTAACCCCGAGCCGACACCTGGTGAACTAATCCCGTTCATTCTTCTATCCTTAAGCGTTAATTAAACACTCTCATCCACTGAACCACTTATTATATTATCGAGTAATGATAACATATTCAAATATTCATCCGGTGGCATTTTGCGAATAATTTCATCGGATAATTTTTCCGTGACAATGGTCTGCAAGAGACCTGTGGCTTTGTCAATTGCTTGCTGAATATCTCTATCAGTTAAGCTTGTGACTGATTGTACAACCGGTTTTGTTTGTTGTTGTTTTTCAACCCGCTGACTTTCAGGACTGCTTACTGAATTGATTGAACGATCAAATGAAACATCCATCTCAATCTCCTCATGTCCCGTCAGAGGACAAATTGCCTTGCGGCATAAGCCGCAAGGCGTTAGTAATTAAGGTAATATGTTTATACCTTACCCTAATAATGATAGTACAGTTTGAGGCGATGCGTTTGCTTGCGCTAACATCGCAATACCTGCTTGCTGTAGAATCTGAGCTCTTGTCAAGTTGGCAGTCTCTGCCGCAAAGTCAGCGTCTTGAATACGTCCACGTGCTGCTGATAAGTTCTCAGATACGTTGGCAAGGTTAGATATCGTAGACTCAAAGCGGTTTTGCAACGCACCCATTTGCGCTCGAGTAGAGTTCACCGAGTTTAATGCCGCATCAATTCGCTTAATCGCCGTTTGTGCGCCACTTGCTGAACTGATATCGATATCATCAATACCGTTGGTATCTTTAGCAATTGACGTACCATGACCGATAGTCGCGACTGTACCACCAATGGCAATGGTATCATTGGCACTGAGGTTAATCGTTCCACGGAGCACACCGTCGAAATCCCCGCCGGTAACCGATAAGCCGTCCGTACCTGCAACGAAACCACTACCACTTTCGGCAACGGTGATATTTCTACCATCCGCAGCTGTCAACGTAATATCGCCGGCACTTTCACTGGCAATGACACCCGTTTGGTTAGAAACGGTGTTAATCGCATCTCTTAATGCAGTCGTTGTTAAAGCAGTACTCACATCAAGACCTGTGTACACTGAAACACCATTGATAGTTAGTGTATAGGTATCTGTTGACGTAGCACCACCAATTGTGCCGACTGTTTGCGTACCAGATGTTGATGCCGTTGCGCTGAAACCAGAAATATTAGCATCATTTAAGGCAGCCGCTTTTGCATAGGCCGAAGTAGAATCTTGACCATTAGCGCTTCCTGTAAAACTGGCTGATGTGGTAATAGAAGTCGTTGCACCGCCACCAATGGCAATGGTAATATCCGTTGCAGCGGCAGCACTCACTTCACTACCGGTTGTATCGGCAATACCGCCAATGGATGAGGCTTTAACACTACCAATCGTAAACTGAATGGTTTGGTTAGAGTTCGCACCGACTTGGAAGCTTGCATTTGAAAACGAACCGTCCAAAATACGTTGACCGTTAAACTCGGTGTTTTGAGATATACGATTCAACTCATCTTGTAGCTGAGTGACTTCTTCTTGAAGCGCTTGGCGGTCACTTGAGCTGTTGGTTGAGTTTGCTGATTGTAAGGATAGTTCACGCATACGTTGCAAAATGTTGGTCGTTTCTTGCATCGCACCTTCAGCGGTTTGAGCTAAAGAAATACCATCATTTGCGTTACGAATTGCAACAGACATCCCTCTAATTTGAGCAGACATACGCTCAGAAATAGCAAGACCTGCTGCGTCATCTTTCGCTGAATTAATGCGTAAACCCGATGATAGTCTTTGAATCGATTGCGACAGTGCTTTTTGAGTCATATTCAAATTGCGCTGTGAATTCAAAGACATTACGTTTGTGTTAATCGTTTGAGCCATAGTAATGTTCTCCTCATACCTGAATCCCTGGTAAGGGATACTTGATATTATTAGTTTTAATACAGTGGTATTTCACCGTACTCACATCAGTTATCGGACGGAGAATTTAAAACTTTAGTTTCATTTCAGATTTTAAAAGATGGATTATTCTTTGTTTTTGAATTTTAATGATCTTTTTGAGATTGGATTATTTGTAGGCCAACCAAGCGAGCAATTAATATGGCGACATAAAGTTGCCCTGCAACGGCTTGAAGGGAGGCTGCGATTCTTGCTGGGGCAGTTAAAGGAAGAATATCCCCATATCCTAGGGTACTAAAGGTGATGAAGCTAAAATATAGAAACTGGGTAAAATAGAATCGATGAACTGCCATGGACGTATAAGCGGTGGTGAAGCCTGTGGAAAACGAGAACGAATAGGGGTCATAGATTTCAGTCATGGTGTAAATTAATGCCCAAAAAATACATAATAAGAGGTAGGCGCTAATTGCGCCAAAAATTTTGTCTTCATTAATTTTTCGCATGGTCAAGACATGCAATATGATGGAATAGATGGCAATCATAAATAATATGCCTTCCAAAAAAAGCCCAAAAAGAAGCTGGTGTTTGCTGAAATAAAACTTACTTGACCAGATGAGGACAATTGCTAGCGCACTGGTGAGAACAGAAACGGCAAACAGGTGTTTGTTGGGGCTCACCAGGTAGATACCAAATAATAAAAGTGCGTTTGAAAATAATTCAACACCCGACGTGGGTAAAATGTCTTGATGTTGGGAAATTGGAAATAGAATAAGCAGCGCACAACTGATGACGAAGAATATCCGCATGCGATTTTTTAGTATAAATCGGTAGATTAGTCGTTGTTTAATCACAAATGGCGCCCACAAATGATTTTTTTATCGATTATGTATTATAAATCAGATTATAATAGAATCTTTTAATTGTCACGGATATAAGCATGAGTTGGCTTAAAAATTTATTTCCTTCAAAAATTCGTACCGAAACACGCGATAAAAAAGGTGTTCCCGAAGGGCTATGGGTTAAGTGCAAGGGATGTGCATCGGTTTTATATCATAGTGAACTCATAAAGAACTTATCTGTCTGCCCCCATTGCGGATATCACCATCGTTTATCAGCAAGGGAGCGACTCAAGCAAATATTCGATCCACAAACAATGGACGAATTATTTCCTAATCTTGAACCCGTTGACCGATTGAAATTCAAAGATTCTAAGAAATACAAGGATAGGATTTTGCAGGCCCAAAAAGCAACCGGTGAAAAAGAAGCCTTAATTTTAGCGAAGGGACAAATTGAAAAAATCCCAGCGATTGTTAGCTGCTTTGAATTCTCTTTTATGGGCGGTTCAATGGGAAGCATTGTTGGTGAAAAATTTGTTCGGGGTGTTCATATGGCAATCGATGAACAAAAACCATTCTTGACCTTCACGGCAAGTGGCGGTGCAAGGATGCAAGAAGGATTGTTTTCTTTGATGCAAATGGCGCGTACTTCTGCCGCATTATCGAAGCTTTCACAACATCAATTACCATTTATCGTTGTTTTAACTGATCCAACCATGGGAGGCGTGTCCGCCAGTTTTGCAAGCCTTGGGGATATCATTATCGCTGAACCAAACGCGTTAATTGGTTTTGCTGGTCCAAGGGTGATTGAGCAAACCGTTCGGCAAACGCTTCCAGAGGGATTTCAACGGGCAGAATTTTTATTAGAGCACGGCCATATCGATATGGTGGTCGCGCGCGACCAACTTAAAAAAACCATCGCCGAATTATTAGCAAAATTAATGACGTTCAGGAAAAGCAATGTCTGAAGTCGTTGAAGATTACCACCAGTTTAGCCTTGATCAATGGCTGGATTGGCTTGCTAATCGCCATGCGGATGAGATTCAACTTGGGTTAAATCGTATTCGACAAGTCTACCAACGATTGAACTTGCCAAAGCCTGCGACTCAGGTGATTACTGTTGCCGGCACAAACGGAAAGGGATCCGTTGTCTACTTGCTAGAAGCCATCTACCAAAAAGCCGGGTATCAAGTAGGTGCTTATATTTCTCCCCATTTGGACCGTTTTAATGAACGGATTCGAGTGAACCAAACGCTGATTTCGGATAAATCACTTTGTGAATTATTTTCTTGGATAGAAAGCAATCGTGGCGCGACCTATTTAACCTATTTTGAAATGGTCACGTTAGCTGCATTGGTTTATTTTAGCCAACACCCATTGGATGTTGTCATATTAGAAGTCGGTTTGGGTGGAAGACTCGATGCTGTTAATATCATTGATACGGATTGCGCAGTAATTACGACAGTGGATTATGATCATCAAGCCTATTTAGGAACAACCATTGAAGCCATTGCTGCTGAGAAAGCGGGGATAATTCGACCTGAAAAACCAACCGTCTTTGGGGATTATGCGCTACCAGACGCCATCCAAAGACAAGTAAACCAACTAGGAAGTCCCCTTTATCAGCTAGGTAATCAATTTGATTTTCAAAGGATTGATTCTTCCATACAATGTCAAGTTAATGGGAAAACTTATTCCCTGAGTAGTGATGTTCATCCCCAAGCTTGTGTAACAGCCATGATGGTTGTGACGCTCATGAATGACACTTTAACCGTCTTAGATAACGATTTACGACTAGCGTTTAAACATTGCTATGTGCCTGGGCGATTACAATGGATTCATCATCAACCAAAGTGGTTATTAGATGTTGCGCATAATGTTCAAGCCGTTAAACGATTAACCCAGGTTATCCAAGCGTGCGAAGGTTTGGGAACTGTCCGAGTGGTATTTGCTGTCTTTAAAGATAAAGCGTTTGGTCAAATGATTGAATTAATGGCAAAACTATCACAAAATTGGTATATTGCACCATTGGCTAATTCAAGAACTGCATCAAGGCTTGAATTAATGTCTGAGATTAGCCATCATAAGGGAACGTGTTTGGCGTTTGATTCGGTTGAGCGGGCCTGTGAGCAAGCATCACTTGATGCTGAAATGAATGATCTGATCGTTGTTTTCGGTTCATTTGTAACTGTTCAAATGGCTAATTGTTATTTGAAAAAGATAGGTATAAATTAATGAAATTGACAATGGATGAAGCGATGAAACATCGCGTCGTTGGAATAGCCGTTATTATTTCCATAGCATTGGTTTTTGTGCCAGCAATGATTAAAAAAAATAATCAAAGACTGGAAGAAAAAAGAATTGTTGTTGAATTGCCTGCCAAGCCGCCGCAACCACAAATGGCTGAGGTCAATGAGCCACAAGTTTTTGCTGAAACTCGCATGGCGCATGTTGACTTAGATACGCAAAGTGTATTAAGCCATACGGAGGAACAAGTTAAGGCAAATCCGATTTCTGAGCCAAAACCAATCCAAGAGGCATCTCAAGCAAGTTATCCCATTGGCAATGGTAAGCCTGTGTCGGATAACCAAGATATTGAACAGCTGGAAGAATTGACACGACCCCAACAACCTTTACAAATGGAAGCTGCTAAAATACCTTCACCAAATCCCGAGGTTAATGTCACGAAGAAGGCACCTGAGCCAAAAGTCCAAGCAAAAGCGCCTGCAAAATTGTCTGCAAAGGCCCCTGCAAAAGTGTCAACAAAAGTGCCCGCTAAAGGGCCAGAGAAAGTTGCTGCTTCTTCTTCAAAGTTTGCGGTTCAAGTGGGCGTTTTTTCAGAAACAACCAACGCTAAAATTTTACAAAAACATTTAAGCAATAAAGGTATTCAATCTCGATTAGTTAAAACAAGTGTCCATGGCAAGCCTGCCGTAAAAGTACTAATTGGCAGTTTGGCGTCAGCTGAAGCGGCAAAACAGCTTCAGCATAAATTGGCAGATAAGCATCAAATAAAAGGGTTCGTCACGAAAGGGGTTGGCTAGATGGCTAGCTTGAACTGGCTCGATTACACCATTCTGGGTATTGTTTTACTTTCCACCCTAACGGGCATTTTAAGAGGCTTTATCAAAGAGCTAATCGCTTTATGCATTTGGGTATTAGCGATTTGGTTAGCTTACCACTACGCAAATCATTTCGATGGCTTCTTTCAGGGCTGGGTTGAAGATGCCAGACTGCGGTATGGGATAGGCTTTATCGTCATTATGGTAGGGACTTTGATTATTGGTGGTATTGGTAATACCTTTTTAGGCTTTATCTTGAAAAAGTCAGGATTAAGCACCACCGATCGTATTTTGGGGATGGGGTTTGGCTTATTAAGAGGCGCTTTTATTGTTTCTTTAGTGTTAGTTGTAATTCAAATGACCTCGTTAGCTAAA
Source organism: Legionella sp. W05-934-2 (assembly GCF_964199965.1). NCBI lineage: Bacteria > Pseudomonadati > Pseudomonadota > Gammaproteobacteria > Legionellales > Legionellaceae > Legionella > Legionella sp. W05-934-2. The sequence goes on along the minus strand of NZ_CAXMZT010000006.1, from coordinate 167,556 downwards.
CAAGAAAGCGTTAATAATAGTCAGTTAGCATCCCAGTTTGATCCCATTGTTAAGACATTTAAATCCTATATTCCTAGTTTAATCCAACGTCTGAAATCAATCGATTCGAATAATCAATTGGCAGCTTTTGATCAATCCGAGTCGTTACTTGCGTCAGATGAAATAATTCAGTCAACACATTAAAGGAGTAATTTATGTACAAGAGAGTGTTATTCGCAACAGATTTCGATGAAGTTGGTATTCAAGCGGCTAAAAAAGCAAAAAAAATTGCGGATGAAAATAAGGCGGATTTATTCTTGGTGCATGTTGTAGAGCCTATTCCTGCATACGCTTACCCTGGTTTTTCTGGATTTGCTGAAGTAGAAGTTTCCATCAAAGAACAAGCTGAAGCGGAGCTTAAGAAACTTGCCAAACAATTAGGCGTGGATGATAAGCATCGTTTTCTTGAAATGGGATCGACAAAAAACCAAGTTCTACGTGTTGCTGAGGCACAAAAAATTGATCTCATTGTCACCGGCAGCCATGGTAAACATGGGATTGCGTTATTGCTGGGCTCAACAGCCAATGCGATTTTGCATGGTGCTAAATGTGATGTGTTAATCGTTCGCCCAATGGTTTAGATTAACCCACATTAATCGATACGTAATTCATAATTGTCGGATGGGCCTATGCCCATCCATCTCAATCAAAAGCAACTCACCCGACAGCTAATGACCCGGCCCCAGCGATTGATCAAGCATCGTTTACGGCAATATACCCCGCCTGTCCAATAGGGTGTCCAAGGACCCCAATAAGGAGGAGGATAGCCCCATCCTGGATTCACCCAAATACCGCCACGATATCCGTACCCAGGACCATACCACCTACCGCGATGAGCTAGGGTGATTGTTCCTGGGTTGGCATAGGTTGGATTAGTATTTGAGGGTTTATTTGCCAAGGTTGGAGTTGAAAAAAACATTAACGTTAATAGGATAAATGAAGACAACGCCATCTTTAAGGCGATAAAATACAATCTCGATTTTGTTTCCATGATACAGTCCTATTGCATGACGTTCTTTCATAGTATAGAACAAAAACATATGGTATATTAAATAAACAAAAAGATCGATCGTTAACTTATATTTTTGCTGGTATGAAACCTCAACTTCTGCCTAGGTATACTAAGGGCGCTTCCCTAGCCAATGCTATGATTTTTATGTATAATCCCACAACATTTTAAATTGGATTAAAAAACATGATTGAAGCCAATCAAGTCACCATACAAATTAAAGAATTAGAGAAGCGTATCGCCGATCTTCGGGGGTATCTTTGACTTTGATGGCAAAAAGGAACGATTAGAAGAAGTTTCCCGCGAATTAGAGTCGAGTGATATATGGAATGACCCAGAGCATGCCCAGGCACTTGGCAAAGAACGCGCTTCATTAGAAAGTGTGGTTGTAACGCTGGAGCAATTGAGCAAACAAATCAGCGATGCCAAGGAGTTATTGCAACTCGTTCTCGACGAGCAAGACGAGGGACTGTTTGAGGAGTTGAGCCAGGATATCGACAAGATTGAAGAGTCTGTTGCGCAGCTCGAATTTCGCCGAATGTTCAGTGGTGAGATGGATGCAAATGATGCATTTTTAGATATACAAGCCGGATCGGGTGGTACCGAAGCCCAAGATTGGGCTGAAATGATTTTACGAATGTACCTTCGTTGGTCTGAACAACATCACTTTGACGCGGAACTGATTGAGTGTTCTCCCGGTGAGGTTGCGGGTATCAAGAGCGCGACAATTCATGTCAAAGGGGATTATGCATATGGTTGGTTGCGCACGGAGACGGGCGTGCACCGATTGGTTAGAAAGTCACCATTTGATTCGGGTAACCGTCGTCATACCTCATTTGCAGCCGTATTTGTATCACCAGAAATTGACGATAACATTGAAATTGAGATTAACCCCGCTGATTTACGCATTGATACGTATCGAGCTTCTGGCGCAGGTGGCCAGCACGTTAATAGAACCGATTCAGCAGTTCGAATAACTCATTTACCCAGTGGGATTGTGGTGCAATGTCAGAATGATCGTTCGCAGCACAAGAATAAAGATCAGGCGATGAAACAGTTGCGTGCAAAGCTGTATGAGTTAGAAATACAAAAGCAAAATGCTGCACAACAAGCGCTTGAAGACTCAAAGTCTGATATTGGTTGGGGATCACAAATTCGTTCTTACGTTTTAGACCAATCGCGCATCAAAGATTTACGAACACAAGTTGAGACATCCAATACGCAGGCGGTGTTAGATGGGGACTTAGATGCCTTTATTGAAGCCAGCTTAAAAGCAGGAGTAGACCAAACATGATAGATGAGCACTTAGACGAAAGTGAAGTATACAAAATCCGAAACCAAAAGTTAGCGGAATTGCGAGAATCTGGGTTTAAATTCCCAAATCAATTTGAGCGTAGTCATTTAGCTGCAAAATTAATGACTGAGTACAATGACATAGATAAGGCCGGTTTAGAAGAAAAGGCAATACAAACAGCGGTTGCCGGACGCATTGTGCTTCGACGTGTCATGGGAAAGGCAAGTTTCTTTCATATTCAAGATGTTAGCGGTCGAATTCAAGTCTATATTCGTGAGAATGATCTTCCTGAATTGTATGAGCAATTTAAACACTGGGACTTAGGCGATATCGTTGGGGTAAAAGGTAAGTTGTTTAAGACAAATACCAATGAATTAACCGTTCATGCCGATGATATTGTGTTATTAACCAAGTCATTGCGGCCTTTGCCAGATAAATTTCATGGCTTGGCGGAAGTTGAATTGCGCTATCGAAAGCGTTATGTGGACCTAATTGCTAATGAAGAATCGCGAATAATATTTACACTTCGGTCGAGGTTAATTACCCATATTCGTCAATTTATGGATACGCGTGATTATCTGGAAGTCGAAACACCCATGATGCACCCGATTCCTGGTGGCGCTGTAGCAAGGCCTTTTATTACCCACCATAATACCTTGCATATGGACTTATTTTTGCGGGTTTCTCCAGAGCTCTATTTAAAAAGATTGGTAGTCGGTGGCTTTGAACGGGTCTATGAGATTAATCGCAGTTTTCGTAATGAAGGTATTTCAACCCGCCATAATCCTGAGTTTACCATGATAGAGTTCTATCAAGCTTATGCAGACTATCACGACATGATGGATTTCACTGAAGATCTATTCGGTTATTTAAGCGAACAACTCGTTGGTTCAAAAGAAATTGTCTATCAGGGGGAGACTATCAGCTTTGAAAGACCTTTTAATCGCTTAACGGTGAAAGAAGCCATATTAACCCATCATTCGGATTTACCCATCGAAGCGATTGAAAGTGTGGATAGCTTAAGAAATATCTTAGATAAAAAAGGACTTTCCTATAAGAAAACAGATACCTTAGGCATATTACAAATGATTTTATTTGAGGAAACCGTCGAAGATAAACTGATTCAACCAACGTTTATTACCGCCTATCCCACGGATGTTTCACCCTTGGCAAGACGCAGTGATCACAACCATGATGTGACCGACCGATTTGAATTATTTATTGCCGGTCGGGAAATTGCTAATGGGTTTTCAGAACTTAACGATGCTCAAGACCAAGCGCAACGATTTGAAAAACAAGTGCAGGAAAAAGAAGCTGGCGATCTTGAAGCCATGCATTTTGATAGCGATTATATTGAGGCATTAGAATATGGGATGCCACCAACAGCGGGAGAAGGGATCGGCATTGATAGGCTGGTGATGTTATTCACCGATTCACCGTCTATCCGTGATGTGATCTTGTTCCCCCAATTGAGAAAATAAGGAAAACATCGTGCTTAAAAGGATTTTAGAAGCATTTAAGATGTTATCGAACGTTGGATTTTTGTCCAGTGGTCGATTTCGTTCTTTTTTTCTCTATGTCAAAGAGCCATTAGAAGAACTTATGTATGGGTCGATGTTGCGTAGACCATGGTTTTTGGCTCTTGGTGCTTCTCCTTTCTATCTCGTCATGATGCCGATGTTTTCCTTTGTTCTGATTTGTCTGGCTGCTGTTGACATCTACGAGCTGATTAAAGCCAAAGATAAGAATCTTGATCTTTGGCTGAATGCTATTGTTGGTTCACTTTGTGCAAGCTTGGCGACGATGTCGATTGCTTTATTAGAAATTTCATTACTGACAGGCACGACTTTTGCCATTGGGCCATGGATTTTTCTTTCAAGCGTCGTTGTTTTTAGTGCTAATGCGTTATTTCAAACAGGATTAAACCTCTGGCGAGCGTGCCATAGCCCTTCCGGGTCGCAAAAGCAGCTGAACTTCATCCAATCGACAATCAATTGGGCCTTTATTTTGGCAACCGTAACAGCTGTCATTGGTTGTGTGGTGTTTGTCATCTTATTCCCTGAGATTTCTGCCACAGCGGGCGTTGCCTGCGCTGCGACAGCCGTAACGTTAACAACTGCAAGCTTATTATGGCGGATGACCCCGAGCGTGATTAAATCAAACATCAAACAACGGTTTGGTTTAGAAATAGACCCTGATTGCGAAATCGATGAGATTCAACACACACACCAACGCTTATCCCCAAATTTAAGCGCATTGCATCTTAATCCTCGATTGGAGACAGCGCCTGACGACTCCCGATTGAGTTGGGTCTATACATCGGCTCGCTCCCCAAATCTGGTTGTGAATTCGGATCCCACAGAGTCACCAATAATGACGTTAGTTGCTGGTCAACCATCCTAATCAGTCCCTGCCTTGGTTAATTCTAATTAAGAGTGTCGTCTTTTTGCTTAAGTTATTGGAAAAAAACAAATTTTTTTTAATTTTCCATTAACATGTAACAAAAAACTGTTATTCTATGCATGGTTCAATTTTTAATGAGCTGAAGAAACAATGGTTTAAATATGTTTGGACAATGTCACTTAATGATTTGCCAACAATGTTAGCATTAAATGATATTGTTCTTTTGAAGGAGATTGACAGAGATGTCGCAAAGAGAAACTGGCACCGTTAAGTGGTTTAATGAGCGAAAAGGATTTGGATTTATTGATCTCAACGGTGAGGATGTATTTGTACATTATCGAGACATCCAATGCGAAGGGTTTAAAACACTTTATGAAAATGAACCAGTGAGCTTTGAAGTGGATCGAAGTCCTAAAGGATTGAAAGCAAAAGAAGTTGTGGTTGAGGCAGCGCGTGAATAAGTAAAGCTTGATTGTGGAATCGTCATAAAGAGGTAGCATTGAAGCATTTACTTATTGTATGATGCCCTTAAAGAAAATGAACGAACGTTATGATCAAACGATTAAAAATCCAAACTTGGAGAGATTGGAATGGACGCTAATCGAAGAGTGGCTGTCATCACTGGAGCTGCGAGTGGAATTGGTTTAGCTTTTACCAAAGTCTGTTTGCAAAACAACATCAATGTTGTTATGGCAGATAAAGCGGTGACAGAGCTTTGCGATCAAGTTGAATTGTTATCGAGTGAAAGTGATGCTGACATTTACGGTGTTGTGACTGATGTAACCAGCATGGATAGTGTTAACCAATTAGCTAAACAGGCCATAGAGCATTTTGGCCGAATTGACTGGTTATTCAATAATGCAGGCATCAGTGGCCGTTTAGCGCCAATCTGGCAAATGCCTTTGGCGCATATACGCACCATCCTCGATGTGAATTTGCATGGTATTATTCACTGCATCCAAGCGTTTACGCCTTTAATGATCAAACAGCCCCATGAATGCAAAATCATCAACATGGCAAGCATGTATGGTTTGTTTAGTGGATCCCAAGTTGGGGCGTATGCTATGTCTAAGTCTGCTATTATTGCTTTGTCGGAATCCCTCTATTTTGATATTCAAAGGCTCAATCATCCCATCGGTGTTTCGGTGATCTGCCCGTCCTTCGTAGATACCAGCTTATTGAATAATTCAGCACCTGTTCACCGCGACCCCATGCATGAGAAGCTAGCAAAAGTGCTTGCTTATAGCCGCTCAGCCGATGATGTTGCACAGTCCATTTATCAGGGGGTTGAAGCTGGTCAGTTTTATATCTTTCCGGATTTGGAGGTCAAAGCGCATTATGAGGATCGTGTCAATGCGATGTTAGCTGGTTCTATGCCCCACACCAATGCTATCGAAAAACTACTAAGTCAGTTAAGTGATCGCACAACCACTGCCTAATCCAAAATGGAGAAAAATTTGACCGAGCATTTATCCCATTCAACATGGCGTTTGCTTGGCGATAGATGTTATCGTCCGCTTTTTTTTACCCAGTTTTTTGGCGCGTTTAATGATAATGCATTTAAACTCGCCATGCTTACCTTGATAAGCTTCTATTTAAATCAAAGCGAAGAAGCGTCCCAGTTTTATCAAGCCCTGTCTGGCACCGTATTTACCATTCCATTTTTTCTGTTTTCTGCCACAGCCGGACAATTAGCCGATAAATTTAATAAAGCCATTATTGCGAGATGGATCAAGGTATTTGAATGTTTTCTTATCGCATTTGGAAGTTTTGCCTTATATCTGGGCAATATCTATCTTCTCATGGCTATTTTATGCGGTATGGGCATCCATTCAACCTTTTTTGGGCCTGTTAAATATGCCATCTTACCGGAATTGCTTAAGCAAGAGCGACTATTAGCGGGAACGGCTTTAATTGAGGCGAGCACCTTTATCGCTATCTTGCTGGGTACCTCGTTGGGTGCTTTGACGGTTGGCCATGAGTCTGTTTTTTGGGCGATTTTGTTAACCAATGTCGTGGCATGGTTAGGGTTATTATCGAGCTTGTATATTCCTTTGGATCTGCATGAAGCAAAAACCCTATCCATTGATTGGCATTTTTTTCGAGCAACGTATCAAATGCTTAAGCAATCGCTTCACCAACCATTGATATTAGCGATAATTCTGGCAATTTCTTGGTTTTGGTTAATCGGTGCTGTGGTTATGATAAAACTGCCCGATTATGTACGCTTTGTATTGATCGCTAACAATAAAGTGTTTGCTTTATTCCTAATTTTGTTTTCTATTGGCATTGCGTCCGGTTCCTTGGCTATTAATTATTTCTTAAAAGGGAAAGTAACGTTAAAGTGGGTGCCATTGGCATTGTTGTTGATGAGTGTTTTTGCCTTTGATTTGTATTACCTACCACCGCATACCCTCAGAGGGGCGGGTAGTAATCATCTACAAAATTTACACCAGTTTGTTAGCGCGCTACCCAATTGGCGAGCAATAGTCGATTTTTTTGCTTTATGCTTTTGTGGCGGCATGTATATTGTGCCATGCTACACGCTATTACAAACCAAAAGTCCAATTAGTCATCGCTCGCGAACGATTGCAGCCAATAATATTCTCAATGCCGCTTTCATGGTATTGGGTAGTTTATTAGTGATGTTGCTGTTAGAGATTAATGTTAGCATACAAGGCGTGTTTTTAGTTTTAGCCATCTGTAATTTATTTGTCTGTGCGAGTATTTGGTATTACCGATTTAACCAATCGCGCCTGGGCAAATAAGTCTCGTATAGTGCGCTTTCGGGTGTTCCAGGCTCGGGATGCCAATCATAGGTCCATCGAACTTCAGGTGGTAGGGACATTAATATCGACTCGGTTCGACCGCCGGACTGCAATCCAAATAACGTGCCTCTGTCATAAACCAAATTAAATTCAACGTAACGTCCGCGACGGTATAATTGAAAGTCTCGTTCTCTATCGCCATAAGCCTGATTTTTTCGTTTTTCAACAATGGGCACATACGCGTCAATATACGCGTTGCCAATGCTCTGCATCAACGCAAAGCTGTGTTCAAAACTGTGTTCACAATAATCATCAAAGAACAAACCGCCAATCCCTCGCGCTTCTTGACGATGTTTTAGGAAAAAATAATCATCACACCATGTTTTAAATTTCTCATAGATAGCAGCACCAAACGGATCGCAGGCAGATTTGGCCACTTCATGCCAGTGCACACAGTCTTCCATAAATCCATAATAGGGTGTTAAATCAAAACCACCACCAAACCACCAAATAGGGGGTTCAGACTCATGATTGGCGACAAAAAAACGAACGTTGGCATGAGAGGTTGGGACATAAGGATTTCTTGGATGAATCACTAATGATACCCCTAATGCCTGGAAATCACGACCGGCTAATTGGGGTCGGTTGGCGCTGGCAGAGGGGGGGAGGGTATGACCATATACATGGGAAAAGTTAACACCGGCCTTTTCAAATACAAAACCCTTTTCAAGGACACGGCTAATACCGCCTCCGCCTTGTTCACGAGTCCATTCATCAATAATAAAAGACGCTTGTCCATCGCATTGTGCTAATGTTTGACAGATATTGGTTTGTAGCTGTAATAAATAGGCTTTAATGGATTGAAGATAGTTTGTTGGCAGTGGTAAGCTATCTTGCATCGTTATAATACTCCTAGCTCAGTCAGGCGCTCAACTAAGTATTGCTTAGCTGTCTTTTCCGGTGACAATGGCACCTCTGGGCGGGGGTGCAAAAACAAGGGCATTGATAACCGTGACTTATTTTCACCCTTGTCTGGGTTGATAACGCGATGGGTGGTTGAACGATAATAACCCTGGGTTGCTAAATCTAACATATCGCCAACATTGACGATAATACTTCGGTGAGAGCCAGGTACGTTGTGCCATTTGCCATCGATATCTTTTACTTGCAATCCTGACTGGGTTGCGCCAACTAATAACGTAATTAGGTTAATGTCTTCATGTGCTGCTGCACGGACCGCGCCTTTGGGCTCATTACCCGATAAAGGTGGGTAGTGCAGAATTCTTAGCATGGTTTGCTGCGAATCAGTAATCATATCGGATAATGGCATCGATAGTTGACCCGCCATGTCAGTTGGTAAGTATTGCTCTAACCACCCAAGTATCGTGCTAGCAAATTGGGTAAGCTGTTGATAGAGTTGTTTCGTTTTATCGCTTATTTGGCTAGGATATTGTCCCCAAGGGTAATATTGGTAATATTCCTTGATATCTTTTATCTCAGCCCCTTTTGCAATCTCAGAGATACTGGATGGGAAAAAACCATCTTGGGTTTCGCGATGATAGAGTGTGGCTTGTTTACGTGATTCATCGGCAAAGAATAAACGCCACTCTTCATAGACATCATGGACAAGCTCCAGGGAAATAGGATGATTTTCTAAAACGCCAAATCCCGTGTTACGCATCGACTGACAAAAATAACGGGGGGCTTGGTTATCTTCACAATTGACGGTTAAAACATTCATGTTCGGCATCTCCTGGAGGGTTTGGCGCAACTTTACGAGAAATTATTGTAAAAATCAAGGTAATGCCAATATCAACGCAAAATGTGTTAAAAATGTCACTATATGACAAAAAGTGTCACTATATGCAGGGTGTAATAATATTGGTCAATTTTGGGTGGAATTTAATTTAACAATGAATTCATTGGCTTACAGGGCAAATCTGCTTTATAGTGGTAAGTGGCATTAAATTTGCAACAGTATCTACGTCGATAATGTACAGGAGAAGAAGATGAAATCCAAAGGTTTTACACTGATTGAATTGATGATTGTGGTCGCGATTGTTGGTATTTTAGCAGCAGTAGCGATTCCAGCTTACCAAGATTACACTGTTAGAGCTCGTATTTCAGAAGGCTTAGGACTAGCTTCTGCTGCGAAAACAGCGGTATCTGAGACAGTACAAAGTGGTACTGCACTGGCTAACATTACCCAGCAAAACTCCGGTTATACTGGTTTGCCAGCTGCCACTGCGAACGTTGCCTCAGTGACCATTGCTAACGGTGGAACAATAACAGTCACCATGGGAGCTGCAGCGCAAAACGTTGTTATGACGCTCGTGCCAGCTCAAGCTAACGCAGGGGATCCTATTACATGGACTTGTAATACAGCTGCTTTAGCTAATTACAAATACGTCCCTTCCGAGTGTCGTAATGGTGGTGCATAATATCTAATAATAATCTCTTAAAAGCCGCTTGATTAAGCGGCTTTTTTTTTGCCTAGAAGATCGCTTTGTAGCAGTCCAGAAGATCGATGCGCACAAATTAGAAACAAATCGTGAAGCTAATAAAGGGAGAGCAGAACGAAGAAAACCAGTGAAAAATTTTAACGTGACATCGATCTGGATTGCTTCGCTTATGCTCGCAACGACTGGCCATCTTGAAAATTTTACCCGGGAGTATTTTTATAATAACCCCGGGTAGATATTATTTAGCCAATTGATTTTTTAATCGGACATAGACGGGTAAGCCGTTTTCATAAGGGGGATAGGCTTCTCCCTGGATGAGTGGTAACAAATAGCGACGGCAGGCATCGGTAATACCAAAGTTATCGGCTCGTATATATTCTTTGGGCATGGCTTTTTCCACATTGGCAACTTCGGATAAGGGCACATGATCAATGGCCCATTCATAGGGCTCATCGTTAAGCCGTTTGATAATGGGCATAATCGCATTTTTACCGGCAAGTGCTAGTTCAACGGCCGCCTTGCCTAGGGCATAAGCATGATCCACATCCACTTGGGAGGCAATATGACGCGCAGCCCGTTGCAGATAATCAGCCACTGCCCAATGGTATTTATGTCCCAATTCGTCTTTGACCATTTGCGCAATGGTTGGCGCAACCCCGCCTAATTGGGCATGACCAAAGGCATCGCGGGTGCCGGCATCGGAAATAAATTGACCTTCGTGATTGCGTATTCCTTCAGAGACAACCATGACACAATAGCCATGTGTTTTCACACAGCGATCGACTTCTGCCAGCACTTTATTTTTATCAAAAACCACTTCAGGAAATAATATAAGGTGTGGGGGGAGATTGGGATTGGTGTTTGCTAACCCGCTGGCCGCGGCAATCCAGCCAGCATGACGTCCCATCACTTCTAAAATAAAGACTTTGGTGGACGTTGCTGCCATGGAAGCGACATCAAAACCGGCTTCTAACGTCGAAATGGCAATGTATTTGGCCACCGAGCCAAATCCTGGACAATTATCAGTAAAGGGTAAATCATTATCCACGGTTTTGGGGATGCCAATACAGGTCATGGGGTAATCCATCTCACGGCTAAGTTGGGCCACTTTATTCGCCGTATCTTGAGAGTCACCGCCGCCATTGTAAAAGAAATAGCCGATATCATGTTGTTTAAAGACATTAATAAGTTGCTTATATTCTTCGATATTATTTTTTAATTTATAACGACATGAGCCAAACGCGCCCGAAGGGGTATGCTTTAGGGCAGCAATACTGGCATCAGATTCAAGCGATGTGTCTATTAACTCGTTATTTAAGGCACCAATGATGCCATTTTTGGCAGCGAATACTTTGCCGATTTTATCCGCATGTTGACGGGCGGTTTCAATCAGACCGCAAGCCGATGCGTTGATGACAGCGGTGACACCACCGGATTGAGCATAGATAGCATTTTTAGGCATGCATATATCCCTTTTCGAGTGAAAAAGGATATTATACAGGTTGTATGTGGCAACGGAAGGGTGGGGTTATATCTTATTTACCATATCGGTTACTTCACTGATGTCCAAATCGCCTTTTGTATCTTCAAGGCCCACTTCCTTGAGCACGCCATCAGCCAGCTTACCAACCTCATTACCTATACCCGTATTACCCAAAACACCATCAACTGTATTACCTAAGCTTTCGCCTATCCCTTTAGATTCCCCTTTTGCGTTACCCCCTGTTAGCCCTCCTAAGCCATCTAACAAGCCGCTACTTTTGTCATTATCAGGCATACAAACCTCCAGTTGACAATTATCCAAACATAATGAATTCACTTTAAACATAGTCAATAACTAATGCAAATGCAAGAATTGCTAGATTCGATAGGTTAAACTTTTTCGATTTGCCTATTTACGATTGGTTGAGGTATAACGCAAGACAAGATAGCCCAAAATCCCTGCCATAGTAGACCCGCACAATACCCCAATTTTAACTAGATTCATCAACTCAGGGTGCGTTTGTTTATAAGCTAAACCACCAATGAATAAACTCATGGTAAAGCCAACGCCGCAGAGTAGGGCAAGACCGTAGGTTTGTCCTATACTGATGCGGTCGGATTGAAGATAGCTACGATGTTTCACAAAATAATACAGTGGCATAAAGATGCCGAGCTGCTTACCAAAAAATAATCCGAAAGCAATACCCAAAACAATTGGATGAACAAACATCTGCCATTGGATATCAACTAAAGACACGCCTGCATTGACTAAGGCAAATGCTGGTAATATTAAAAACACGATCCAAGGATGTAATTCATGCTCAAATGTTTCCAGCATGGATGGCTTATTACCTTGCTGTTGGTCTGGGATAGTCATTGCTAAAACAATGCCAGCAAGGGTTGCATGAACCCCTGATTTTAATACGGCGACCCAAAGTAAGACGCCAAAAAAAACAAAGACGGAGACTTTCTTGCAGCCAAAATAATTCAGTCCAATCAGTGTGATAACAAATAGGCCTGCGAAACATAACGATAAAAAGGATAAGGAGCCTGTATAAAACACGGCGATGATGGCAATGGCAGCCATATCATCAAAAATGGCAATGGCGGTGAGTAATATTTTTAACGAAACGGGGATGCGAGAACCCAATAGCGATAAGATACCTAACGTAAAGGCAATATCGGTTGCAGAAGGAATGGCCCATCCTTGCAAATACACCTTATCATGAACATTAAACAGGGTAAATATCAAGGCGGGGACTAATAAGCCAGAGAGTGCTGTTATGGCTGGCACTAAGATGGACGTTTTATCGCTAAGAATCCCACGTTTAATCTCACGTTTGATTTCTAATCCAACGAGTAAAAAATAGATCGACATCAAGCCATCATTGACCCACAGCAAGAGCGGCTTATTAATATGAAAATCACCGATTTGAAAGAGAACCGGTGTGGCAATGAGCTGGTTGTATGCAAATCGCATGGGGGTATTGGCAATGATGATGGCGATAGCGGCTGAGAAAAATAATAAAATTCCCCCCAACGTTTCTAAACTGTAAAAGGTATCGTTTTTTTTCACGAAAGCCCGTCCTTTGTTAATCTCTATGTTTATGATTACAGAATACTTTCTGGAATGCCAGCGCTTTATTCCAAGCGGGTTTTGCATTAAACTAATATTTTAACATCACTTGCTTATCATGCCATTGATACGAACCATGACTCCGGTGGATTTAAGTCAGGTATGCCAAATCGAAAAGCGCATTCATCCACTTCCCTGGGGGCATGACATATTTCACCATTGCTTATGGCTAAATTACCGCTGCCATGTCATGCTCGATTCAGACCACCACCCTCAAAAAATAATAGGCTATTGCATTTCTCGCCACTTAAATAACGCCTGTCATATCTTAAATCTTGCTATCGATACGCCTTACCAGCGAAAAGGCCTAGCCAGTCAATTACTCGACGAATTGATTGACGAAGTGATTGCTATAAAAGAAATCGATCACATTATTTTGGAGGTTAGGCCATCAAATCATGCCGCCATAAACCTCTATCAAAAATATGGTTTTCAACAAGCCGGGGTGAAAGAACAATATTACAAAGACCTAACCGGTTGTGAAGATGCTTTTATATTGAAGCGTCAATTGAAATAGTAAGGTATATTGAAACATAGCTTCACTAAATCAATCCACATGAACAGAAATCACCTCAAGAAATGCTTTCCCATAATGGCTTAACTTATGTTGACCAACGCCATGAACCAGTGCAAATTCCGCTAAATTTTGTGGCTTTTTGGCTACCATATCAAATAATGATGCATCACTGAAAATCATAAAAGGGGGTTTATTTTCTTCTTGAGCGACTAATTTGCGTTTATCACGTAGGGCGATAAATAATGGGTGCTGTTTATTGCCTGATGGCGTTGAAGATAGCCTTTGTTTGCGTGAAGCTTTGGGTTCTTTTTTCGGAAGGGCGATAGCGATATGCGTTTCGCCTTTTAATAATCCTCTCGATTTTTCGGTTAATTTTAAAACGCCGAATTGATCAAAATCTTGATAGCAATAATCATGTAAAATTAAATACCAGGCAAGATGGCGCCAAAAATGAATGGGTTTATCCTGGCCGATCCCATACGTACTTAATTTGTGATGACCGGCATGGATTATCTTATCGTTTTCAATCCCACGTAATACGTCAATGACTTGTTGAATACCATAAGATTGCTTGAGCCGGTAAACACAGGAAAGAAATTTCTGCGCTTCTTCGCTGACATCCACTGTTTCGGGCGGGTTGTCACAGACATCACAATTTTGACAACTTGTGGGACAATTTTCATCAAAATATCTAAGCAGAATTTGCCGTCGGCAGTGGTTGGCCTCCGCATAGGCAATCATATGATTGAGCTTATGTTGCTCGACTTTTTGTTGATTTTCATTGGCATTAGACGTGATGAAGTATTTCACTCGGGCGATATCAGCAGGGTGATACAACATCAACGTGGTTGCTGGCAGCCCATCACGCCCAGCTCGGCCTGTTTCTTGATAATAGTTTTCAATGGATTTGGGGAGATCGTAATGAATAACAAAACGAACATCGGGTTTATCAATACCCATACCAAAGGCAATGGTGGCAACCACAATGTCAATTTCATCATAGCGAAATAAATGTTGGACACGCTGCCGCTCTTCATGGTCAAGGCCTGCATGATAGGCCCGGGCAGAAAAGCCTGCCGCTTTTAATTTTTCACACACACTTTCCACATTTTTACGGGTCGAACAATAGATGATGCCTGATTGACCTGTTTTGTCTGCTAGAAATTGTTTAATTTGCGAAAGGCCATTTTCTTTAATCACCACCTTGTAGTAAATATTAGGGCGATTAAAGGAGGCAATGTAATATTTGGGTTGGTAGTGAAGTTTGGCAATGATGTCTTTTTGTGTTTGTTTGTCAGCTGTGGCGGTGAGTGCAATGATTGGCACATGAGGGAACCTTGATTTTAAGCAACCAAGGGCAGCATATTCAGGGCGAAAATCGTGTCCCCATTGGGATATGCAATGCGCTTCGTCAATGGCAAATAGCGAGAGCTCACATTCATCGAGTCGTTGCAAAAACGAATCACTGACCAAGCGCTCAGGGGCAATGTATAATAAATCCAATTGATTCGCATGTAATTGAGACAAGACGCTACGCGCTTCTTCGGGCGATAAGGACGAATTATAAAAGGCGGCGCGAATGCCTAACGAACGAAGGGCATCCACCTGATCGGCCATCAGAGCAATTAAGGGTGAGACAACCAATGCCACACCGGAACGAATTAAGGCAGGCACTTGATAACAAATGGATTTCCCCCCACCCGTTGGCATGAGTACCAGGGTGTCTTTACCTTCTATCAGATCTTGGATGATATCGGCTTGGGGTTGGCGAAACGTTTCAAAGCCAAATACGGTTTGTAAAACAGAAATAGCCGATGGGTTTGTTTTAGAAGGCGTTAATGCTATAGACATACTGATTATTTTTATTGTTTTTTTCAGGACACGCTAGGCTATTGCTAAGGAGTCGAATTATTCTTATTTACCAAATTCCGCCATATGATATCATTGTTTACCATGTTGAAAAGTATTAAAGGAAAAAAATATGGATTTTAACTTGTCTGAGGAACATCTCGCATTCCGCGACATGGCTGCCAACTTTGCTGAGGAAAAACTCAGACCCAATGCCGGGCAATGGGATTTAAATCACACCTTTCCAATTAATGTATTAAAAGAAGCGGCCCAACTGGGGATGGCGGCGATGGTTTGTCGTGAGGATATTGGTGGGGCAGGGCTAACGCGATTAGATGCAGCGATTATTTTTGAACAATTAGCCACGGGTTGTATCACCACCACTGCTTATTTATCCATTCATAACATGGTTGCATCACTCATTGATCGTTATAGCGATGATGCCTTTCGCAAACATTGGGGACCCCAATTAACCAGTATGAGTAAAGTGGCAAGCTACTGTTTAACGGAGCCTGAATCAGGTTCTGATGCTGCTTCTTTAAAAACCAACGCGGAAGATAAAGGGGATCATTATTTAGTCAACGGCTGCAAGACATTTATTTCTGGCGGTTCCGTCTCTGATTTATACCTCACTATGGTCAGGACAGGTGATAATTCCTATAGAGGTATCTCTAGCTTATTGATTGAAAAGAACATGCCTGGTGTGAGCTTTGGTGCACAAGAGATGAAGATGGGTTGGAAGGCACAACCCACGACGATGGTGTATTTTGAAAATGTCAAAGTGCCCAAAAGCCACTTGGTTGGCAAAGAAGGAGAGGGCTTTCGCATTGCTTTAAATGCGTTAAATGGCGGAAGAATCAATATAGCAGCTTGCTCGCTAGGTGGAGCCTTAGCGTGTTTACGAGCATGCCAACGATATATGTTGGAACGAAAACAATTTGAAAAGCCAATCGCACAATTTCAAGGATTGCGATTTTATTTTTCGGATATGTATACCCAATTTGAATCAGCCCGTTTGATGGTGTATCGTGCAGCCAGTGCACTACATCAAGAAGGTCCCAAAGCAGCCACTTATTGTGCCATGGCTAAACGCTATGCCACGGATACGGCATTTCAAATTGCCGACAGAGCCATGCAAATTCATGGTGGATATGGTTATTTGCATGATTATCAAATTGAACGCATCTTTCGTGACTTAAGAGTTCATTGCATCTTAGAAGGCACCAATGAGATTATGCGAGAAATCATCGCTAAGAACACATTAACAGAAGACTATGTCATCGAATAATAGGAGTAGGGAATGGAACATATTAATTATGACGTGGATAAAGAGGGACTTGCTACCATCACTCTGAATCGACCTGAAAAACTCAATGCACTCAATGAGCAGGTTTTACGTGGTTTAGCAGAACTATTTGAGCAAGCGAAGTCGGATAAACGAGTCAAAGGTCTCATTCTAACTGGCAATGGTAAGGCGTTTTGTGCGGGTGCGGATATTAAACGATTGGCTGAGTGCGATGCTCAACTGGGATATCAGTTTGCTCAACAAGGCCAATCGGTATTTCGTGCCTTAGAAACAATGGGAAAACCCAGCATTGCAGCCATCAATGGCTATGCGTTTGGGGGCGGATGTGAGCTGGCTATCAGCGCAAGCATCCGTATCGCAAGTTTTGACGCCCAATTTGGCCAACCTGAGGTCAAACTCGGTGTTATCCCTGGGTATGGAGGAACGCAACGGTTGGCGCGATTAGTGGGTAAAGGTCGAGCCATGGACCTTTGTTTATCGGGCCGTTTCATCCGCGCCGAAGAAGCCTTGGCTTGGGGATTAGTTTCCGATGTCGTTGAAGCAGGTCAATTACTCCCTCATGCCAAAGACCGATTACGTCAAATTACGCAAATGGCACCGTTAGCCATTCAAAGTGTTTTGGAAGTGGTGGATAGAGGATTTGATATGGCGTTAGATGATGCCTTGCATCTAGAGGCGGTTCATTTTGCAAAAACGTGCGCAACGGCTGATAAACAAGAAGGTGTCAGCGCATTCTTAGAAAAGCGTGCTGCCGAATTCAAAGGAGAATGATCCATGCTAGTTGAGGTGAAGACTGCGATTGAAAATCAACTGGCTGTGTTTACATTGTCTCGGGAAAAGGCGCTGAATTCACTAACGCATTCGATGATTAAAACCATTCATTGGCATGCTTACCATTGGTCGCAAAGAGACGACATTACATGCTTTCTTTTTCCCATGTTACAACAAAAAGTCTATTGTGCCGGTGGCGATATTCGTTGGCTTTATGAACAAGGCAAAGCAGGGTTTCATGACCGGCAAATGACCTTTTTTGCCGATGAGTATCGGTTAGATTACGCAATGGGCCAATTTTCCAAGCCCGTGGTGGCGATTGTCGATGGGTTTTTAATTGGTGGCGGAATGGGATTGTTAATGCCTGCCAATACCATCTATGCGACTGAAAAAGCCATGTTTGCCATGCCGGAGACTGGGATTGGCTTTTTCCCAGATGTGGGCATGAGCTATCGTTTGAGTCAGTGTCCTGGTTTTACAGGCCTTTATTTGGCATTGACAGGCCAACGTATGAATGCCCATGATGCCCATTATTTAGGGTTAGTCGGAGGTGTTCTTGAGGATGACGTTGCGTTACAAATCCAAACAATGGCTAAGGAAAATGGTACGGATAAAGCCATCTATCAAATGCTGACAACAGCATTATCGGATAAATCACAAAAGGGCGAGGCCCCCATTGCGTTGCTACGCGATCGAATTGATACCGTCTTTTCAAAGGGTTCCGTGGAAGAGATGATAGAAGCCTTAGGGAAAATGTCAGATGCCTGGGCACAACAAACGTTGAACCAACTAAACAATGCATGTCCTTTAAGTTTGCGAGTTACGTTTGATCTCATGAAAAAAGTTCGAGACGGTGACCAAGCAAGTACTTACCAACTTGACCATACAGTGGCATATCACTTTATGCGATGCGCTGATTTTTATGAAGGGGTGCGCGCCCAAGTCATCGACAAGGACAAAAAACCACGATGGCAATTTGGTCAAATCGCTGATATCCCTCAATCCGTCATTGACCAGTTTTTTGTTTGTCCCGACTTGCCATTGAATCTCGATTATCAACCGAATTTAGTTGAGTTTGAACGTGTGATCGATTCATAAGTGTACACCTATTGCATGCAAAATAGTGTTGTGGATTTAATTCGATAAATAAACGGTTTATTGGTTAGAATTTGTTTATTTTCGCGCTAAAAGCAGCTATGATCATGAAAAAATTTATAGTGTCCCTAGGAGAAAGAGAAATGGCTATGACCCAGAATGATCTATTGGGTGCAATTGATCAGTACGGCGCAAAATTTGTTGATTTGCGTTTTACCGATACGCGAGGTAAGGAACAACACATTACCATCCCCGTATCAGCAGTCGATGACGATTTTCTTGAAAACGGTAAGGCGTTTGATGGTTCATCCATCAAAGGCTGGCAGGGAATTGAAAAATCTGATCTGGTATTAATGCCTGATCAAAGCACCGTTAAACTGGATCCATTTTTCCAAGATGAGACAGTGTTTGTGCGCTGTAATGTGGTTGACCCTCAAACCAACTTGGGATACGACCGGGACCCTCGCTCAATTTCTCAAAGAGCGGAAGCATACCTTAAATCTACGGGAATTGCCGATAAAGTGTTCTTCGGTCCTGAACCTGAATTCTTTTTATTTGATGATGCCCGTTGGGAAACTGGGATTAGCGGTTGTTTTTATAAGCTTGATTCAGAAGAAGCAGAGTGGAACTCTGGCAAAGTGTATGAAGGCGGTAATATTGGCCATCGTCCTGGAGTTAAAGGCGGTTATTTTCCAGTGCCACCGGTTGATTCATCGCAAGATATTCGTTCTGCTATGTGCTTGATTCTTGAAGAATTGGGCATTCAAACAGAAGCCCACCACCATGAAGTAGCAACAGGTAACCAATGTGAAGTGGCAACCAAGTACAACACACTGACTGCGAAAGCGGATGAGTTGCAAGAATTAAAATATGTTATCCATAATGTTGCCCATAATTTTGGTAAGACAGCAACCTTTATGCCCAAGCCATTAGTCGGTGATAATGGGAGTGGTATGCATTGCCATCAGTCACTGTCTAAAGACGGCACTAACCTATTTTACGGTGATCAATACGCGGGCTTATCGGAAATGGCGTTGCACTATATTGGCGGTATTATTAAACATGCCCGTGCACTGAATGCCTTTACTAACCCCGCAACAGTCAGTTATAAGCGTTTGGTCCCTGGTTTTGAAGCGCCTGTTCTGTTAGCTTATTCTGCTCGTAACCGCTCAGCGTCCATCCGTATACCCCATGTGATTAGTCCAAAAGGGCGTCGTATTGAAGTGCGCTTCCCCGATCCCATGGCCAACCCTTATCTCGCATTTTCAGCAATGATGCTTGCAGGTATCGATGGTATCATTAACAAAATTCATCCCGGTGATCCAATTGATAAAGACCTCTATGATTTACCACCGGAAGAATTAAAGGATGTGCCAACGGTTGCTTCATCTCTGGAAGAAGCATTAAATTGTCTGCAAGATGATCATGACTTTCTATTGCAAGGTGACGTGTTTAGCCGACCTTTCTTGGAGAGCTATATTCGCATTAAGCGAGAAGAAATTCAGCAGGTTAGGAGCTGGGTGCACCCCATTGAGTTTCATTTATACTATAGTTTATAATTATAGGTTCAATTAGGGGCTTTCCCTAATTGTCGGACCCTTAATTCTCGGATTGAAAGCGGCAGTCATGTCGATGAGAAAAAGGGTCTGACTCAACCGAAACGGTCAGCAGAGGTTTTTAAAATCCGGCAAGTGGTGGTTATGGAGAACACAATGCGTGTTTTTTTGTTAGGTGTATTAGCTTTTCTGGTTAATATTCCAGCAGAGGCTAAAATCTATCGATGGACTGATAGCAGTGGCCAAGTTCATTTTACTGACCAACCGCGCCCTGGTGCTGAACAAATTGATTTGCCTCCAATCCAAACGTA
Organism: Legionella sp. W05-934-2; assembly: GCF_964199965.1. Lineage (NCBI taxonomy): Bacteria > Pseudomonadati > Pseudomonadota > Gammaproteobacteria > Legionellales > Legionellaceae > Legionella > Legionella sp. W05-934-2. The sequence continues at coordinate 147,059 of NZ_CAXMZT010000006.1, read as the reverse complement.
TTCTCCCCCCGAGCCATCGAAAGAAGCAACCAATGACGATGATCAATCCGATAGTGCAAATGACGATGAGGTATCGCCCGGATATAAAGTTTTAAGCATTGTGCAGCCCACCCCGGAAGCGACTATTCGAAACAACCAAGGGTTAGTGCCTATTTTGGTTGAGTTAGAGCCGAAGCTCAGGAAAAATGATAAAGTTCAACTTATCTATGATGGTAAGCCTATCGGTGATCCTCAGAATACGACAACCTTTACCTTAACCAATGTGTTTCGCGGTTCTCATACGGTCTCCGTGCAAGTATTATCAGATAAGGGCGCTGTGTTAAACACTTCTGAAACGGTCACTTTCCATATGCATCGACCGCGTGTTGGCATGGGTAGACCTGCAACCGGTGGTAGGCCTTAGATTCACGGCACACCGATTGACTCTTTTGTTATCCAGTAACATTTGCCCCTTGAATTTTCGATTATATTCCCCATATTCAATCTCATTGATAGATTCAGAAATGATGGGAGTATTCAATGACAAAACAAACGATGGGATTTCAGACTGAAGTCAAACAAATGCTTAACTTGGTGATTCACTCACTTTACTCTAACAAAGAAATCTTTTTAAGAGAGTTAATTTCTAATGCATCGGATGCACTGGATAAGTTGCGTTTTTTGGCATTAAGTAACAGTGAGCTGTATGAGAATGATTCCGATTTAAAAATTACCCTTGAAGTGGATGAAAAGAAAAAGCAAATTGTCATTCGCGACAATGGCATTGGCATGAGCAAAGAAGAAACCATTGCTAATTTAGGGACCCTTGCAAAATCAGGTACAAAAGAGTTTTTAAGTCACTTATCGGGCGATCAAGCCAAAGATTCTCATTTGATAGGTCAATTTGGCGTTGGTTTTTATTCGGCATTTATTGTGGCTGACAAAGTGACTGTTCATACGCGAAAGGCGGGTGTTTCTGCGAAGGAAGGGGTTGTTTGGCAATCGTCCGGAGATGGTGAGTTCACTGTCGATGATAAAACATTATCACATCGTGGCACAGAGATAATTCTTCATTTGAAAAAAGACGAGGATGAGTTTTTAAGCGATTACCGCTTACGCTCAATCATTAATAAATATTCCGACCATGTGTGTTGGCCAATTCAAATGAAGAAAATGGATGACGAGGGAAAAGAGTCTGATGATTTTGAAACCATTAATAAAGCAACAGCACTTTGGACATTAAGCAAGTCAGAAATCAGCAGCGAGCAATATGAAGAGTTTTACAAATCCATATCCCATGACTACCAGACCCCACTTACCTGGACGCATAATCATGTGGAAGGAAAACACGATTATATTTCCTTGCTCTACATTCCCTCTTCTGCACCGTATGATTTATGGCAACATGAAGCCAAACATGGCTTGAAGCTATATGTCAAACGTGTATTTATCATGGATGATGTTAATCAGTTCTTGCCACGGTACTTACGCTTTGTGAAGGGAATCATTGATGCGAGCGATTTACCCTTAAATGTGTCACGTGAAATTTTGCAAGATAACAAACAAGTAGATGCTATCCGCTCAGCCTGTACTAAGCGCGTACTATCGATGTTGGAAAAATTAAGCAAACAAGAAGACGACAAGTATCAAAAATTTTGGAAAGAATTCGGCCTTGTATTGAAAGAAGGACCGATTGAAGACTATAGCAATAAAGAAGAAATCGCCAAGTTGCTACGCTTTGCCTCCACCCATAATGCGGATGATCAGCAAACGGTTTCACTAACTGATTATGTGAGTCGAATGAAGGAAGGGCAAGACCAAATCTATTACATCACGGCTTCCAGTTATAATGCCGCTAAAAATAGCCCTCATTTAGAAATATTCCGTAAAAAGGAAATAGAAGTCTTGCTGCTCAGCGATAAAGTCGATGAATGGTTAGTCAGTTATTTAAGTGAGTTTGATGAAAAACCTTTGAAATCAATCGCTAAAGGGGATGTCAAACTGGATAATAATGAAGAAGAGCAAGCAGCCATTAAGGAGAAGGAAAAGTCATTTGAATCGATGTTGTCTCAAATTCAAACGATTTTAGGTGAAAAAGTTAAATCGGTGAAATTATCTAATCGCCTAACGGATTCGCCCGCTTGTGTGGTGGCTGATGATCAAGACATGGGACTTGAAATGCAGCGTATTCTTCAGGCAGCAGGTCAGCAATTACCGGCAACTAAACCCGTTTTGGAGATAAATCCCGATCACTCGTTAATCAAAAACCTTCATGCCGTCACTGATGATGAGAAATTTAAAGAATGGGTCTATTTGTTGTTTGACCAAGCATTACTTGCTGAAGGCGGACAATTAGATAATCCGGGTGAATTTGTTCGCCGAATGAATCGTATGTTAGTTGGTGGGTGCGTGGATTAGCATAATTTAGCATTACCTTGCGATAAGCTGGGTAGTGCTAAACCGTTTACTCATTTAAAACGTCGCTGGAAGCCAATCGTTGAGAGGACTTTCGTACTAATTTCCTCAATTGAGCAGGCGGTTGAATTGATATAAGGGATATTTTCATGCTGATATATCGCTTCAATTTGGGATGTTTCAATGCGGCATGTCTCAACGGATGCATACTTACTGTTGGGTCTTCTTTCACTGCGTATTTGTTGAAGTCGGTCACAGTCAATGGTTAGGCCAAACAATTTATTTTTATAGGGTTTTAAACACTCAGGAAGACTCGTGCGGGTTAAATCTTCTTCTGTGAAAGGGTAATTGGCAGCAAATGCGCCAAAGTGAAGCGCCATATACAAACAACTCGGTGTTTTTCCACTACGAGAGACCCCAATGAGGATAATGTCTGCCTTATCATACCCTTTGAGACGTATGCCATCATCATGCTGTAGTGCATAATCCACGGCCTCGATGCGATTTCGATAGGCTTGGCCATTTTTAACGGCGTGGCTTTTTCCAACACTATAGGACGATCGAACACCTAACTCATTTTCCAAGGGAGATAAAAATGTGGTAAATAGATCAACCATGAACGCATTCGCCTCTTTCAGAATCGCTAAAATTTCAGGTTGGACAATCGTTACAAATACAATGGGCCTTTCTTTACTTGATTGAGCAACACTATTGATCTTATCAACGGCTTCATAGGCTTTTGGTAATGAGTTGACATAGGGGAGGGTAATGTTTTTAGTTTGAACGTGGTCAAATTGGGTCATCAGGCTGTTTCCCAATGTTTCAGCTGTAATCCCCGTTCCATCTGATACCATAAATATTGTACGCGACATAATTTCTCAAAATCATTAATTAAAATGGATAAGCCCAAATTCACACTGTCTCGGCTTCGCCGAGTTATACCCACATTCCGCTTTGCTCCATACGGACTACGATCAACATTAGCCCGTATGGAGGCCTTTTGCCGTAATTCGGGAAGCATCGGCGAAGCCGATTCCTTTTAGACTTGAATCGTAATGATTAATTTTAACATTTTCATTAAGAATGTGCTATTTTTAAATAATATCAATAGATTATATTGCCGCTGATGGTGCTTTTGGTTGTCTGAGTATCAGTGATTCCGATAACCAAATCCTTGAGGAGCAATCGATGGTTAAAACAATACAAGAGCAGTCATTGTGGTTAAGATGGGCAACTGAGATTCAAGCGATAGCACAGACAGGCCTTAGTTATACGAAAGATGTGTATGATTGGGAGCGGTATGAGAAGTTGGTTGCAATTTCTGCTCAAATGATGGCCGAGCTAACTGACGCAGATAAAAGCGCATTATACAAAGCATTTTTACAACAAAAAGGGTATGCTTGTCCAAAGCTGGATGTTAGAGCCTTTATCGTTAAAGAGGATTCCATTTGCCTTGTTCAAGAAGCACAAGATAGCAAATGGTCTTTACCGGGAGGATGGGCCGACGTCAATCAGACACCTTCCCAATGCGTCATCCGAGAAGTATTAGAAGAAACAGGGTTTCGCGTTGAAGCCGATTATTTAATGGCTTATTGGGATACAGCGCATCATGATCACCCACCTCATTGGCCTTATATTTATAAAGCGATATTTGCCTGTGAGCTGAAAGGTGGAACGCGAAAGTTTAGCCACGAAATTGAAGATATAAAATTTTTTCCTATTGATAAATTACCAACTTTGTCTCAATATCGAATTACTGAAAAACAAATTCAACAGCTCTATACTTTATATAAACAAGGTAATAAAGTCACGGTTTTTGATTAAAAGGTCTAGTATGCTTGAGCAAGATAGATATCAAAAAAGTCCCAAATTATATGTGATAGGCTTAACCATGTTGGTGCTGTTTTGGGTGTTTATCTTATATAGTCTCTATATAATCCCATTTTTAATTTGGGATTTACGATATGATATTCCCGAACTGGTTTTAAGTTGGCTATTTTACTTGCAATTTGACTTAGGGATGAGTGTACGATTATCCAAGGTTCTAACATTCTTAACCTATGCACTTCCAGCGCTGGTTTTTATGTTGATTTCCAGCATTATTTCCAATTATATTGATAACAAGATTGTCAGAGAAGAAGAAAATAAGGTGAGAACATCGATTCCTGTTGATGAAGCGCCTCAGCCTACATCTGCTGCACTTGGTCCGATCAAACAAGATATAAGCTTTGCAACCAAATTGGTATTATTAATGCTGGTTGCCTTAGTTGTATTGTTTACTGTGGAGTGGCTAATATCAGTCCCTGCCCCTGCAAGTTAAGGAAGATAGATCATGTTTAATATTCGACAACGCCAAATTAACAAACTATTAAAGAGAGTTAAAGCGTACCAAGCTGGCCGACTGAATGCTGAGCCTTCTGAATCGGCATTAAAAAAAGAAATAAAGATATACAAAAAACTCATTAAACTGTACCAAAAACTAATCGGCAAAAAGCGGTATCCCCATGCACAAATACAGATAATTGAAAGTTATCGTGTGGCTGCAGGTCTCCATGATGCTGAATCCAGTTATCATCTTGGAAAATATATGATGGATGAAGCGAACTATCGTCAGCATTTAGAAGAAGAAGGGCTATTCTCACATCCCTCAAATCTAAAGCAACGAGATAGTTGCTATGAGCAAGCTCATATCTATCTTGAGGCGGCTACCAACCTAGGTCACATTGAAGCGATGCGGCTGCTAGGACTTAGTTATATCCATGGCTGGGGTAAAGCAAAAGACAAGGATAAAGGATTTGATATGGTGGTTAGTAGCATTGAAAAGGAAAATGCTTGGGGTAAGTTAACTGAAATATTCTCGCGATTGGGGTTGAATCGGCCAGAATTAATTTCAGAATTAATCCAGCATCGAAGAAAATAACATGGATGGTATTCTTCTATCCTGGCTATTTAAGGGTAAAATGCTAAATACCATTGGATAATTGTTGGGCTATATAATAAGGCAATAAACCCCGAGGCAATTAAAAAGGGACCAAATGGGATAGGCGTATCTTTGCTTTGTTGACTCATGCGAAGATAAATCATACCAACAATCGCTCCAATTAAAGAAGATAGCAGCAAAATTAGCGGTAATGCTTTCCAGCCCATCCAAGCGCCAAAAGCGGCATATAATTTAAAATCACCATTGCCCATGCCAATTTTTCCGGTAACCCAGTAAAATAATTGGATAAATAGCCATAAAAATAAATAGGCACCAATCGCACTATAAATAGCCGTATTCACATCGATAAATAAGGACTGTGTGTTAGCTAAGAGTCCTATCCAAAGCAGTGATAAACTCAAACTGTCTGGAATAAGTTGATGATCCAAATCAATGAAAAAAATAGTGATGGCGTAAAATAAAAATAACAAACTAAACAAAAATGCTGCTGTTTGACCAAAATGGATAGCACATAATAAGGCAAGAAGGGCGGTAGTCGCTTCAACTATGGGGTAACGCCAGGAGATCTTTTCCTTGCATTGCCGACATCGACCCCTTAAAAGAATAAAACTTAGGATAGGGATATTGTGCCAAAATGGGATCAGTGTTTGGCAATGGGGACAATGAGATCTTGGTGAAACCAGGTTTATTTTCGTTTCTTCTTTTTCAGGGAGTGCTAGTAATGTGCGACAATCTATTCGCCATTCAGATAAAATCATCTGTGGCAGTCGAGCGATAACAACATTCAAAAAACTGCCAATACACAGTGCAAATAATACGGTGAAAATATAAAAATACATCGGTGGTAAATGAAACATTGCTATCCTTGTTATTATTCTCTGAACGCCGATCTCTTCGTTAAAAATTGTTTTTCATAAGCATTTTAAGCACATTATGCTACACATCAACTATATAACTTCAACTCATCAATCCCTCATCCGCCCTTTGGGTACCTTCCCCCATGTCTTGGGAGAAGGAAAACTGAAGTAAGTTATAGCGTGGTCCTAATTCAGTTGATGAATAGAAAAAAAATGTATCTTTGATGCGATTGGCCAACGGTAATTAGGGTTGAAATTAGACGGCAGAACCCAGTTTGAATATCGGTAAATACATTGCCACAACCATGCCTCCGACCAATATCCCTAATATTGACATAATTATTGGTTCAAGCAAACTACTTAGTGCATCAACCGCATTATCGACTTCTTCCTCATAGAAATCGGCAACCTTGGCTAGCATGGTTTCTAACGAACCCGATTCCTCACCAATTGCCACCATTTGTACGACCATGTTGGGGAATAAATTAGTATGCTCCATGGCCAGTTGCATCGTGGTCCCTGTTGAAACCTCGGTACGAATATTCTCGGTTCCTTTTGCATACAGAATATTCCCGGTTGCACCGGATACAGAATGAAGGGCTTCCACTAAAGGAAGACCAGCAGCGAATGTTATCGATAGGGTTCTTGCAAACCGCGCAATAGCCGCTTTCTCAATAATCGGACCAATGATTGGGAATTTTAATAAACTCGCATCAACTTTTTCGGCAAAGGGTTTGGAATGCTTAAGGGTATAGACAAATCCCCAGACAGCCGATATAGCGACACCAAAAATAATATACCAGTAAGCTTGGAAAAATTCTGAAATCGAAATAACCATTTTCGTTAGTGCAGGCAGATCAGCGCCAAACCCTGAAAACAACGATTCAAATTGTGGAACCACAAAGATCATTAACCCCGCTGTCACTAAGAATGCGACTACCATAACGGCAATCGGATAAGTAAGTGCTTTTTTGATTTTTTTCTTAATGGTTTCAATCTTTTCTTTATAAGTTGCTACCTTGTCTAACATAATTTCAAGTGAACCTGATTTTTCCCCTGCATCGACAAGATTGCAAAATAAGTCACCAAAGTAGTCAGGTTGCTTTTTCAATGCTTCGGATAAGGTTAATCCTGTTTCGACTTCTGCCTTGATTTCAAGGATTAGTTTTTGCATGCGTTTATTTGCTTGGCCTTTGGCGACAATATCAAACGATTGCATAAGCGGTATACCCGATTTTATCATGGTGGCTAATTGTCGGGAAAAAACGGTAATATCTCCTTGCTTTATTTTTTTATTGCTCGAATCAAATAATGAACCCCGCTTTTTTTGCACCTTGCGTGTGACAATTCCTTTTTTACGCAAATCGGCTTTTGCGAGCGCAACAGAACGGGCTTCAATTTCGCCTTTGCATTTTTCACCCGATTTATTGATGCCTTCATATTGGAAGACTGCTACTTGTGTTGTTTTTGTATTCGCCATGTCATTTAATCAACCGTTACTCGGTTGACCTCCTCTATCGTGGTGACGCCCTCTTTAATTTTTATTAACCCTGATTGATAGATTGTTAGCATGCCATCCTTGGTTGCCTGATTGAGAATATCGAGCGAATTTCCGCCAGTCATGATGATGCGTCCGATTTCCTTAGTCATCGGCATTACTTCAAATAATCCGACCCTGCCTCGGTATCCATTTGTGCATTGGTTACAGCCAACAGCCCTATATGGTTTAACTTTTTTGGCATCTGCTTCAGAGAACCCAAGCTCGATTAAACCTTCGGGTGGAATATCATCAATAACCTCACGGCAGGATTCACACAACCGTCTTGCTAAACGTTGGGCGATAATGATGCTGACGGAGCTGGCGATATTAAACGAAGGGACTCCCATATTCACCAAGCGAGTTAACGTCTCTGCGGAGCTATTGGTGTGTAATGTGGATAATACTAAGTGACCGGTTTGTGCCGCTTTCACTGCAATTTCAGCGGTATCTAAGTCGCGTATCTCACCCACCATGATGATATCCGGATCTTGGCGAAGGAATGAGCGCAATGCGGAGGCAAAATTTAAACCTGCTTTTAAATTAATATTAACTTGGTTGATGCCAGGCACCTTTATTTCCACCGGATCTTCTGCCGTTGAGATATTTCTTTCTTTGGTATTTAACATTCCTAATGCCGTATAGAGCGTGACTGTTTTACCGCTACCGGTAGGTCCTGTTACTAAAATCATCCCCTGAGGCTTGTCAATTGCCTTGAGAAAATGTTTTTGTTGAACCTCACTGAAACCGAGTTTTTCAATACCTAATTTCGTCGTACCCGGATCTAAAATACGCATAACCACCTTTTCGCCACCGACAGTTGGGCAGGTGCTGACCCTAAAATCGATTGCACGTGATTTTGATAAGCGCATTTTAAAGCGTCCATCTTGTGGCACCCGTCTTTCAGAAATATCTAAATTCGACATCACTTTGATCCGCGCTGTTATTCGACCAGACAGACCAATCGGTGGGGTAGCAATGACACCTAAAATACCATCTTGTCGATAGCGAACTCTGTATTCACTTTCGAAGGGCTCAAAATGGATATCTGATACCCCTGATTTGATGGCATCGATCAGTATTTTATTCACGAATTTAACAATCGGCGCATCATCTTTGGCTAGATCGGCTGGATCGCCATCGGCATCTTCATCACTTGTGATCTCAAGACTTTCTAAATCGGTAATTCCATCATCAACATAATCATCCAGGCCTTGTTTATCTTTTTTGCTGAGTAATGATTCGATGGCTTCATGAAGTTTATCGCTTTCTACAATGATAGCGTGGGAATGAAGTCCCGTATGAAATTGTATTTCCTTTAAAGAAGCATGTTTTGATGGATCATCGGTCGCAATATAAAGATTATTACCTCGCGTAAATATGGGTAAAATCATGTGTCTTTGAATGAGCTTTTCATTGACTAAGGCAAGTGGGGCAGTGTCGATATCAACCGCATCCAGATCCAAAAGAGGCACGCCGAAACTTTCAGCTAGACGTATAGCGACTTCGGTTGCGTTTAGGATGGAATTTACCACCAAGAAATGCAATAAGGGCACTTTATCTTTTTGTGCTTGTTGCTGGTGTTTTAATGCATCTTCCTTGCTCAGGAGCTCTTCATGCACTAATAACTGAGAAATTCCATGTAATCTGGGTGTTTCTGTTGTTGTTTGCATAATCAATAAAATCACATAGATTTAAATTAAATATAGTGTATAAAGAAAATATTTGCTGAAAATTAAGCTGATATGATTGTAAAGAAATACAAAAAGATTTAAATATATACACATTGGGGCTATTTCCTTATCCTAGGTTTGGACTTTTGCAAGGGAGTCTATCAATTTGATGACGAATGTCAATTCTATCGTATAGCCAATATGTTCGGGCACGGTCATGGGCACCGCTTTGCTGGGCACGGGCACGTATTCGAACGGGGTAGATTTTAATTTCTTGTAAAGAAGCTATTCATTGGTTTATTGACAGTTAAACAAGCTTCCCCTAACTTATTACTTTGGCAAACAGTTGTTACGTTTGTTAGGTGGGTGCGATTGTCAAGCGCACTCCGAAATTTTATAACCTAACTTAAACGACTTACTTTTATAATAGGGTGCAAGGTGGATCAGTTTCATAATGGTATCGAAGCATGGTTTCAAACCCAACATGGACATCGCGTGATGCGACAATTTCGTGAGCAGTTGCGTCCGTTATCACCTACCATCAAAGGGGATAAAATTTTGCAGTTGGGATTAACCAGCAACACGCCTCTTTTTTCTGAATTATCCTATTCACATGAGTGGATTCTCACCTCAAAATCTAGCAACGATTCGCGAGTCGTTCGGGCAAACTATGATGAAATTCCTTTTGAAAATGAATCGTTGAATGCACTGCTTATGCCGCTGAGTTTTTGTGAACGAAACTTTCATGATTGGCCATTAGATGAGGTTGACAGGGTGTTAAAATCCATGGGCTATGTTATTTTTTTTGCTGTGAACCCCATCAGTTTGTGGGGGGTAAGTTTACGTTTTCGCAAACTTTCCTTTATCGATAAAACCGTGTCTCATCTTCCCTCATTATTGCAGTTAAAAAGGGCCATGCTCCGTCGAGGGTATCAGCATTATTATGTCAACTACTTTTACTATCTCCCACCCGTAAGCCGCAATATTACCATTAATCGCTTAAGGGTAATTGAGCAAATGGGGGAGTTGTTTCCCCCTTGGCCTGCCGCTTTTTACCTATTAGTGATGAAAAAATCCAGTCTTACATACCCCGATGCAGTGGTTTCAACCTTAACTCAGAAAGCGTCAACGTCAATTTGATTGAGCTAATTGTCTGAATTAAGTATAATCGTGCAAAAATTGTAATTGGGTAGTGAAATGGCTTCAAAGTGTCTATATCGGTTGGTTTTTGCATATCAAGACAAAATATACGAAATATACGTTCGTTCAATTTGTGAGAGTGATATATTTGGATTTCTAGAGGCAGAGGAATTTGTATTTGATACGCAGGCATCCATGGTAGTTGACCCTTCCGAAGAGAAGCTAAAAATGGAGTTTAAGTCAGTTAAAAAAACCTATATCCCGATGCACGCAATCTTGCGAATTGATGAAGTTGATAAACAAGGCGTTGCTAAAATCTTAGATGGCAAAAATAGCCAAACTAAAATAAGCTATTTTCCTCACCCTGAAACTGAAAGGTAAAGTATTATGTCTATTCCCAGTAAAATTCGTCAAGTTTATGAGCGATCGAGTTGTCTGTATACGTCAAACGAAGTGGAGGCGGCGCTCGACAGAATGGCTATCAATATCCATGACAAATTATCCGATAAAAACCCCGTGATAATCTGCGTGATGATTGGGGGGTTGGTTCCCTTAGGCAATTTATTGCTCCGGCTCGACTTTCCCCTCGAAGTGGATTATGTTCATGCAACCCGCTATCGGGGTGAAATACGGGGTGGAGAACTTGAATGGATTGTCCGCCCATCGGTGGATCTGAAAGGGCGCAATGTGTTGATTGTGGATGACATCTTAGATGGCGGTGTTACCTTGGCTGCCATTGTCAAAGAGGTTAAAGCAATGGGCGCGGATGAGGTTTACACAGCAGTATTAGTGGACAAACATCACAAACGTGTGCCCAATGGTTTAGATAAAGCAGACTTTGTTGGATTGGAAGTCGATGATCATTACATATTTGGTTATGGGATGGACTATAATGAATATCTCCGCAATGCACCTGGCATCTATGTGGTTGACCCACAAGATGAATAATAAAAATTGCAACTATTTAGCCTCGTTCACCGAAAAGCCCTATTTGGCGCATCTTGAGCTAAAACCTGACTTTTCCCTGTAAATTGAAAAATCTAGGTGAATAGATAAAAAAAAATAAATTTGACTATAATCTATCATATACCTCGATAACTGCGTTGATAGGGATGAAATCATATGAAGTACTTCTATGCGCTATTTTTGCCTTTCGTCATGGAAATCAGCTACGCCGATGTGACCTGTTATTTAAATATCGTAAAAGATTCCTGCTGGAATGATTTTAATGTCAATGTTGTGGCCATTGATACAAGTAATAGAAGTCAAGTTGCACAGGCTACCATTGCCAAAGGCAGCAAATGGACACGAGTTTCCTTCAAATGCAATCCAGGGCAAACACTGCTTTATAATGCGACATTTACGCCGGCGTTTTGGGAAGCAGATAAGGATAAAGTATACCATGCTACCCAATATTGGTCTTTACCGAACCAATTAAACCCTGGCGACGTGGCCTGGGAATTGACAATCTGTTTTCCAAGCAGCTTTAGTGGCGTGCCTTTTCCGCCCACTGCAGGCAGTGATTGCGCTTGCCAATACGATCAGATTCAACCATTAAAGCTAAAAACAGACAGCTCCAGCCAATAAACCTGACAGTTATCGAAAGTGTGATTCATATTTATACCCAATTTACTTTTATCACCAAGTTTCACTTTTCAACATTGAGTTTATATTGTCCGATGGTGTATGATGAACGACTTTTTAAAGACTTAATTCAAAGAACAATAAAGTATGTCTGAGTTAAAAAGTTTGATCGCTCAAACGTTGCTTGTGGGTTTTGAAGGGGCTGACATCAATGAGGTTCGTGATGAACTAGCGCCTTTAATCGAATTAAATGCAGCAGGCTTTATCCTGTTTAGCAATCATTTCAAGCAACGACAATTAAAAAAAAATATCGTTGACTATTTTCAAACCCAATCATTAATCGAAGGTTTGCAAGCTATTAATGGTAAGCATCATCCATTACCATTACTCATGGCGGTTGATTATGAAGGGGGGCAGGTTGATCGCTTAGGGCATTTGCGCGGGGCGCCAGTGACTTGTTCAGCCAAAGAATCAGCGAGGCTTCCGCAATCATTATTTAACCAACAAGCCCAATCAATGGCAGATTTTTGTCATCAATTAGGGTTTAATATTAATTTTGCACCAGTCGTTGATTTGGATTTGAGCAATGGCCAAGGTTGTATCAATATGTTGGATCGCAGTTATGGTACAAATGCGCAACAAGTTAGCAAGCTAGCATGGCAATTTATGCAACCGTTTTTGCAGTTGGGTATCGCTTGCTGTCTAAAGCATTTCCCTGGCCATGGATCCGCCATGGGCGACACCCATTTACAGCTAGTCGATGTATCCGATACCTACGAGATGGATGAGCTAAATCCGTTTCAACAAATTCTACATCACCAACATCCTTTGGTGATGGTAATGACAGCCCATATTATCAATCGAAATCTCGATTCAACCGGGTTACCATCGACGTTATCCCGTGTGATGTTGAATCAACAATTACGGAATAAATGGCATTACGATGGGGTTATCGTCAGTGATGACCTGCAAATGCATGCTTTAGCGCATCATTATTCCTTGAGTGAGCGGCTAGCAATGGCGATGAATGCGGGTTGCGACTTGTTAATCATTGGTAATCAAATGAGTTATGATGAGCCGATGGCAATCATTGACATGATGGCTTCACTCGTTAACAATGGGGACATTTCGCTATCGCGTCTTCAACAAGCTGCTGACCGGGTAAGAAAATTAAGACAACGTATTAACAATAAAGAGGTCGTATGAAGAAGTTAGTTACCAGCCTATTGATACTTTGCACGGTGTTATTATCGGGTTGTTCCAGTTGGTCAAACAAAGAAGTCGATGTGAATGCTGAATACCGTGGTTTGACGGCAAAGCAGCTATATGATCAAGCAAATCAATCCGTCAATAAAGGCAATTACAAAACGGCAATCCGTGAGTTTGAGGCAATGGAAACGTTATACCCTTTTTCAACCTATGCGCAAACCGCTCAGACAAAATTGATGGATGCCTATTATAAAAACGAAGAGTATGCCTCCGCAGCTGCTTCTGCGCAGCGTTATATCCATCTATATCCTCGCGCTGAGAACGTTGATTATGCCTATTATTTGAAAGGTTTGGCAAACTTCCAACAATACCGAGGCGCTTTTGCTAAGTTTTTACCCATGGACGAATCCTGGCGTGATCCTGGTACTGAAGCGCAGGCCTATGCAGATTTTGGGATATTTATCCAACGTTTCCCAAACAGCAAATATAAAGCGGATGCGCTGCAAAGAATGATTTATTTAAGAAACATGTTTGCTCAACGCGAACTAAACAATGCGAATTACTACTTTGAACGTCAACTATACGTTGCGGCCGTTGAACGCGCCAATTACCTGATAGAAAACTACCCTCAGGCACCGTCTGCCGAGCAGGCGTTAACGATAGCCTATCGAGCGAATATAAAATTGGGTTTACAAGCAGCTGCTGCGGATGTTGCTAAAGTCTATGAAGCAACCTATCATAAATCCATGAAGGTTTGATAACCGTGTCTATCCACATGGTTTAGGGTATATTGCCAATCAGCTTTATAAGTGATTCATACAAAATTGGGCAATATCAACTCTACGACATACCCAAACGTTTGGCTTTGATTTTAGATAATTCAAAAATTCCTTAATCACTTGGGCGCGTGCCGGATAGCCACTAATTCTTGGGTGTAAGCCAATTGTCATGACAGACCATCGATTTTCAGATACTAAATAATCCAGTGTATTTTTTAATGTCAGATAAAAATCAGCGGGTCCACTGAAACCTGGTTGAGTACAAAAACGAAAATCATTGGTGACCAAATTATAAGGAATAATGAGATGGCGATCGTCATCATAATAGGGGATATCATCAGCATAACTATCCGAGTCATACAAGAATCCACCGATTTCTTTCAATAGACGGCGGGTATGATTACTTTTTCTACCGCTGTACCAACCTTTTATGCGTTGATTCGTTAATTGTTCAATCGTAGCAATGGTCTTAATCATGTGCCTTTTTTCTTCAGGAGCACTCAATTGCGACTGATCAATCCACCGCCAACCGTGCCCAGCGATATCATACGCTTTCTGAGTCAAATATTGACAAAGCGGGGGATTTAATTGTAAGGCAAGTCCTGTTGCAAAAAGGGTTAATGGGACATTGTTTTTTTCAAATAACCGCAATAAACGCCAAACACCGGCACGGCTACCATATTCATACAAAGACTCCATGCTAAGGCTGCGTTCATTTTTTTCCTTGCGGCTTAATGGGAATTCGCCCCCATAATTTTCACAACTATCATCGCCATTGACTGGCGTTAGCTCAGCGCCTTCTTCATAATTTAAAACAAAATTAACGGCAACTTTTGCACCATTTGGCCAATCATAGTCAGGAGGGTTCGGGCCATAGCCGATGAGGTTGCGTTTCATTTTAGCCTAACTCAAATGTGGTGATGCCATAAATTTGTGCATCTTTCAAATTAGGCTGACCCTTTAGATACATTCTGGCAGTCTCAAACACTTTTTCCATTTGGTAGTGACCAACCAATGCCCGGGCATGTTTATTATTCTCGGGAATATCTAAAATAACCGTCTCACCATGGGCATGATTAGCCAAAGCCTGAAATAATTGGTCTGCGATAGCGGGTGTGTTTGCAAATAAAGGACCTATTTTAAACCCTTTTCGACAGGCGCGAATAACGCCATATCCTTTGATTTCATTATCCTCTATCCATACGAGTGAAAGGCTGTTAGGTTGATTAACCCATGCTTTCAAAAACACAGGCCTTTCAGCCGGAAAATGTTGGCGATCGTAGTCGAATAAGGTTGGTAAATGCCGTGGTTCGATGGGTTTAATTGCCTTATGATTGATAGGAAAAGAGGGCAGTTTGGCCACTTCATATCGTGCATTGTTATGGGCTATTTTGTAGCCAAGGCGTGCATATTTATCCAGCATGTTGGTGACGCCATCGATACCAGCATTACGGCTACCAACATACTCGAGTCTCTTTTTCGTTAGTTTAAGACCGTATCCTTGTCCTCTAAAATCGGATGCAACGATGTAAAAGCCGCAAAAAGCAAAATGATTATCATAGCGGACGGCTGACCCAACTGCGATGATTTGGTCATCCACTAAGCCGGCAAAAAAACCATGGGGGTCAGTGGCAAAGAAACAGTCTGCATCATGAAGTCCAGGATTCCATCCTTCGGCTGCAGCCCATTCAATAGCCGTATCGATTTCTGGGCGAACCATCCTGCGAACGATGTAGTTTTCTGCCATATTCGCAATCCTTATAGTTGATTAAAGAAGATACCCCCCTGATAAAAAAGAGGGGGCGGCCATATTACCATGATATCTTCCTTAGTCTAATTGTAGGATGTTTTTGCGCGGTTATGCCACAGTTGGTTCTTGTTCAGAAGTCAGCGTAATGGATTGAACACAGCTCTTTGCTAAGTCATCCACTAAACCACGCAGCTCACCTGATAAAAGGGTCAGTGCAGCATCTTGTTGTTGATAGTCTTCATCAAGTTGTTTTATTTCTTGAAAATCGTCATTCAAATAATCAAGGCATTTCAAACGTTTTACAATGAGATCTTGGGTGAGTGTAAATTGAATTCTATCGTGCCATGTTAATGAGATTTCAGCTGCTGCTAGCCCTTGCTCAATCAACGTTAATATTTCATCAGCAGGCATTTCATACCCTTTACAATTAATTTTTTTCTTTTCGTCGCTTTGTGAGAATAACAAGCAATCATTCGCTAAAGAAAAGTTTGCTGGTAGTGTTTCGGGGTGACTGATCCAACTTGCAAATCTTAATGCCATGTCAACTTGAGGGCTAAATGGCTCAATGCTGATTGATGGAACAGATTTTCGTAGCAAGCTGAGTAATTGAGAAGCCTGGTTTGCAGAACTGCTGGCAACATAAATGCGATGAGAAACCGTATCGATGATGGCTGGCAAGCGCTTTTGTAAGCAGAACGACTTTGGCAATAAGTCAAATTCAATGTCTTCCATCATTTGCGCTTTTTCTTGTTTTTTTACTTGGCGATTTTGTTGCACTTCAATTTGCTCAATTTTTTCACTCAGCTCTCTTTGGATGACAGCCCTTGGCAATATTCTTTCTTCCTTTCCAAGGCAAATGAGTTTTGCGCCAGCCACATCTTGGACGAGTTCGTCCGAATAAGCTGGTAGCCACCCATACATAAATCGAGCATGGGGGGGGCAAGGTTTTAAATAGTCATTTCTTAGCGCTTCAGCAAAGTCTATTTCTTCTGCTAATTCATAATGGAAAACCATTAATTGATTGAACCACATAGTATCACCTGTTGATTAGTATGATTATTAAAGATGAATGCCAAGCGTATGTTGACAATTCATTACAAAATGTTAACAGACCATCGGCTTATTCTAGAAAACCAGGACTTATGCAAATAACCAAGGTCAAAATTTCTTTTTTCAACGCAAAGATTGGTTTTTTGCATAAGTCCTGAGAACTTCAAATCGAACTGCCTACTTTACCAAAAGATATTTAACGCTACCACTGTTGAAGTGAAATCTACGGTATCTTTTCCAGTGATAGTAAGCCATTGGCCGATAATAATACCAATATGTTCATTCCAATTATATTCCATTGCGGGGGCAATCGATATTTCTGTTACTGAGAGGTGCCCGATAATAGCAGGCATATTGATTGGATTGGCTATTCTGCCGTTAAAGCGTGTTGCTTGGCGATGTGAAATATACCCCTCCATCACCGCTGCCCAATGACGCGTCCAAGTATACTCAAAGGCGAGATCAGCACTGACCATGCTCCCTATATGGATAGTTCCCGTGGTTCCAGGATATCCACCATAGGTATTCCGACCATTTAGTTTGACATTCGATGCGTAATTGTAGTCCATAACAAGTCGTGTTCGTAGATACTGATCACCAAAGAAATGATAGAGGTATTGAAAATTAAAGCCAAAGGTTGTTTGATAGCTACCTAACCCGGTGATGTTGTTTTTTAAGGCATTGATATTTTCATATTTTCCCGTCGGGAGTGTTTCTGAAATACTTAAGCGGAAGTCTGGCCAATAGTCATGTTGTTCTAATAATTGAAAACCCATTAACACGGAGACATCGGAAAATCGATGATAAACAGAAGGTTTATTAACTTGATTAATTGTATAAGGGGGAAGAAACTGCACATCCATCCAATCGTTTAATCCATAAGTATATAATGGGTTAACTTGGATATTAGTGGAACTGGCTGAGTGAACGTGATGCCAATGACGCGTATACAAACCGGTATTTTCAGTATAAAAAAAATAGGGCTCAAAATCATAATGTCCAGCAGGGATAGTATGGCCGCTCCGTGCCAGTAATGGGCCGGTAAAAAGGGGGCCTCCCAACGCTTGTGCGCTAAAGCAAATAATTCCTATGACTAAGACATTGCGCAATAAAGGCATAAGATAGAATCCTTCTCATATCTCGATAAATAATCATACTTGATAATCACTGTTGTATAAATAGGGGTGGAAAACCAATTTCAATCCAATCATAATGGGGAAACAAAAATCAACGCTAAGGACTCAAGCAAATGCTAATGAATCGAGAAGAATTATGCTTTGTATTGGTGGATGTGCAAGAAAAACTCATTGGTGCGATACATCATCATCAACAAGTTGTGGACAACTGTCATTGGTTAATGCAGTTAGCTGACGAATTATCTATCCCGGTGCTCATCTCCGAACAATACCCTCAAGGGCTAGGGGAAACCACAGAACCCCTTGCAATGTTTAAAAAGCATCATCTCGTTGCTGAGAAAACGGCATTTTCCTGTGCCCAAGATAGCCAATGTTTGACAAAAATTGCGTCGTTAAATCGTAAACAAGTTGTTCTCATGGGGATAGAGGCCCATGTTTGCGTCTTACAAACGGCTTTTGATCTTAAGAAGAAAGGGTATGTCGTTTTCGTTGTTGCTGATGCGATTGGTTCCCGCCATGAAAAAGATTATAAGATAGCGCTGAAGCGATATCAGCAAAATGACATCGCTCTAGTGACCAAAGAAATGGTTTTCTTTGAATGTTTACGCGATGCCAAAAATCCCCAGTTCAAAGAATTAAGTAAAACATTTTTTATTAGAAAGAAAGACAAAGAGCAATCTTAGGGAAGATTCCTCGTGACGCCCCGAATATCTTAATAGGAGTATGTGTGAATGAATCAAGATAATCTAGTCGTGTTAGTCACTGGCGCGGCCTCAGGTATGGGTCTAGCCTGTGCAACCTATTTTGCCGAACAAGGTGCCACAGTGATGGGATGGGATAAGAATACACAGCAAGTGACCACTTCAAAACGAATGCACTATTTGAATTGTGATGTGAGCCAATCCGATGATGTAGAGAAAGCTTATTCCCAAACGTGTCATGTAATGGGAATACCCCGCGTCGTTATCAATTGTGCGGGCATCGCACCTGCAAAGCGGATGGCTGGTCGCGATGGTCCTATGCCGTTAGAGCAGTTTCAACAAGTAATTAATGTTAACTTAGTTGGCACGTTTAATGTGATGAGAGTGGCAGCCTATGGCATGACTCAGTTGTCTTTAGAGGAAAATGAGCGGGAGAGAGGGGTTATTATCAACACGGCGTCTATTGCTGCATATGAAGGCCAAATAGGTCAGCTAGCCTATAGCGCATCAAAAGGAGGTGTTGTGGCAATGACCTTGCCCGCCGCGCGTGAGCTCGCTTCAATGAGTATACGAGTAAACACCATTGCGCCAGGACTGGTGGCAACACCACTGCTATTAAATATGCCAGAGGAAGTGCAAGAGTCACTCGCCAATACGGTCACCTTTCCCAAACGGCTTGGGGCGCCAGAAGAGTTTGCACGTTTATGCGGTCATATCGTAACAAACGAGTATATTAATGGCGAAATAATCCGTTTGGATGGCGCCTTAAGAATGCAAGCAAAATAATTTGGCTATCTTGTTATTCGATAAATTTAGCAAATTCAATTAAATGTTGACGTTGCGTATCCTCTTGCAAATAAGCAGTTAATGACGATAGGCAACGTTGGTAATCTTCTTGATTGAGTTCACCTCGCATTAATTGGAAACGCAGATATACCAAATAGGTATTCAACACATCGGTTTCACAATAATCACGAATCGCTTTTAAATTCCCCGCTTGATATTGCTCCCATACTTTGCTCCCACTCATGCCCATTTTTCCTGGGAATCCAAGCATGGTAGCAATTTCATCTAACGGAGCGAAGGCACGATTATTATAGCCTGCAATCATATCCATCAAATCCAAATGGCGATAATGATAACGATTGATGTAATTATTAAATTTATAATCGCGATCATGCTCTCCCAATTCCCAATACGAAGGGGCGGCAACCGAATGAAGCAATGATCGATAATGCATAACCGGTAAATCAAACCCTGAGCCATTCCAACTGAGTAACATAGGTTTAAATCGATCGATACCTTGAAAAAATCGTTCCAATAATTCTTTTTCTGACGAGCCCTCTTCGCCAAGGGACCAAACTTTCACTTTTTCATGTTGGGCAAGGACCAGTGATATCGCCACCACTTTTTGCAGATGATGGGGTAGAAAGTCATTCCCTGTTTTTTCTCGCCTTAGTTTAAATAGCGCTTCAGAAACTTCATAATCCGTTAATCCATCTAGCTGATATAACCGGCGACCAGATTCCACATCGGGAATAGTTTCAATATCAAACACGAGTACTGTCATCAATTATTCCTTTTTTTAAAGCAGTCAGAATACCGAAACTTGTTTATGGGAGCAATAATATACCCAAGATACTTTAAATTGCTGACTCTATGATGTCCATTATTTCGCCCAAATACTAGCATTTTGCAGTATCTTGGGTATATCCTATACTTTCCATTAGATATATCAGAGGTATTCCTAATGTTACGAGTTGTATTGTTTGTATTCGGGTGTCTCATTTCAATTTCTACTTACAGTGAAACAGCCATTTTTGCTGGGGGCTGCTTTTGGTGTGTGGAAGCAGACTTTGATAAGTTGCCTGGTGTCACAAAAACGATTTCTGGTTTTGACGGTGGAAAAGTTAAATCGCCAACTTATCAACTCGTTTCGTCGGGTAAAACCAAGTATGTTGAGTCTGTGCAAATCACTTATGATCCGAACAAAATTAGCTACCAAAAATTGGTGGAATATTATTTGATGCATATTGATCCAACCGACAGTGGCGGTCAATTTTGTGATAGGGGTCGTCAATATCGACCGGTCATTTTTTATCAAAATGATCAAGAGAAAGATATCGCCTATTCGGTATTACTCGAGGCAAAAAGAGTGTTAGAAAGGGAAAAGGTCGTTGTAGAATTGTCTCCATCAACAACTTTCTACCCAGCTGAACAATATCACCAAAATTATCATGTCAATCATTCCGTTAAATACAATTATTATCGCTGGCGATGTGGTAGAGACCAACGTGTTAAAGAGGTGTGGGATGGTAAATCGTTATAAAATGATCGCGGGCATTTTAGGGATGTCCTTGGCGTTTTGTCTATCAGCAGAAACATTTGATAAACAAAAACGACTAAAAGAATTAACACCGCTGCAGTTCAAAGTAACACAAGAGGGAGCAACCGAGAAGCCCTATAAAAACCCCTATTGGGATAATAAAGCGGAAGGGATCTATGTGGATATTGTTAGTGGGGAGCCTTTATTCAGTTCCACGGATAAATTTCAATCCGGAACAGGATGGCCTAGTTTTATCAGGCCAATCACTAAAGATGCCCTCACTTATCACGAAGATAGAAGTTGGTTTTTGATTAAGCGCACTGAGGTTAAGTCTAAAATAGGGTCTTCCCACCTTGGGCATGTATTCAATGATGGACCAAAGCCAACCGGCATGCGTTATTGCATCAACTCTGCCGCACTGAAATTTATTCCCAAAGATGAAATGAAAGCCGCTGGGTATGGTGATTATTTATATTTATTCGAGAAAGGAACTCAAGGCACTTCAAAAATGAGTGATTGAGGTTTCTCGCTTTGTATCATGCTATTTGTTAATGACCCTCTCTTTGCTTCACTTCGATCACAACGACGGCTTATTTAAAATTTGTCTGATAAAAAGAGTTTCTCGGGTATCGCCCCTTATTTAATTGCTTGTTCGTTAAAATTTCATCATAATATAGGCCACTCCATGTGTTTTTGTTATAGGTGACCAGTATGCAATTTATCGATCTCCAAGCCCAATACAAACGAATTGAAGCCGATGTATTGATGGGTATTAAAGCCGTTCTTGACCATGGCCAATATATCATGGGCCCTGAAATTAAAACATTAGAAGAACGGTTAGCGATGTATGCTGGTGTCAAACATGTAATCGTCAATGCCAGTGGTACAGACGCATTATTAATGGCGTTACTAGCGTTGGAAATTCAACCAGGGGATGAAGTCATTACCTCGCCATTTAGCTTTTTTGCGACAGTGGAAGTGTTGGCATTGGTGAATGCAAAGCCAGTGTTTGTTGACATTGATCCTATCACGTATAACATTAATGCGAATGCAATTGAGCAGGCAATTACTGCTAAAACCAAAGCGATTATGCCTGTCAGCTTGTATGGACAATGTGCTGAGCTTGATACCATCCAAGCAATAGCACGCAAACATGGTATTGCCGTCATTGAGGATGCTGCACAAAGTTTCGGAGCGACGCATCATGGCAAGCCTTCTTGTTCCATATCGGATATTGGTTGTACGAGCTTTTTTCCTTCTAAACCCCTCGGTGGCTATGGTGATTCAGGTGCCTGTTTTACCGACGATGATGTTTTAGCCGAGCGCCTTCGCGAAATCCGAGTTCATGGGCAATCAGCGCGCTACCTTCATACGCGAGTCGGCATCAATGGCCGAATGGATACCATTCAAGCGGCCATTTTAATTGAAAAATTAAAACTGTTTGCTGAGGAAGAAAAATTACGCCAAAAGGTTGCACAACGATATAATCAACTGTTATCCCCGTTTTTACCAGTGCCTCAAGTATTGAGCCACAATACCAGTGTTTATGCCCAATATACCATTGAAGTCAATCATCGTGATGCGTTTATCGCAGCAATGCAAGAGCAAGGCATTCCAACGGCGGTTCACTATCCCATTGCCATGCACATGCAACCTGCGCTCGCTTATTTAGGGCATCAACTCGGTGAATTCCCTCATGCAGAGAAAGCAAGTGCGTCTGTGGTTAGCTTACCCATGCACCCTTATCTCAGCGAAGCAAATCAAGATGAAGTTGTGCATGCCGTTCGTCACAGCTTGTCGGTCATTGCAGAGATTTAAGCTAAATGGAAAAGTCAATCATTGTCGCGCTCGATTATGCTTCTCAGGTGGAAGCATTAGCGCTCATCGATCAATTAGATGCAACCCGGTGTCGGCTAAAAGTCGGCAAAGAAATGTTTACTCGATTTGGCCCGGATTTTGTCAAACTTTTGGTTAATCGCCAATTTGATGTATTTTTGGATTTAAAATTTCATGATATCCCAAATACAGTCGCCAAAGCCTGTCAATCGGCTGCAGACCTTGGGGTTTGGATGGTCAATGTTCATGCATCGGGTGGCCCTGCCATGTTGGATGCTGCTCGTCAAAGTTTAGAAAGTTATGGAACAAAGCGTCCTTTACTCATCGCTGTCACGGTCTTAACAAGCTTTGACCAACAACAACTGCATCAAATCGGTATAGAGCATTCAATTGAACAACAGGTTTTGTTGCTAGCTGATTTGGCTTCGAAAGCTGGTTGTGATGGCGTTGTTGCTTCTGCCCTAGAAGCAAGTGCGATAAAGCAAAATACGCCTAGCCTCTTAACGGTCACCCCCGGTATTCGTTTGTCTGATAGTTCTCTGGATGATCAAAAAAGAGTGATGACGCCGGCAAAAGCAAGGAAAGGTGGCAGCGATTTTCTGGTGATAGGTCGCCCAATTACGCAAGCTAAAAATCCAATGTCCGTGCTGCAAGCCATCGAAAAAGAATTAGAGTCGGTATTTTTATAATAGAGAGTAACTTCCCATGATGCTATGTATTGATGTTGGCAATTCCCACATATATGGGGGCGTGTTTGCGGGGAAGGAGTTGCGCCTACGTTTCCGCCATACTTCAAAAATGAGCACATCCGATGAATTCGGTATTTTTTTGAAGTCAGTCCTGCGTGAAAATAATTGTTCACCCGACGCAATAACTCAAATTGCATTTTGCTCGGTTGTTCCTAACATCGATTATTCGTTGCGATCGGCCTGTTTAAAATATTTTGGTCAGGATCCTTTTATTCTTCAACCGGGTGTAAAAACGGGTTTGAAGATCAATTATCGAAATCCCCTCGAGGTGGGTGCTGACAGAATAGCGAATGCGATTGCCGCCGTTCACCAATTCCCCCAACAGCCGCTTATTATTATTGATTTTGGAACGGCAACAACGTTTTGTGCTGTCACCTCAGATAAAAATTATTTGGGTGGCGCAATAATACCCGGTTGCCGCTTATCAGTGGAAGCGTTGAGCACTAACACAGCACGACTTCCATCGGTTGAAATTATCAAGTGCTCCGATCCAATAGGGCGCTCTACGATAGAATCCATACAGTCAGGGATCTATTACTCGGTTAAAGGTGCCTGCAAAGAAATTGTGTCTGAAATCAATCAACGTCATTTTCCAAAACAAAAAGCCACTGTTTTAGCAACAGGTGGGTTCGCCGTACTTTTTGAGCAAAGCGATATTTTTGATATATTAGCTCCAAATTTGGTTCTTGAGGGCATTCGCCTAGCTGCGCTAAGTAATAACCCTGAATGGGAATAACCTTATACCCGTGATCATTCATGATCAATCGTCGATTAGGACTGTCTAATTGGCCTCTGCGCACTTTGCGCGGCATCCTCAAATATCAATCACTTCATTCGTAAGCCCTGTCTTACCCTGATCCTAATTTTATACCCAACTAACTTCAAAATGCGAACGGGATTGATGATACGAGCCTAGTTCTGTCAAACCTCATCCTATTTCAAAAGGGCTTCTAAATAACTTCCCTCAATTTCCCCTATCCCCGGAAACGGAGAGAGGGTCCCCGAAGGGCGTGAGAGGGGTTTTTCGTAAGTCCTGTGCCATAAAATTCATCAATTTTTTCCAAAAATGCTTGACGAATGGGTTATTGTGTCTTTATAGTGTAAAAAAGTGGTGAAAAAAAGTTTAAAAGTGGAAATTTGTGGGATAAGTTTGGAAGTCGATACCCAGTTTGAATGAGGTCGCCATGTTTAGGGGCATAAATGCGATAACCATTGATGCGAAAGGTCGGTTAAATTTTCCGACTCGGTATCGTGACGCCTTGAAAAACATGGATGGTGGGTCGCTTGTTGTGACAATTGATACCGAAGAGACTTGCTTGCTCTTATATCCAATTGCCGCATGGCAACACATCGAAAATAAGTTGCAAAAAATGCCAAGTTTTAACGCGGCAGCACGACGAATCCAGCGGTTATTGATTGGCCATGCAACGGACGTCGATATTGATGCGAACGGGCGGGTTTTGATTCCCACCGTGTTAAGAGATTACGCCCAGCTAGACAAAAAAGTGGTGATGATCGGGCAGGGAAATAAATTTGAAGTATGGAATGAACAGTTGTGGCAAGAAAAACGTGAGCAATGGCTTGAAGATGAAGCCTCTGGCAAAGATGAATTGCCAGATGAAATGAAAGACTTTTCTTTGTAGGGGCAAGTATGAGCGAACATCAAACGGTGTTACTCAACGAAGCAGTGGCAGGTCTGGCTGTTGATGCAGATGGCATCTATGTCGATGGGACCTTTGGGCGCGGCGGTCATAGTCAGGCAATCCTGAGCCAGTTGTCTGACAAAGGCCGCTTGTTTGCCATTGACAAAGATTGGCAAGCCATATCCTACGCCGAAGAATTGATTAACGACTCACGTTTTACCATGATTCAAGGCAGTTTTGCAGATATAAAGATCCTGGCAGAGCAGTATGAATTGATGGGAAAGGTCAACGGTATATTGCTCGACTTAGGCATTTCCTCACCTCAGGTAGATAATCCGGAGCGAGGATTTAGCTTTATGCATGATGGGCCATTAGATATGCGGATGGATACAAAACAGCCAATGGATGCAAAAACATTTATTATGGGCAGTGACGAAAAAACCATGGCGTACGTGTTTAAGACATATGGTGAAGAACGATTTGCAAAAAGAATAGCCAATGCAATTGTGGCGGCAAGAAAAATTCGCCCGATTGAAACAACGTTGCAGTTGGCAGAAATCGTCAAAGCAGCGAACCCAAAGTGGGAAAAACACAAACATCCTGCGACAAGAGTATTCCAAGCAATTCGAATACATATTAACCAAGAGATATCGGATTTGGAGCAATTTTTAAAACATGTTTTGGACGTTTTAACGATCGGCGGGCGTTTAGCCATTATCAGTTTTCATTCGTTAGAAGATCGTGTCGTCAAACAATTTATGCGAAGTATGTCTGAAGGCCCGCATTTACCGAGAGATGTCCCTGTAATGACAAAAGATATCATTGTGCCATTTAGGAGGATTGGTAAGGCAATCAAAGCATCAGATGTTGAAATAAAACATAACCCAAGAGCACGCAGTGCGGTGTTAAGAATAGGAGAGAAAGTAGCATGAATACCGCAGTTAAAAGAATTTTAAGGCCTGATAGCCTGAACAGTGTTGCACAGATTAGTTCTTTGCCAGTCAATGGGGTTTTTATTTTAGCTGTTTTAGTCACTGCCATCGCGGTAATATTTACAACTAATCAATATCGCGTTAACTTTTCGGAGTATGAGCAGTTACAACGACAAAACCGTCAACTCGTTCAGCAGAAAAATCAGTTAATGACTGAACGAACCTACTACACTCGCCATGATCGATTAAAGACTATCGCGATGGGCTCCCTTTCTATGAAAGATCCTGATAATATTAGCTATATTGATTGATGGATTAGTTGAAGCCTGGTCTAAACTTAGGTATAAACAGTTGAAATGCATGTTGGGCTAAGGCCAACATGCCCCTTTGCTGTTGTAAGTTGCCTCACAAAGATCTGCTCGTTAATCCTTGAAATAATCATGTATGTTGAGCTTTTCGTTGTTTTGTGCGATGCAATTGGCTCGATGGGTAAACTATCTTATAGACGCTTAATATGTTTAATCACCAACTCCGAGTAAAAATAATTAGCACATTTTTTTTGTTGCTATTTATGACGCTTATCGGGCGAGTCATCTATTTGATGATAATCAACCAATCCTTTTTGGTTCAACAAGGTGATGCACGACAGATTCGTAAAGTAAAACTTCCTGCCTATCGGGGTATTATCTTCGATAGAAACAATATTCCTTTAGCCATTAGCTCGCCCGTTCAATCCCTTTGGATAGACCCTGAGCATTTTTTTGCAGAAGCCGAAGAGCTCCACCAGCTTGCAAAAACAATTGGAACAACGCCGGAAAAAATAATAAAAAAAATCCAACGCTATCAAAATAAACATTACATGTATTTAGCTCGCAACTTATCCCCGGACATCGTTGCAAAATTGAAACAGCTGCCTATTTATGGATTGCATGTTGATCAGTCCTTTAAGCGGTTTTATCCGCAAGGCGAAACAATAGCCCAATTAATAGGCTATACCAATGTTGATGAAATTGGGATCGAAGGGATTGAGAAAATGTACCATTCCTGGTTGGAGGGACAGCCTGGTATTAAACGATTTGTTAAGGATCGTGATGGTCATATCATTGCTGAAGTTGGCGAACAAAGAGCAGCTGAGCCAGGGCATAATCTCACACTCACGATTGATCAACGTATTCAATCGTTGGCATATAGAGCGCTTGAACAAACCGTGCAAACGTACGCTGCCAAAGCCGGAACTGTCGTGGTTATGGATAGCCAAAATGGGGATTTATTGGCTATTGCCAATTACCCATCATACAACCCAAATAATCGTGGGCAATACATCGGTGAACATTTCCGCCAGCGTGCATTTACTGATTTATTTGAGCCTGGGTCAGTGATTAAACCGTTCAGTATCGCTTCCGCCTTAAATTCTGGAAAATTCACGGTGAATACAGTCATCGATACTAATCCAAGTTATATGATGGTGAAAGGCCATGCCATTAGAGACATGCGCAATTATGGGAAAATCTCCGTTGCTGAAATCATACAACACTCCAGTAATGTGGGGGTGACGAAAATGGTGCTAGCTAATAATGCAGAGCATTTGATCGATTTGTTTAAGCGCGTTGGTTTTGCTCAAAGATCATATACAGGATATCCTGGCGAAGCAGAAGGGGATCTCCCTAGGCCAGAACATATTAATCCATTTGTTTTAGCGACGCTAGGATTTGGCTATCATGTGTCAGTCACACCCATCCAACTGACCCAAGCCTATTCGATATTTGCCAATGAGGGTCAATTACGTCCCGTTAATCTTATCTATCAAAACGAAAATAGACAACAACCTATCCAAGCGGTTGACAAAGAAGTCGCTAATCAACTTCTGCAAGTGATGGAAGGGGTGATTAGTGCTCAAGGTACGGGTAGTTTGGCTCGGGTTCCTGGTTACCGTGTAGCGGGTAAAACGGGAACTTCTCGTGTTGCTGATGAAAGAGGGTACAATGCTGAAAAGCATATCGGAAGCTTTGTGGGGATTGCACCTGTTAGCAACCCGAAATTAATCGTCGCCGCAGTTATTTACGAACCGACTCGGGGCAGTTATTATGGGGGTAAAGTTGCGGCTCCATTGTTTGCAAAAGTGATGGGTGGCGCGTTACATGTGCTCGAAATTAAGCCGGATAAAATTGGATAAAATTGTTATGAAGTTAGATAATCTGTTATCGCCGTGGGTTCAAGAAAACCTTCCAAGTATTGCTATCGAGTCGATCGAAAATGACAGTCGCCAAGTGACTAAAAATGCGCTATTTTTAGCATATCCAGGCGCTGCGACGGATGGCCGTCAATATATCAAACAGGCTATCGATGCCGGTGCTGTTGCAGTCGCTTATGAGTCAATGGATGGATTTAAACCCGCAGAAAATGGAAAAATTGTCTTTTTACCCATAGAGAATTTAGCAAGTAAAATGCTGGGGTTGGCTCAACGATTCTATCCGATTGACGAATCAGAGCTTCTGGTAACAGGGGTAACTGGTACAAATGGAAAAACAACCATCGCCTATGTGTTGGCCCAGGCTTATGAGCGATTAAATGGTCATGCAGCGTATATAGGCACCCTTGGAGAGGGGCGAGTTAACCAGTTAAATCGACTTGCAAATACAACGCCCGATAGTCTTGTGCTGCAAAAATTATTTCATCGCTATCAACATCAGGGTATCCGCCATGTTGCGATGGAAACATCTTCCCATGCGTTGAGCCAACAGCGGGTTGCAGGTGTCAAGTATCATCAAGCTATTTTTACCAATTTGACCCAAGATCATTTGGATTATCATAAAACGATGGCTGAGTACGCGACTGCGAAGGCAAAATTATTTGCTTTCCCTTCGCTGAAATATGCCATTATTAATTATGACGATCCTTATGCGAATTTAATGGCAGAGAAAATTCCTGTAGGGTGTCAGTTAATCACCTATGGACTTCACCCCAAAGCAGACATCCATGCCTTAGACATGCATACTCACCAACAGGGGATGAGTTTTAATATAACGTCGCCCTGGGGGAAATTTTGCCTACAAACGGTGTTAATAGGGCAATTTAATTTGTATAACATCCTATCTGTTTTTGCCAGCTTGGTGAGTGCTGGTTATGATGCAGCAGAGGTTGTTGAAGTGATTCGTCATTTGCAACCCTCACCCGGCCGAATGGAGTTGATTTCTCATCAACCGCAAATCATTGTTGATTTTGCTCATTCACCGGATGCCTTGGGCAATGTATTAAAAACCGTTCGTCAATTAAGCCAAGGTAAAATTATCGTCGTGTTTGGCTGTGGGGGTGAGCGAGATTATGGAAAACGTCCTATTATGGGCGAAGTCGCTTCACGCTTTGCTGATCATATTATTATAACCAGTGATAACCCAAGAACTGAAGACCCAGAAACGATCATGTCTGCTATTGCAGCAGGTGTACCGGCTACCCAATCAATGGAAAAAATAAGTGACAGACGCTTGGCTATCAAAAAAGCGATTGATATGGCTGATTTCGATGATGTTATTTTAGTGGCTGGAAAAGGTCATGAAGTATCCCAAATCATCGGAACGAAATCTTATCCGTTCTCGGATCAACTTGTGATAAAAGAACTGATCAAAGATACCATAACCTCTCATAATAAAGGTTAGATATACCCTTGATCATTCCTGGGCTTTCTGCAAACCTGCGTGACCATGGACGACTTTGTTAGATAAGCTATAGCCTCGATAATATCCAAGAGGCAAGCTTCATGAATAAAGACGATAAACAACTTGAGTCTGTTAAACGTGCATTC
Source organism: Legionella sp. W05-934-2 (assembly GCF_964199965.1). NCBI lineage: Bacteria > Pseudomonadati > Pseudomonadota > Gammaproteobacteria > Legionellales > Legionellaceae > Legionella > Legionella sp. W05-934-2. The sequence continues at coordinate 117,023 of NZ_CAXMZT010000006.1, read as the reverse complement.
GAACACTTATAGAGTGGGAACGCATGTGCTTATCCCAACTTGAGTTTGTTACCTTAACTGGGTGTGTGCATTTATTAAAGGATTTTGCGTACGTCCTGTCTAATTTAAAAAAATGTTTTGAAAGTCCTAGCTATTTCTAGTATTTTGAATCAATGCTTAGCATTAATAATGATTTATTAACTAGAAAGGAGTCGTTATGATAATATCACAGAAATTCCCCTGTATATTATCCATGTGCTTAGTTTCAAACATGGTGATTGCAGGCAATAATTTTCCAACCATCGTAAATCTAGACCAAGGACCTGTTCAAGGTAAAATGGAAGATGGGGTTAGAAAATTTTTGGACATAAAAACACACAATGCTTCTAGGTGGCAATATGCCCAACCCCTCATTTATTCCCCCATCCCCCAAGACGCAACTGTAGAAAAGCCCGCTTGTTATCAAAATTCAATGAGATTAATTCCCTACCCTAATGCGCCACTGGCCATAACTAATTTTGGAGCGGTGGAAGAGGATTGTCTTGATGTGACAGTGATTACCCCTGAATCACCTAATTTATCAATAGCGCATCAATTACCAGTAATTGTTTACATCCATGGTGGCGGCGGATTTACAGGCTCAAATAGCGAAAATTTCTACAGCATGACGAACCATGTTAAAGAAACCAATAGCATTGCCGTAGTAATAAAATACCGTTTAGGAGTGTTTGCAAACTTCCCATTATTCGGTGCATTACCAGCGAACTTAGGTATTGAGGATGCCAAGGCACAAATAAAATGGGTTCATAACAACATCAATAAATTCGGCGGAGATCCAGATAATATTACTTTATGGGGACAAAGCGCTGGAGGCGGGCTGATCACACGTTTGATGCTAAATAACAATTCAGTTAGTATACCGGATAGCATTGCCTCTCTGGGGGTAAAGAATGTCATAGTAGACTCCCCTGCGCCAATTAATGGCATACCTATCGCAACGCAAGTAGGCGCTAGCATAGCTGTGGCCCAGACTTTAGGTTGTGTTCAAGATCCTCAAAACCCTGACATTCCTGCTGCTATTCAATGTGTCCTTAGCAAACAACCCAATGAAGTCTTAAATACGGTTAATGCAAATCCTGTTCTTGCTGGTGCATTTACATTCAGCTATGGTCCAGGCACTCAATTTGCAGATAAACCATTAAAGCTGTTTGAGTTAGGTCAGAATGAACAGGATTTGAACACGATTATTGGATACAATGGTAACGAAGGCACAGGACTAGCCTGGATTTTAGGCGGCGCTTCGTTCCCTCCCTTTAACCCTGCCGATCCGGTGTTCCAAACCACTTCAGCAATTTTTGCAGCACCACCTCCACAAGGTTTTGGAATAAGCTATGCCAATGCCACCTTAACGGACGTGACTCCAGAAGCCTTTGCGGTGCTTATGGGTATTGCTCACGCTTCTGAAATAGGCGATCCTTCTCAGGCAATTGCTTATTATGCTCAAAAAGCGGCTGTAGAAAATACTACTCTGTGGAAGCAAGTTGCCAATAGTATTGGTGATAGAAGTTTTGTTTGCCCTGTAGACATCATATCTAATTCTCTAGCCGAGCAGAATCAGGATGTATGGCGTTATGTATTTACCCATCAGCCAAACGACCCAGTCTATAATTTTAATGCGGGTGATGGTGATACGCACAGTGTTGATCTTCCCTATCAAGCGAAACTTGCTGCTTTCGGGGATTTTCCTGCATTAAATAGTTTTTCTTCAGATGAACTATTGTTCTCAGATGATCTTCTCGGATATCACTATCTATTTATGAGAGCAGGTAGACCAACAAGCATTCTTCCGCTTACTGATGCATGGAGAAAATATCGTATGGCCCCTATTTTTCCTGCGCTAAACCAGCAAATTCTAAAATGGGAACCAAGGCAAGGGCAACCTCGCTCTGAGTTCCATATTGCTCGTACAGAAGGAAGTTGCGGATTCTGGAACCAATATCTTATCGATGCAGTTCCTTCATCCAAGAAACAATAAAGTACGCGAACAATCCTTCCTATCCAAAGGAGCCGTAAGGCTCCTTTTTTTGACATAAGCGCCCCTATTATCCAGTTGTTCTGTTTTACTTTGCTTCAAAATTAGATGCAGTTGCCCTGCAAATATCCCAACTAAAGTTTAACTTAATATTGTGTTAACCGTAACTCCCAACCACGTCACCCCGAGCTGATAGTTGTTTATCTTTAACCGACTGGTAATATGATAATTGGGGCAGACACATGGTTCTGTGCAAATGGATCAATAAGTTATTTCAATAAGCCTGATAATTTTTGCGATGATTTTCCCTCGTGCCCTGATCAAAGCTGGACATTAGCTGCGGATAAATCAACTTGTACTCGTGAAAATCGACCTTGTATTCGTGACCCTGATAATGTTTCTGAAGAACCGTTATTAGCTGCTGTTGCTTATGCCGAATCACATTGGAGCAATCATTATGAAGAAATGGCAGGAATTGCGAGTGCTACTTTGCGAAGAATGAAAGCATATGGATATAAATCAGTTAGTGAACTCATTTCAAAAGATCCCAACTTTTAATGGCGTTTTATATGCGATGCCGCCTGTTGAAATAATTCAGTCATGTAAAAATAATAGTCCAGCAAATAAATCCGTCCTTATGACGAAATTGAAGGCATTGGCTTATCTTGCAGGTATTAAGAAAATAACTCGTTTTGAAATAGAGCAATTAGTAAATGAGGCAGAGGCTAAAGGACGTGTTGTTGGCATCCGATTAGAAATTACTGAAGAAGAAAATAGAACGCCTTGGAAAGCAACAGTACCATTGCCAATCATTGATACATTACCCAAAAAGATACACTTGGTCATCAGTAATGAGATTTTTATTGAAAAGGAATCATTGCCATCCCCGTTATTAAATAGACTGATTCGTATTGCTGCCTTTCAAAATCCTGATTTCTATAAAGCACAAGATCATTCAAAATACGAGGATTTATGCGCCTTTATTTTTTGATCCTACAAAACGTTAAAAATCGCGCAATGGCTCATTCCCTTGTGTGTTTTTTAACGTTTTGTAGGGCGAAAAGGAAAAAGCAGAAAACTCACATTTTGAATGATCACGGGTATATGCTAATCCAACGCAAACACATCAAAGCCATGTCTAAGGTGTGCTTTGCGTAATGTTAAAAAAGCATGGCTTTTATCTTTTGCCGATTTTAACAAGATGGATTCATTGACTGGATCGTAATGATTGAGCAGGTCATGTGACCACGTTTGTTGGGTTAAGTCGATAGTCAGCTGATTCTCACTTGCGCTCATGGGAGGAATGGGTAGTTTTGCGACCCGGTGAATTTCTCGGCTTACCTGAAACACAGCATTCACCTTTGCTTCCACTGTATGGCCAGCGATATGGGGAGTACATAGGAATGCCGTATCGACAATTTTGGCATTAATATTCGGCTCATTTTCAAACACATCTGTACAGTAATTATGACAAAACGGTGTGTTTAAAATCTCTTCTTCATTGACGATGCCACCACGCGATGCATTAATGATAAAGCAACTTGATTTGAGTGATGCTAAAAAGTGTTGATCAATTAAATTCTTGGAAGGAAACGGCGAATCAGCGTGAAAATTTGCATGGATAAAGATAGCATCACATTGGGAGAGTTTTTCAAGGGGTATGTGCACAAAATTAGGTGGTTGGTGAATCAAAGGATCACAGGTTAATACTTTATAATTAAGTAATGAAAATCGGCGCTGTAGCTGGGAACCGACATGACCATAACCAATAATTCCAAGGCATCTTCCACTTAATTTTGGTTGAATATGTGCAAAAACCGATAATACCCAATCACAGACAGCACTGGCATTGGCGCCTATGGCGGTGATAAGACGAATGTTATTTTGTCTTAAATAGGATGTATCAATATGATTGGTGCCAGAAGAGGCTGTGGCAACCATCCGAACGTGCGTACCTTCTAGCAATGGTTTATCAACGGAGAGTGTCGAGCGACACAGCAGCACGTCAGCCATCGAGATTTGTTCCTTCAATTCCTCACTATTGGCATATGTCACAATATCAAACCCTTTAGGAAAGGCTTTAGGCAAAACAGGGAGATTGGCATCGGCCAGAAGAATCATTGGGCAATTGGGGGTAAGTTAAAAATATAAAATAAAAAATTCATCAATAATTTTAAGCCAGGCATAATCATTCCGCCTAATAACCCTGTGGCCATAAGGATAATTAAGATGATAATGCCATAGGGCTCGATTAAATTATAATGATAAGCCCAACGGGTAGGCAATAAACTACTAACCACCCGACTCCCATCAAGAGGCGGGATTGGGATCATATTTAATATCGCAAGAACAATGTTGATTACAATGCCAACTTGGCACATGAGAGCGATAAAGACAACCACTTTATTGCTTGGTAATTGAAATACAATGAGCGTTTTAAGAATGGCTATCCAAAACAATGCCATGACAATATTAGCACTAGGTCCCGCCACACTGGTAAATGCCATATCGCGATTGGGGTTTTTAAAATTGCGATGATCGATGGGTACTGGTTTTGCCCAACCTAGTGTGAATTGAAACCCGCTTACGACAAGAATGACTATCGGGATAATAATGGTGCCATATAGGTCAATGTGTTTGATAGGGTTAAGGCTAAGTCGGCCTTGAAATTTAGCCGTTGCATCACCAAAATAATTTGCCACAAAGGCATGAGCTGCTTCATGCAATGTGATTGCAAGCAATAACGGTAATATCCAAACGGAAATAATCTGAATATAGCTTAAGTTCATAGAAATCTCTTTAGATTGCTACCGTTAGTGTATACAATAAGGCTACTAAGTTCCAGGGATAGTAGTTATGTTTTCTATAATTAGTCGTTTTTGTCATTGGATCTATTGGATTTCCTTTTTAGCAGTCCTGGTTGGATGCTATCTATTTGTTGATCGATGGGTTGCGCAAATCGTGTATCAACACCCGTCTTGGCATCAATTTCATTTCTTATATGCCATAACGCTATTAGGGACGTGGTCAGTTATGGTGGCGCTTGTCATCGTTTTGTACCTATTCAGTCGAGTTTTAAAACTAAGCACATCCATTCGTGAGACGCTTGCTCAAATCGGATTAACATTGATTGCCACAAATTCGATCGCAACTATTTTAAAAACATTGTGCGGTAGGGCAAGGCCAATGTTATGGTTTGATCAACACATGTATGGATTTTATGGTCCCACTTGGAACGCAGATTTTTGGTCCTTTCCTTCGGGCCATACTGTTACTATCATGTCGATAATGTGGAGTTTATGTTTTATCTATTCAAAATATTGTGTTATTTGGCTTGGGGTTGGAATTATCGTTGTTGCTACAAGAATCGTATTATTACAACATTATCTGAGTGATGTGCTCGCATCTGCTTATCTTTCATTAGTCGTTGCTGTATTTATTTATCGGTATCGCCAAAAGTGGAACTCTTGGGTTTAAAAGGAGAAGGGTATGAAGGACAGTTATGAAAAGATAAAAACGTCATTTGAAACGTTATTAGATACCTTTACTCAGAAAAGGGAAGAAGAGCGAACGATGAAATGCCTAATAGAAGACATTTCGAATTTTATTAAAGCGCAGTCTGAGGTATACCCTGAAATGGATGTGATTAAAGCGCTAAAATTAGTGACCCATGGTGATAAAATTGCGCAATATACAAAAATTAAAGCATTTCAGGATAAATTTGCAACAGATGGTTCTGGGTTGTTTGGTGTGGTTGGCACCGCGATTGCTTATAAAAATGTTCAAGATGGAGTCAATAAAAATTCTTGGGAAGAGTTGTTGAGTGATTTAAAGGAGCAATACTCTTATGAAAGAACCCTGGCGGGCCAACAGATTTTAAAAGCACAAATCGCATTAGTTAACCTTATTATTCAATATAATAAAAACACGGAAAAAAACTATGGTGAGGAGTATGTAAAAATCCTTGCACTGGTTCCTGTTTCATCCACAGTCCTGATGGCTTCTATGACGCCCTATCTTACCTCATTTATCTTAGTGAATAATGTCGTGCAACAGTTGCTTTATAAAAATCAAATCTCAACGCCTGGTTTATCACAGTCATTACATCGAACCCTATTAACCATTACCACACTGTTAGCCATTCCTGGAAATCTAGTAAGCACAGGTCTTAGCTACATTAATGTCTATCTAGCTGATATGATTATGGGGATAATTAGCACGACTTACCAAAGCTACCGATCAGCGATGCCAAGTGTAAGTGATAGCGGGGCACTTGTTCTCTATCAAAGTCAAAATCCTGCGAATGTTAATTTGCTAACTGTGTTTCAAACGCAGGAGTTTTCCTTGATTGCAGGCATTCTTCTCCCGTATATCCACAAAAAAAAGAATGCTTTACTTCCAAGTCTTTGGAAAGGCACTGAGAAAGCGACTATTATGCGAACTTATTTAATGAAACTATCGTCTATCGATCAATCGGAAAAGACATTAGTTAATAAGTTAAAAACAGCACTTGAGCTTACAACTTCCGAATTAGAGGGAAACAATACGATTTCTGGGAGCGGAAATGAAGCGGTGGAGATGGTAAAACTAGTGAAAGGTTTATTGGAAAGAAAAATTAGGACGCTCGAAAAGTCAGAAAACCAAGAAATAGTTGAACAACCCATGAGTAATCCGACTTCTTTTCAATGATGATGAACCACGAGACAATGCCTCTAAAAAAAGAAAGAGACAATGAACTATTTCTGCAGGGAGCTATTATCGGGAAAACGCTATAAACCATGGCTTGTTAATGGATTATTTCAGTTAACGCATCTCATTTAGCACCACACAAAATAATAGTCGCTTGGGCTCACGACTAGCGGTAAGAGAAAAAAAAACTCCAAAAACTTGTACTTATTCTCTATTTTTTGGCATTATGCTTAGGAATATTATTGGAAATAAATCATATTAGTTAGGATTGGTTTCAGAGAGGAAATATGAAAATTCTAGTACCCGTTAAGCGAGTGATAGATCCGTATGTGAAAATTCGGGTGAAAGCAGATGGGAGTGGTGTTGAAACACAGAATATAAAAATGACGATGAATCCATTCGATGAAATTGGGGTGGAAGAAGCAATTCGCTTAAAAGAAGCAGGCGTGGCTGACGAAATTGTTTTGGTTAGTATTGGTGACAATGCTTGCCAAGAAACACTTCGGCATGGGTTGGCCCTTGGTGCAGATAGAGGCATACTAGTCGAAACAAAAGATGCCTTACCACCCTTAAATATTGCTAAAATATTACACAAAATTGTCAGTCAAGAAAATCCTGAGTTAGTGCTAATGGGTAAACAGTCGATTGATGGTGATAATAATCAAACACCTCAAATGTTGGCGGGGTTATTAGGCTGGCCTCAAGTCACCTATGCTTCTGTTATCAAAATGGAATCGGAACAACTGCTAGTTACCCGAGAAATTGATGGTGGATTAGAAACATTATCGGTTAATTTACCCGCGGTCGTTAGTACCGATTTGCGTTTAAATGAACCTCGATATGCAAGTTTACCAAATATCATGAAGGCAAAGAGAAAACCATTGGATATTATGCAAATTGCCGATTTAGGGATTGATTTAAAAAAGCATACCCAGCAACTAATTGTTGAATCACCGAGCACAAGAACAGCAGGTGTTATGCTTCAATCGGTTGAAGAGTTGGTTGAAAAATTAAAAAATGAAGCCAAGGTGCTATAACAGGAGGTAATTAATGAGTACGCTTGTTCTAATTGAGCACGATAACAATAAACCCGCCTCTAGCAACTTGTCTGTTATTAGAGCAGCAACGCTATTGGCATCGCCAGTCACTGCGTTAGTTTGTGGCTATCAATGTCAATCAGTTGCGGAAGAAGTAGCAAAAATCAGCGGTGTTCAATCTGTTACTCTGATTGAAGATGAATGTTTAGCACATGCTTTAGCTGAGAATATCACGGAAGCAGTGCTAGCTGTTGCCAGTGGTTTTAATCATATTGCTGCACCAGCCACGACCTTTGGTAAAAATTGTTTGCCAAGGATTGCTGCAAAATTGGATGTTGCCCAAATTTCGGATGTGACGGAGATTGTTGCGCCGGACACCTTTAAACGACCCATATATGCAGGTAACGCTATCGAAACAGTTCAATCGCTTGATACAACCAAGGTAATTACAATTCGTCCCTCTGCTTTTTCGCCCGTGGAAGAGGCGCAGCCTTCTGCTCCAATCAATCATCATAAAGTGGTTATTTCAGCGGCCAAAACGCAATTTATCAATCACCAATTAAGCGTATCGGAGCGGCCAGAACTTACAGGAGCAGATATCGTCGTTTCCGGAGGTAGAGGCCTGCAAAATAAAGAGAATTTCCAATTAGTTGAACAATTTGCTGATGCGATTGGGGCGGCAGTAGGTGCTTCAAGAGCGGCGGTTGACGCGGGGTTTATTTCCAATGATTATCAAGTGGGACAAACAGGAAAAATAATTGCGCCAAAATTATACTTTGCCATAGGCATATCGGGTGCTGTTCAACACTTGGCTGGTATCAAGGATGCGAAAGTGATTGTTGCCATCAATAAAGATGCCGAAGCCCCCATTTTTCAGGTGGCGGATTATGGTTTAGTTGGCGATCTGTTTAAGATTGTTCCTGAGTTGATTGAGAAGTTAAGTAATTAATGGGGAATATTGTTGGGCCGAGGCCTGAGGTATCTTCAGTTTTTAGGAGATGCTTGATATTTAGTCGCAACGACGGCAACTTTTTCTTGTGATAGAAAAGTGAAAATACTTCAGGGCAGGACCCAACCTACGAACTGAGCTTCATTGTTGAATAGTTCAATGATCAATAAATAATAATAAGAGAGACAATTATGTTAGTAGGTGTGCCAAAGGAGATTAAACCACAGGAAAATCGTGTGGGGTTAGTGCCGGGAAGCGTTAGAGAAATTATTCGAGCAGGTAGCAAAGTCATTATTGAAAAAAATGCCGGTTTGGGTATTAGTATTTCCGATGATGATTACAAAGCAGCTGGTGCAGAAATTGTTGATAGAGCTGAAGAAATCTTCGAACGAGCTGACTTGGTGGTTAAAGTAAAAGAACCCCAACCCATTGAATGTAAGCGATTGCGAGAAGGTCAAACTATTTTTACCTATCTCCACCTAGCCCCGGATCCTCAGCAAACAAAACTTCTCAAAGAATCAAAAGCAACTGCGATAGCCTATGAAACAGTTACCCAAAGCGAGGGTGGTTTGCCGCTGTTAACGCCTATGTCGCAAGTAGCAGGTCGTATGTCGATACAGGCAGGCGCGCATTGCTTAGAAATGGCTCAGGGTGGTAGCGGTATGCTGTTAGGTGGTGTACCTGGTGTGGCACCAGCCAGTGTTGTCGTGATTGGTGGTGGGGTTGTAGGTACGAATGCAGTTAGAATGGCGATGGGTATGGAGGCCTATGTAACTGTCGTTGATAAATCCTTGCAACGACTAAGAGAGCTTGATTTTCAATTTGGCTCAAAATTAAATACCATCTATGCAACCCAAGAGTCGATGGAACATTATGTCACCCATGCAGATCTAGTCATTGGTGCCGTGTTAGTACCAGGGGCTGCTGCACCAAAGTTAGTCACGCGAAAAATGCTTCGGGAAATGCGTCCAGGTTCGGTTGTGGTTGATGTTGCAATCGATCAAGGCGGATGCTTCGAAACATCCAGGCCAACCACACATCTAGAGCCTACTTACGTTGAAGAAAATGTGGTTCATTATTGTGTTGCTAATATGCCAGGGGCTGTTCCTAGGACATCGACTTTCGCTCTGAATAATGCAACATTACCGTATATCATCAGTTTAGTCACAAAAGGGGTAAAATTAGCACTCTTAAGTGATGGACACCTTCTCAATGGTTTAAATGTCCATAAAGGCATGATTACCTATGAAGCGGTTGCTCGGGATCTTAAATATGAATATGTAGCAGCCACGGATGCACTCGCTTCATAGTTTGGCGAATATCGGTCGAGTCTTGGCCTTAAGTATCCTCAGTTTTGGGGAGATGTATGATATATAGTCGTTGCGAGCGAAAGCGAAGCAATCCATATCGATGTCATGTTAAACATCTGTGCTGGATTGCTTCGCTTACGCTCGCAACGACGGCAACTTTTTCTTGTTTTAGAAATCTGAAGATACTTCAGGGCCTTGGCCCGGCAATTGCCTTATGTTAAATTGCGCACTAACTGGCTTGCGCCTATACGAAACCAGGATGGATCAATTTGACGGTTAAGGATGGTTTCAGCAAGGAAAATATACCGACAAGCTGCTAAGGCATCTCTTATCCCACCCGAAACTTTCACCCCACAGTCAATGCCTGAATCTTTGATTGCTTGGCAAATCACGCTAACTGCTTCAAAGGTGGCGCCAGTTTTGCTAAAGCCAGTCGACGTTTTAATGAAATCAGGTTGGAACTCAAGGATTGACTTACATAACTCGTAGAGAATTGTCGGCGAGGTGAACTCACCTGACTCAATAATGATTTTTATTGTCACTTGGGTTCTACGACTATGTTCAATGACTTTTTTGCATTGATGTAAAGCATACTCTTTTGCACCGTCAAGATAGGCCTGATAGGGAAATACATAGTCAATTTCATCGGGATTAGCGACATTGATTACCGAATCAAATTCGCCAAATACAGCGAAGTCGTTTTGATCACCGGCTGGGAAATTAACGACGGTCACTTTCTTGCTAGGGTGTTGTTTGAATAAATGTAAATGATGCGCATAAACACATATGCCGGCTAATTGAGGATAGCGGTAGGCTGATTGAACAAACTCATCGAGCGCATCTTGAGACCGCTTATCATTTAAAAATGTATAGTCTATTAGCGATAAAAGCGATTGACTATCCAGTGTTGGATGTTCGATGGTGTGTATCAAATTGGTCATATCCGACAAATTGATTGTTTGTGTTGATAGACTAGCCATGATGTATTTGACCAATGAATTGAGTTAATAGCCGGTTTAACATATTTGAGGCAGCGGCCGCCATCACAACGACTGCTTCGTGCGAATGAGAATCAGTGGACAACCCAGTTGCATAATTGGTAATGGTTGCTATCACCGCAACTTTCATTCCACAATGATTAGCAACCAGAACCTCGGGCACAGTTGACATCCCGACAGCATCAGCACCCATAATGCGAAATGCGCGAATTTCAGCGGCAGTTTCATAGTTGGGCCCTAGCACGGAAATATACACACCTTGATGTAAATTGATATGCGCTTGTTGGGCGATTTCTAATAATCTTGCGCGTAACTCGATATCATAGGCATTATCAAGCGGGTAAAAACGAGGGCCAAACCGTTCGTCATTTTCTCCAGCCAATGGATTGCTCGGCTGCATATTGATATGATCCGTTATTAGCATTAGCTCACCTGGACCAACATCTTCTCTTAAGGAGCCTGAAGCATTGGTAGCAATAAAATACTGGCAACCAATTAACTTTAATGTGCGAACATAGGTTAGAACGGGTGTAAAATCTTGATTTTCGTAACTATGTGAACGGCCTTCAAGACAGGCAACATCGGTACCACCCAGTCGTCCTAATACTAGGTATCCACCATGGCCACTGACGGTGACTTTTGGAAAACCAGGCAAATCACCGTAGGGGATGCGTACACTATCTTCTAATTGCTCGGTAAAACTACCAAGACCTGAGCCGCATACAATGCCTACTAAGGGGCGATATTGAGGGTAATCTTGTTTAATGATATGTGCAGCTTCATGGGCAAAATTATAAATAGTCATATTCTCACACTGTTAAGTCGGTAATAAATGAAATGCTTCGGGTAATAAATCGGTTAAATTATACTCTTTTAGAACAGATTTCTGATTACATAAGTATATTTTGGTGCTCGGTGTGGCAAACTCATACAGTCGTTGCCGACAACCGCCACATGGGCTACAGAGTCGATTTTCACTTGTCAAAAGAACAACACTGTCGATGCCTTTACAGCCATCCGTTACCATCTGACTAATGGCGGATGCTTCTGCACAATTTCCTAAAGGATAGACAATATTTTCCACGTTAACGCCAACATAATAACGCTGGTTTATTCCTTGTATGCAACAACTCACATGAAATTTAGAATAAGGAGCGTGGGCATTTTTGAGATGCGACACTGCTAATTGGATCATGTGGGGGATGTCGGCCATTTTCTTTTTATCATATGTAAAATTGGAACTATAGCATGAATTTGCATAACAGGGTATCTGCTAGGGCCGGAATGATAGCCTTTACATGAAAAAATATACCGCGATGTGGCCGTCTTAATCAACCTTGGCTCTTGCCCAAGCGCAAGGCCTTTATTGACGTATCAATCTTAAATATAAATTGACGGAATCCAACGGATGGGTGCTTCTGACAGGATTAATATCCAGACCACCTCGCCGGGTATAACGACCAATTACGGTTAATTTACTAGGTTTGCATTGCCGTAAAATATCCATAAACATCCGTTCAATGCATTGCTCATGAAATTCATTATGTTCACGGAATGAAATGATATAGCGTAACAAACCTTCATGGTCAATTTGAGGACCCTGATAGGAAATTTGCACACTTCCCCAGTCTGGTTGATTCGTGACTAAACAATTTGATTTCAACAAATTGGAATGGATGACTTCTGTTGTGTTCTTACTCGTTGTGTTTAACAAATTCGAATCAGGTTGATACTGATGACAGGAAATATCGAGGTCATCTAAGCATAATCCTTCGAATCTAGCGCAGGTTGAAAGGGGTGCCTCACCTAACGGGTAGAGATGAACTTGGATCTCGGTTTCAACAACTTGGCTTAAGTCCTTAACTATGGTTTGCTTGACTTGCCGCCAATCTGAAAACGGTGTTTGATTAAAACTATTAAAATAGAGCTTTAATGATTTCGACTCGATTAAGAAACGAGAGTGACAGGGGATCATCATGATTGCAATGGCAACTTGGGGTTTTCCTTTTTTGTTTAGCCAAGAAACTTCATAGTGCGTCCAAAGATCGTATCCAAATAAAGGGGTCGTGTTGACATCTAAATTTATTTCAACTCGTTTGGCGAACCGCTCAATCGGGAATAACAAGGTTGGATTGTACTGATTTTCATAATGGGTCTTTTGACCTAAAGAAGACTGTTCAGGATGCATCGCAATATTCTCATCTCTCGTTGTGTTAAAAATAGTCCTATTGTTATATATCTGGCTATGAATGGACAGTTGTTTCGCTTTTTATCCTATCGTCGTTTCGTTATAGACCCAAGATACTTTTACTAACAATCAATTTGAGTTTATCATAGAGATCGTCGCTAACATGTTACCACAAATATGAGTTTCATCGATGCAATTATTTTTGGCTCGCTTTCTAATCGCATGCTTTATCTTATTGCTAAAGCCATTTGGTTTTGCTTATGAAGCCCATGCAACTCGTGTGCGGCAATTAAAGCCAGTGATCCCAATTGATGAGCCTTTGAGCTTTTATGGCAACCCAATTACTTATAAAATGGATGGCAACGTTTATCAAGTTTTAAAAAGTAGCAAAGGATTTCATCAACTGGGTATTGCGTCTTGGTATGGGCCTGATTTTCATAAAAAACGTACGTCGAGTGGCGAAGTCTATGATATGTATGCCATCACAGCGGCTCACAAAACGCTGCCATTGCCTTGTTATGTTAAAGTGACAAACCTTACCAATGGTCGTTCTATTATTGTGCGCGTCAACGATCGTGGACCGTTCCATACTGATCGCATTATCGATTTATCCTATTCTGCTGCGTATCTATTAGGAATTATTCAAGCTGGAACAGCCAAAGTGTCAGTTGATGCGGTTTCGATGGCTAACTATGCCGATCCGGTCGGCGAATATTTTATCCATGTTGCCAGCATGAGTATTTACAACAATGCCAAAAAATTAAAAAAGCGGCTTGAAAAGGAATTTAGATGGCCCGTGATGATGGATCAGATTAGCGATTTATATGTCATTACCATTGGCCCCTTTGATAAGCTCGCAAAACTGGAGCAAGTGCGTTACCAACTTAGTCAAATTGGTTTTGAAGAAGCGCTTGCTGTGATTCGCTAACACAGAACCTGGTAAACCCCTTCTTTAGGAATTCTTTGCGGGGCTTCCAATGATAACCCTTGTTCCTTTATAACCATTTCCTGGAAGCGTGACAAATTCCTCATTTAACCAGCGAGCATCTTCAATAAACATTCTTACGCAGCCATGACTATCGGCATAACCTGGTACAACTGGGCTACCATGAAGTGCATAACCTCTGAAAAAATGCATGCAGTAAGGCATTGGAGCACCGCCATTATCGCCGTTGGCTCGTCTAGGAAATGCTGTTGAGATGCAATCAATGTCTTGTTTACGTATGACGCGGAAAGAGCCTGACGGTGTTTTGCAGCCATCTTGGTTACGGCAATTACCTTTTCCTGGCGATATCGGTCCCCACCATAGGAGTTCACCATCCTGATCATAAGCAGCCCAAGCAAGGTCTTGTTGACTGACATAGATGCTGCGTTCACCCGTTGATTCGATATACCTTGGAAAGGGCGAGACATCATATATGCTGATGCGATCTAGATACTTGGGAATAGCTATCACCATACCCGGTTTTAATTGGATGTTCATGCGGTTTATGCGTCGTACAATATCGCGTGATTCTGGGTTTGGAAATAAGCTGCCCCAGCTTTCACCAGAACGAACTTTGATACAAAAGAAATCCTGTTGGCGGCATAATAATTCGCCATACCGTTTATTAGCCTGGGCTTGCTGACTGAGGCTTATGAATAATGTTATGATAACAAATGACACAATGCGTTTCATATCAATCCCTTATTATCATTCTTATTTCACTATGTCCTTAATATTATTTTAGTAAAGAATTTTCAGTTCTTCATAAAAAGAATGGAATTTTTGGAAGATAGACGAAAATAAGGTTAAAATATGATCATTTTATAAAGTGGTTAGATGGTGTTGCAGATAGTTTGAAAGCAGTAAAATCGGGCAGATGCCCGATTATAGCTTTGAAAGTTGAGATTTGGGGTGGTTTGTAGGAGCAAGTTATTCAATATCTCGCTGAGTTTTGCCTGTGTATAATTGTCTTGGTCGGCCAATTTTACCTTTGCTGCTACTCATTTCTAACCAATGGGACATCCATCCAACAGTTCGAGCAAGGGCAAAGATAACGGTAAACATATTCGTTGGGATGCCAATAGCACTTAAGGTGATGCCAGAATAAAAGTCAACATTGGGGTAAAGCTTTTTCTCAACAAAATAATCATCTTCTAAGGCAATGCGCTCGAGTTCCATGGCTAATTTGAATAAGGGCTCATTGTGAGCACCCACTGCATCTAATACGCGGTGGCAGGTGTGGCGCATTACTTTTGCTCGTGGGTCATAGCTTTTGTAGACGCGGTGGCCAAAGCCCATGAGACGGAATGGATCATCCTTATCTTTAGCACGTTTTATATACTCAGGGATGTGTTTGACGTCGCCGATTTGTTGCAACATGTTTAAACAGGCTTCGTTAGCGCCACCATGGGCAGGTCCCCATAAAGCACCAATGCCAGCTGACGTGCACGCATAAGGGTTGGCGCCGGTTGATCCAGCGAGTCGGACGGTGGATGTGGAGGCGTTTTGCTCATGGTCTGCGTGCAGGGTGAAAATGACATCCATTGCTGCAACTAGGACAGGATCGGGATTACGATTCTCAGTTGGTACGCCAAACATCATATGAAGAAAATTCTCAGCATAAGACATGTCATTTTTGGGATACATAAAAGGCATGCCGATGGAGTATTTATAACTCATGGCTGCTAATGTTGGCATTTTTGCAATCAGTCGAATGGCAGAGCGATAGCGATCATCTTCGTTGTTTAAGTCAGTTGTGTCATGGTAGAAAGCAGATAGAGCACCCACAATGCCAACCATGATTGCCATCGGGTGAGCATCTCGACGAAAACCATTCAAAAATTGGTACATTTGTTGGTGGACCATGGTGTGATTATTGAGGAGAGAAGTGAAATCCTCTTTTTCTTCTTTCGTAGGTAATTCACCATTTAGCAATAAATACGATACGTCAATGAAGTCTTTTTTTTCTGCCAGTTGCTCAATCGGATAACCACGATAGAGAAGGATTCCATTGGAACCATCGATGTAAGTAATCTTTGATTCGCAGGCGGCTGTTGATACGAAACCAGGATCATAAGTAAAATAGCCTTCAGACACGAGCTTGCCCACATCAATGACATCATTACCAAGGGTAGGCGAAAAAATTGGTAAGTCAATTGGTTCATGCCCATCGATGTTTAATTGAGCCTTTTTCGTGGTCATAGAATCTCCTAGTGTTTATATTATCAAGGGTAATTAAGTCTATATTAGATAGACAGGGATTCACCCTTATCAAATTTAATGGCTATGTTATATAAATGCATAACAAAGGTCAATTTGAGATTTATATCCATGAGAATTCATGGGTAAATGTTGTATTGTTACGTCCAAAAATATATCCTTTAGATACAGTTTAGCAAACAATTTGAAACGCGATGGCAAATGCAGCGGATTTACCTCTTAATGAACGTGGGGCAGTGTATCATCTTGATCTGTTGTCTGAAGAAATTGCAGATACGATTATCACCGTGGGCGACCCGGCTCGGGTAAATCAAGTTAGCCGCCATTTTGATTCGATTGAACTAAAACGACAGCATCGAGAGTTTGTGACTCATACCGGTTATTTAAACAATCAACGTTTGACAGTGCTATCCACTGGCATTGGTATGCCTAACATCGATATTGTTATCAATGAATTAGATGCGCTGGCTTCAATGGATTTGCCATCTCGGACTTATCTCGATAACGGCCGGCAATTATCGTTGATTAGACTGGGAACAACTGGCTCAATCCATGAGAATTTTGCTATTGGTGATATTATAAACAGTGCCTATGCCATAGGACTGGATAATATGATGGATTTTTATCAATATTCGATGACAAATGATGAGAAACTTTTACATCAAAATTGCCAAAAAACGTTTACAGATTATACGAGCGCCTATTTCGTCGCTCAAGCAGAGTCATCGCTTCATCAGCAATTTAAGAATGATGCAAAACCAGGGATAACCATTACCTGCAACGGTTTTTATGCTGCTCAAGGAAGGGCTTTACGTCATCCGCTTGCCTTCCCGAATTTATATCGCGATCTGTCAACACTTAGTTTCCAGGATATCCCCGTCACCAATATCGAAATGGAAACAGCGGCTCTGTATGGTTTAAGTCGATTAATGGGGCATCGATGCGTATCTTTAAGTGTGGTTCTTGCCAATCGAATAAAAGGGGAATTTGCCGATGCAATTGAGCCTCTAGTAGAACGCATGATTAAACATGCACTGATAGAAATCACCGAAAACCTATGATATCCTAGCTTAGTTTAAATATATCAGTGCAAGGACAAGGCAAAACTATGGTGAATTCTGCCAAAGAAATCATTTCAGTCAATATTGAAGATGAATTAAAACAATCTTATCTCGATTACGCGATGAGCGTTATCGTCGGACGGGCATTACCTGATGTAAGGGATGGTTTAAAACCTGTCCATCGACGCGTGCTGTTTGCGATGAGTGAGTTGGGTAATGACTGGAATAAACCCTATAAAAAATCTGCCCGTGTGGTGGGGGATGTGATTGGTAAATATCACCCTCACGGTGATACAGCCGTTTACGACACCATTGTTAGAATGGCACAACCTTTTTCCATGCGCTGCATGCTTGTTGATGGGCAGGGAAACTTTGGTAGTATTGATGGTGATGCTGCCGCTGCCATGCGTTATACCGAAGTTCGAATGTCGAAAGTGGCACATGCCTTATTGGCTGACTTAGACAAAGAAACCGTTGATTTTGTACCCAACTATGACGAAACAGAATTTGCACCTTCGGTATTGCCTGCACGAATACCCAATCTTTTGGTCAATGGTTCTTCTGGTATTGCGGTGGGGATGGCAACCAATATTCCTCCCCATAATCTCGGAGAAGTGATTGATGCTTGTATCGCTTTAATTAATCAACCTGATATATCCATTAATGAACTGATGGAAATTGTTCCTGGCCCAGATTTTCCCACGGCAGGCATAATCAACGGGCGAGCGGGGATTATCCAAGCTTATCAGACAGGACGCGGACGGGCGATCATGCGTGCTCGCAGTGATGTTGAAACTGATCCTGACACCAATCGACAAGCGATTATTGTGACAGAGCTTCCTTATCAAGTTAACAAGGCAAGACTCATTGAAAAAATTGCCGAGCTGGTGCGAGATAAAAAAATTGAAGGCATTTCAGGTCTACGCGATGAATCTGATAAACAAGGCATGCGCATTGTTATCGAGCTCAAGCGGGGCGAGCTAGCCGAAGTTATCGTTAACAACCTCTATAAACACACCCAAATGCAAAATGTATTTGGGATTAATATGGTTGCCTTGGTAGATGGTCAACCACGCATCCTTAACCTCAAGCAAGTCATTGAGCACTTTATTAAACATCGCCGTGAAGTGGTGACGCGTAGAACGCTATTTGAACTTAAGAAAGCCCGCAACAGGGCGCATTTATTAGAGGGATTAGGTATTGCGTTAGCCAATATTGATGAGATGATCGAGCTCATCAAGCAATCACCAACCCCACAAGATGCAAAACAAGGTTTATTAGAACGCAAATGGCAACCTGGTTTGGTTAAGTCAATGTTGTCCAACACGGGCAGTGATGCGTCTCGGCCGGATGATTTACCAGCAACCATTGGGTTGCTTGAAGATGGATACCAATTATCCGAGGCACAAGCTCAGGCTATCTTAGAGTTAAGATTGCATCGATTAACAGGTTTAGAGCAAGAAAAAATTATCAACGAATACAAAGAGTTGCTTGACCTAATCAAAGACTTACTCGACATTCTCGCTTCGCCTGAGCGTTTAATGACAGTCATCAAAGATGAACTCATCGAAAGTAAAACCCAGTTTGCTGATGATAGACGTACCGAGATAATGGCGTCGCAAGAAGATTTAACCATTGAAGATTTGATCCAAGAAGAAAATGTTGTCGTGACTTTATCTCACCAAGGGTATGTGAAATATCAACCGTTGAAGGATTACAAGGCGCAAAAGCGGGGAGGCAAGGGCCGTTCCGCAACCAATATTAAAGAAGAAGACTATATCGAGAAATTAGTGGTTGCCAATACCCACGATACGCTCTTATGTTTCACCAATCATGGCAAGTTATATTGGCTCAAAGCCTATGAGTTGCCTCTGGCGTCGCGTGCTTCCAGAGGAAGGCCGATTGTGAATATTCTTCCGCTTGCTGAAGGTGAACGAATCAATGCAATGTTGCCTGTTAGGGAATACCATGAAGGCTCTTATGTCTTTATGGCTACTGAATCGGGTACCGTGAAAAAAGTAGCGCTGAGTGCCTTTAGTCGTCCAAGATCCTCGGGTATTATCGCCATTGATCTCTCTGAAAATGATCAACTCGTCGGTGTTGAACTGACGGATGGTAAGCAGGATGTCATGCTCTTTAGTAATGCAGGTAAAGTGATTCGATTCTCTGAAATGCACGTGAGAGGCATGGGAAGAACCGCACGTGGTGTGCGCGGCATTCGCTTACAACCGGGGCAAAAAGTCATATCGCTGGTTATCGCTGCGGAAGAAGGTGCCATTCTTACTGCAACGGAACGTGGCTATGGAAAACGAACCGACATTGCAGAATATCGAATTACTGGTCGCGGGGGGCAGGGTGTTATCTCCATTCAGGTCAATGATAGAAATGGTGATGTGGTTAAATCCCAGATGGTTTCCAATACGGATGAAGTGATGTTAATCACCGATCAGGGGACATTAGTGCGGTTCAAAGTATCTGAGCTATCCATTATTGGCCGTAATACTCAGGGAGTTCGGTTGATTAATGTCAGCGAAGATGAGGTTGTCGTCGGCTTACAGCGAATCGAAGAAATTGATGATGAAGACGATAGTGACATTGAATTCACTGAGGGTGACGAGCAAGATATATCAGACACATCCATCGATGAAGATGATGAGCCAAGCGATGAAAATGAATGAACGCGGCTATAATTTCAGTGCTGGCCCTGCAACTTTACCCGAATCCCTCTTAATTGAGACACGTGATGCATTACTTAATTGGCGGTCAACCGGCATGTCAATATTGGAGGTGCCTCACCGAAGTGATGTATTTATCGAATTATTGACTGAGGCCGAAGAAGGCATTCGTAGCCTGATGGCGATTCCTGATAATTATCATGTGTTGTTTATTGGTGGGCCCGCTCGGACCCAATTCTCGATGATTCCTATGAACTTTATCAGCGAGGGTGGCTATGGGGGCTATCTTGTTTCTGGGTTGTGGTCCCACAAAGCATGGCGTGAAAGCCAAAGACTGAAGCCAACGATTTGTGTTGGGTCTTCTGAACCTTCTGCTTTCGATCGTGCCCCATCCGTTGATAAAGATATGCTGGATAGTCATCTGCAATATCTCTTTTATACCCCGAATGAAACAGTCAATGGTGTCCAAATTCGATCCATACCTGAGGTTGGAAACGTTCCCATCATTGCCGATATGACATCCTTTATATTAAGTGAACCCATCGATGTCAAAAATTACGCAATGATATTTGCTGGTGCACAAAAATTGATAGCGAATGCCGGGCTAACCATCGTCATTATCCGTGATAGTTTCGCAGAGCAAATTCAACATCAAAATATCCCTTTCTTGTTAGATTATCGTTCACATATAGCCGAACGATCCCTTGCTGCAACACCGCCGACGTTTAATTGTTATTTGGCAACCCTCATGTTTGACTGGGTTAAAGAGCAAGGTGGCGTCTCTGCTATGCAGGAGAAAAATAGTGCGAAGTCTCAGCTTTTATATTCAATGATTGATAACTCCACGTTATATCATTGCTCAGTCCACCCTGAAGACCGATCGGTACTGAATGTTTGTTTTCGCTTAAATAAGCCCGATTTGGAAGAGAAATTTATCCAGGAAGCTGCAAAAAATGGCTTGTTATCACTTCGTGGTCATCGATTGGCAGGCGGCATTCGCGCCAGCTTGTATAACGCAATGCCAATTGAAGGTGTGCAAGCGCTGGTTAACTTTATGACGCATTTTGAAAAGGAACATACTTAATGGGCCGCAGTCAGTTTATTTGCCAAAAAGCCGGAGCATTAAAAGGATCCGCACTGATTCCCGGGGATAAGTCAATTTCTCATAGAGCGATTATGCTTGGGGCAATTGCTAAGGGTACGACCATCATCAATGGCTTCTTACAAGGAGAAGATTGTCTCGCTACCTTGAAAGCGTTTCAATCCATGGGCGTTAATATTGAGGGCCCCGTCAGTCAACGTGTCATAATCAATGGCGTTGGCAAAGATGGCTTAGTAGCGCCTAAAATGCCGATTGATTGTGGCAACTCGGGCACGACTATTCGATTATTAACAGGACTCCTTGCAGGTCAGTCTTTCGATTCAACATTAGTAGGTGATGCAAGCTTAACTAAACGTCCTATGGAGCGAGTGAGTAAACCGCTGACAGTCATGGGTGCAGAAATTATCACAAACAATGGTTGCCCACCGGTCACAATACGCGGCGGACAAAAACTGCATGGCATTCATTATAAGATGCCTGTGGCTAGCGCTCAGGTGAAGTCAGCTATACTCCTGGCAGGTTTATATGCTGAAGGTGAAACATCAGTTTCTGAACCGACGTTAACACGCGATCATACTGAGCGGATGTTAACAGCATTTTCCTACCCTATTCGAAAAACAGAGCATACCGTGACAATCAGTCCGGATCATGAATTGATAGGCACAGATATTATTGTACCAGGTGATATTTCATCGGCTGCTTTCTTTATGGTCGCGGCATCCATCATTCCAGGTTCCGATATCACACTTAAAAACATTGGTTTGAATCCAACTCGAACAGGGGTTATCGAGATATTACAGTCAATGGGTGCAAGTCTAGACATTATCAATAAACGGCTTTGCGGTGAAGAACCTGTGGCCGATTTGCGAGTACGATACGCCCCATTGGAAGGGGTTGATATTCCAGCGAGTTTGGTACCCTCAGCCATTGATGAATTCCCAGCAATCTTTGTTGCGGCTGCTGCTGCAAAAGGCCAAACGTTGCTGCATGGTGCTCGAGAACTCAGAGTCAAAGAAAGTGATCGCATCGCCGTGATGGTCGAAGGGTTACAACGCATGGGAATTGAATGTCAGGCGTTTGAAGATGGGGTTTATATTGAGGGTGGTAAGCTGCAAGGTGGGGAAATTAATAGTTACGGTGACCATCGTATTGCTATGGCCTTTGTTGTCGCAGCATCAATATGCAAACATGAAGTCACGATTGCTCATGCAGAATCAGTGAGAACATCGTTTCCTCAGTTTCAATCAATAGCTACTTCATTGGGAATGCATGTTACAGAGGAAAATCGCGATGGGTGAAGCAAAACAAGTACCTGTAATAACACTCGATGGACCAAGTGGTACTGGAAAAGGGACCATCAGTTTGCTTTTAGCTCAAAAGCTTGGGTGGCATTATCTCGATAGCGGCGCGATATATCGTGTTTTCGCATATGGCACATTACAGAATCATATTGA
This sequence comes from Legionella sp. W05-934-2, assembly GCF_964199965.1. NCBI lineage: Bacteria > Pseudomonadati > Pseudomonadota > Gammaproteobacteria > Legionellales > Legionellaceae > Legionella > Legionella sp. W05-934-2. The sequence continues at coordinate 94,344 of NZ_CAXMZT010000006.1, read as the reverse complement.
TAGCACCGATCTTTCCCAATTGGTCTCGTTAGCAAAAAAACTACCTCTCCGATTTGTCATCAATGAGGCAGGTGAGCAACAGGTATTTTATGAACAAACCGATGTTACATCCGCTATTCGTACACCCACTTGTAGCCAAAAGGCCTCGGAACTTGCAGCAATTCCTGAAGTTCGTAGCGCTTTATTACAAAGGCAACGAGATTTTGCAACGCCACCGGGCCTCGTTACTGATGGTCGAGATATGGGCACCGTGGTATTTCCCGATGCTTTTTTAAAGATCTACATGGATGCATCTGCGGACGAAAGAGCAAAAAGGCGCTATTTACAGTTGCAAAGTAGTGAAAAAAATGCTAGCCTCGCGCAGGTAATTAAAGAAATAAAAGAAAGAGATAAGCGAGACAGAGAACGTTCCGTTGCGCCACTTAAGCCAGCGGAAAATTCTGTCATAATTGACACAACAAGTTTAACAATTGTACAAGTGCTCTCAATTGTATTACAATTAGTTGAGAAGCAATTAGATAATCGTTAAATTAGTCTACTAAACCATTTTGGTTAAGTAGCCTGATAGGGGGGCTGTTTCGTCGTGAAACGGTCATTTTTTTTATGAATGAGTTAATCAACATGTCTGAAAGTTTTAAAGAGTTATTTGAACAGAGTATTGCCAATACTCAGTTCTATCCTGGCGCAATCATCGATGCAAAAGTAATCAAAATTGATGATGACTTCGTTACCTTAAATGCTGGTCTTAAATCCGAAGGCATAGTCCCTGTTGAGGAATTTATCGACAACAAATCGGGTGAACTCGAAGTTAGCCTTGGGGACGTCGTAGAAGTCGCCCTTGATTCCGTTGAAGATGGTCATGGAGAAACATTACTTTCTCGTGAACGTGCTAAGCGGATGGAAGCCTGGCGTAATTTATCGAAGTCGTATGAGAGCAGTGAAACAGTTACTGGAATCATAACTGGCAAAGTGAAGGGTGGATTTACCGTTGAAATAGGTAATATCCGCGCATTTTTACCAGGCTCTTTAGTCGATGTCAGACCTGTTCGTGATCCCTCCTATCTTGAAGGTAAAGAATTAGAGTTCAAAGTAATTAAAATGGACGCGAAAAGAAATAACATCGTTGTTTCTCGTCGTGCTGTTGTTGAAGAAGAAAATAGTGCTGATAGACAAGCATTACTTGAGTCGCTTCATGATGGTCAAGAGCTGCATGGTATCGTTAAGAATTTAACCGACTATGGTGCCTTTATTGATTTAGGCGGCATAGATGGTCTATTACACATTACAGACATTTCATGGAAACGTGTTAAACATCCAAGTGAACTACTCACAGTCGGACAAGATGTCAGAGTTAAAGTATTAAGCTTTGATAAAGATCGTAACCGCGTTTCACTCGGTATGAAACAACTTGGCAATGACCCATGGGTTGATTTGGTTGAGCGTTACCCCATCACTAAGAAAATTGAAGGTAAAGTAACAAATATCACGGATTATGGTTGCTTTGTTGAAATTGAAGAAGGGGTGGAAGGTCTTGTTCATATGTCTGAAATGGACTGGACAAACAAAAACATTCACCCAAGTAAAGTAGTGTCATTAGGGGATATGGTTCAAGTCATGGTACTTGAAATCGATGAGGAACGTCGTCGAATTTCTCTAGGTATGAAACAATGCATTGGTAATCCTTGGCAAGATTTTTCTGAAAAACACAGCAAAGGTGAAAAAGTTTCAGGTAAAATCCGCTCTATTACCGACTTTGGAATTTTCATTGGTCTTATCGGTGAAATTGATGGTTTAGTTCACCTCTCTGATATATCTTGGAATGAGACTGGTGAAGAAGCGGTTAAACATTACAAAAAAGGTCAAGAAGTTGAAGCAGTTATTCTTGGTATTGATGCTGAAAGAGAGCGCATTTCTCTGGGTATTAAACAGTTAGAAGAAGATGCTTTCTCAACCTATGTTTCTAACCATGGTAAAGGGGCAGTAGTCACTGGTAAAGTTATCGCTGTGGATGAGAAATTAGCCACGGTTGAACTTGCAGATGAAATTACAGGAACAATTCGTGCTAGTGAAGTCAGTGAAGATAAAGTCGATGATGTGACTAAAGTCTTAAAAGAAGGCGATGAAGTGGAAGCGAAAATCGTCAATATCGACAAGAAAAATCGCAATATTTCTTTATCCATCAAAGCGAAAGATGCTCAAGAGCAAGCAGATGCTATCAAGAAATATACCCGTCAAAATAGCGAAGTTGCCTCAGCAACACTCGGCGATTTGCTCAAAGAGCAAATGGCTGACAAGGATGCTGATTAATCGCAATTAGTAAATAAGTGCCATTTTTTGGCACTTATTTATTGTAATAATGGTATTTGGCGTCTCAACATACCATTATTGTCGACTGCAAGTTTCTAACATGGAGTAAGACTGATGCGAATCCTGTCTATAATCTTCTACGTCATTATAATTGTGCTAGGTATAAGCTTTGCTGCATTAAATGCGCAATCAGTGCAATTAAATCTTTATATTAAACAAATCTCAATGCCGATTTCTATTCTGGTGATCGTAATGTTAGCCATTGGTTTTTTGGTCGGGTTTTTGTTTACGCTTTGCAGACAATGGCGGCAGAATCGTGAAATTCGGGATTTGAAATCCAAATTATCCATCGCTGAGAAAGAAGTAAAGAATCTTCGTTCAATTCCCATCAGCAATGATCATTAAAAAGGCTCGCAACGATTGAATATCAGGCATCTCTCAACAATTGAATATATTTCTAATCATCGCCTTGTAAGTTCGTGCAAATACGTCCCAGGTTCAGTTTGACGCATCAGCGACTCACCAATTAAGAAACAATGAATGCCTTCATGATTTAATTTTTCAATATCATCTCTTGTGTGGATACCGCTTTCACTAATGATGATTCGATCCTCGGGTATTAATTTTCTTAGTCGAATACTGGTATGGATGTCGGTGTTAAACGTATTTAAATTACGATTATTAATACCCATGAGTGGGGTGGGTAATGTTAAAGCGCGTTTTAATTCGGATTCATCATGGCTTTCTACTAACACAGCCATGGACAAAGACTGGGCAAGCTCACACAATTCGAGGAGTTGTTTATCCGATAACATGGCAACAATTAATAAAATGCAATCAGCGCCTAAATACTTGCTTTCATAAACTTGATAAGGATCAATGATAAAATCTTTACGCAAAACGGGTAGGCTGCTATTAGCTTTCGCAATGTTTATATTGGTGGGATGCCCATAAAAAAACGTTTCATCCGTTAGCACGGATAGGCAAGCAGCACCATGATTTTGATAATCCTTGGCAATTGCAGCGACATCAAAATCAGCACGAATAATGCCTTTACTCGGCGATCCTTTCTTTATTTCTGCGATGATAGCGGGTCTGTGTTGTCTCAGTGGTGAGATGAAATCACGGGTTTTGCCATAGGATTGCTCTTTCAATTGGTCAATGGATAGCACGGATTTGGCATGTTTTATCTCTTCAACTTTTTTTTCAGCAATGGTAGTGAGCATATTATTGGTAATCATGGTGTATTTCCTGATAACTGGATTAACGTTTCAAAACAGTGCTTTGCTTTACCTGATGCAATTGCATCCTCTGCTCGTTGTAACGCTTCATCGTATGTTGTGGAATCGTCAGCCACATAAATAGCTAATGCAGCATTTAAGATAACAATGTCTTTTGCTGCGCAACGTTGATTATTTAACACGGACAAGCCTAAATCAACACTTTCCCGGACAGAGCTGACTTGAATCGATTTCAAGGAGGCATGATTTAGACCATAATGCGTTGGATCCAGTACCCATGTTTTTCGTTTCTGTTGATGATATTCAAGAATGGTCGTTGGTGAAGCAATGCTGATTTCATCCATGCCATCGTCAGCGGTAACGATACAGTGACGCTGGCTGCCAAGATGAATTAAGACATCGCTTAAGGGGTTGTGCCATTTGCTATCAAATACCCCAACGACCTGCCTTTCAACGTGGGCAGGGTTTAATAATGGCCCCAACAAATTAAAAAACGTGCGCACGCCTAGGGAGCGTCGAGCCGTAGCGGCATGTTTTAATGCAGGATGGAAATTGGGTGCAAATAAAAAACATAGATTTGTGGTTCGATGCATTGTTTGCAGCAGTTGATGGTTTGCATTCAAATCGATACCCACTTCATTTAAGAAATTGGCGCTGCCACTGTTACTAGAGACGGATAAATTTCCATGTTTGGCAACCGGTACACCCGCTGCAGCAATAACAAAACATGCAACGGTGGATACATTAAATGTATTGTGGCCATCACCCCCGGTTCCCACGATATCAACCGAAGGCGCATTTAACTTTAGGAAAACACTGTATTGGCGCATAATATCCGCAGCTATCTTTAATTCTGTGACGGCATGCCCTTTGCTACGCATGAGTGCTAAAAAGGCTGCTATTTGGCAATCATCGAGTTGACCTTGCATCATCGAAACCATCACGTCTTTCATGTCGGCTTCGGATAAATCTTGGTGATTGATCAACGTTTCAAACAGTGATTTCATTGATATCATGTATAAATTGCTCCAATAATTCAAAACCATATTCCGTTAATATGGCTTCTGGATGAAATTGTAGCCCAAATAAAGGTAATGTGCGATGCGTGATAGCCATGATGCAATTATCCTCAATGCTTCTAGCTTGTATCTTAAAACAATCCGGAAGATGGTTTTCATCGGCCGCAAGGGAGTGATAGCGTGCAACCCTAAACTGCTTGGGTAGGTGACGGAATATTCCCGTACCATCATGCTCAATTGTGCTTGTTTTACCATGATAGATGGCATTAGCGGGTTTAATCCTACCGCCAAATGCTTGGACAAGGCATTGCAAACCCAAACAAACGCCAATAATGGGTTTTCTTTGATAAAAATGATGAATACAAGCTAATGATATCCCCGCTTCATCCGGCGTATTGGGTCCGGGTGATAAGAGAATGGCTTTGGGGTTTAGGGATTCAATGTCAGTTAATGTGACTTCATCATGTTGAAAGGTGACGATGGATTGATCGAGTATTTCAAGATAATGGATTAAGTTGTAGGTAAACGAGTCATAATTATCAATGACAACAATCATTAAAGTGAGAACTCCTCGCCGAGATACACGGAACGGACTTGTTCATTCGACAAAATAGCGTTTGTATCCCCTTCGCAAAGAATTGTACCTTGATTGACGATATACCCCCGACTGCAAATATCAAGCGTTTCACGTACATTATGGTCAGTGATGAGTACGCCAATATTTTTTTTGCACAAATGGGTAATCATTTTTTTGATGTCGATGACAGAGATGGGGTCAACGCCCGCAAAGGGTTCATCGAGTAATATAAAACGAGGCTCAATGGCTAAGGCTCGGGCAATCTCAACGCGTCGCCTTTCACCACCGGATAAGCTCATTCCTAAGTTGTCGCGCAAATGGCTAATGTTAAATTCCTGCATTAGTGAATTCATCGCTTCAATTTGTTGTTTTGAATTCAAGTCTTTGCGCAGTTGCAAAATAGAAAGAATATTCTCAGAAACCGTCATTTTTCGGAATATCGATGCTTCCTGGGGTAAATAGCCAATACCAAGCTTTGCGCGCTGATGCATTGCATACGTGGTGATATCGGTTTCATCCAATAAGATTTTTCCAGAGTCAGCAGAAATTAGTCCAACAATCATATAAAAACAGGTCGTTTTGCCTGCGCCATTCGGGCCAAGCAACCCGACACATTCACCCTGGCTTACGTTGACACTAATATCATTAACAACCGTTTTGCTTTTGAATGATTTTTTTAAATGATGGGCTCGTAATGTACTCATTTGATTTTATCCGAGTTTATGACAATCAATGTGCGGCGTTCGCCATTGGAATTAGAAACAACATGTTGGTTTAAGGTATCATAGCGAATGATATGCGCTTCAAATCGGTCGTGTCCCTGTGTTACCACGGCATGTCCTTCCAATTCGATTAGGTGTTTGAGCGGAAAATAGCGAATGATATCTGCTTTCGCATGCAAACGTGGTTTTTTGGTATCGGTGTTAGTTGAAAAATGCGCGCGAGTTTCGTTCGTGCCATACGCAATCGCTTCCTTCAATTTATTATGTTCATCAACTATCGTTATCGCCCGATTTGCTGTTATATGGCTGGTTCCCTGGCGAAAATCCACATGACCATTGTATTCACCCTTGTGGGTAGATTGGTTGAGATCGGCTGAGTCGGCTGATAATTGGATGGGTTTATACTTGTCATCTGGTAATGCGTAGCTGACTACGCCTAAGCCAAGCAATAAGAGAAGCATGGTGATAGGAACAGGAATAATGAACTTACGCGTTTGCATGTGTAAATGCTCCTTTGGCTTGGCTTAACAGGCGGACATGTTTCTTATCCAGTTCTGCTTGCATGCCAACTGCTTTAATGGTGGCACCTGGTTGATTGAATTCAATGGGTTTATCGGTGTAGGCCAGTTTTTTGTTGGGTTGGTAATATAAACGCTCTGTTAGAATATCATTGAATTTATTATTATCAATTTTTTGATGCAAATGGACCGAATCAACTAATTCGATGAGTGCACCACCTTGGAGGGATATGGCGATCTCGGCTGTGATTAACCACGGCGATTTTTGCGTTTCACTGGCGACTCGAATATTGGGCTTAATAAAGAGATAACGATCGTCGGCTGGCTTATGAGACATCATTTTGCTTACCAAATCATGTTTGATTCGACCTTTCTCATCAAACTGAGTTAAATGCACCTTATCAGCAACAACATCTGGCATATTATTTAAGGTTTGTTTATCTAATCGGTAAGCATTATCCGTGCTAACATAATACCAGCCTGAAAACGCAGCGATAACAAGCGTTATAATGAGCCAGGATGCACGTGTGATTGGATTTTTGGTCATTGATAATAGCTTTCTAATGCTTGGTTCAAGCAATCCTTCGCCGTTAAAAATGCGTCACAAACTTCTCTGACCGCGCCATTACCACCCGATGTTTGAGTAACCCAGTCTGCCTGCTGTTTGACTGGTTCAATGGCATTGGCCACAGCGATGCCGAGTCCGCACCATTTAATAAGGGGCAGGTCAGGGTAGTCATCACCGATATAAGCGATTTGTTCGTCAACTAGGTTTAATTTTTCCTTCAACGATTGATAAGCCTCTCGTTTGTCCACTTGGCCTTTGAAATAATGGATGACGCCGAGTTGCGCCATGCGTTTATCAATAACTTCTGTGTTGGAGGTGGTTATAACGGCAACTTCGACCCCTGCAGCCATCAGTAATTTAAGACCCATACCATCTTGCACATGGAAGGATTTCATGTCATTGCCGTTGCTATCAATATAAAGTCGCCCATCGGTTAACACACCATCCACATCACAAATGAGGCAGCGGATTTGTCGAATTTTTTGAATAATTGTTTGATTCATTATGTCTCCTAAATAACGCCTGCCTTAAGCAAATCATGCAAATGAACCACTGCCATAGGCTTTTTTTGTTCGTTGATAATAATTAGTGCTGTGACGCTATGTGCTTGCATTTTGTTAAGCGCGTCAATTGCCAGTGTGCCCTGTGAGATAACCAAAGGATTTAAGCTCATGACCTCAGCAATGGCTGTTTTGTGAATGTCAACGTGACGGTTCAAGCATCGGCGTACGTCACCATCGGTGAATATGCCGGATAAAATGCCATGCTGATTGACAACACAGGTCATACCGAGTTTTTTTTCACTCACTTCAATTAACGCATCCGCAATCAAGGTTTTCTCATTGACGCATGGCATTAGCTCCCCCGCATGGCAAATATCATCCACTTTAAGGAGTAAACGCTTACCAAGCTGGCCGCCGGGATGCGACAGTGCGAAATCATCGGCGGTAAAGCCTCTTGCATCAAGTAATGCAATGGCAAGTGCATCACCCATCACCAGACTTGCTGTGGTGCTGGTGGTTGGTGCTAACCCTAAAGGGCAAGCTTCTTGCTTAACTGAGACATCTAAATGGATTTTTGCCGCCTTTGCTAAGGTTGAATCAGGATTTCCCGTTAAGGCAATAAGTGGGACTTGTAGCCGCTGTAAAATAGGGAGGAGGATGACAATTTCGGGTGTATTTCCAGAATAGGAGATTGCCAATACAATATCTTTTCTGGTAATCATGCCTAAATCACCGTGACTTGCTTCGCCAGGGTGAACAAAAAATGCAGGGGTTCCTGTACTGGATAATGTGGCGGCAATTTTTCCACCAATATGGCCAGACTTCCCCATACCCATGACGATAATGCGTCCTTCACAGGCAATCATCGTTGAGCAGGCTTCAGAGAATTTAGCATCGATCCTATTTTGTAATTCAAAAATAGCACTTGCTTCATTTTCAACCACTGCAAGCCCTAATTGACAATAGTCCATTGCCATGTAGTCTCCTCTGTATTCACGTTTATATTAATCTAAGCTGTCTGACAGAAACCCCTCATCCGCTCTTTGGGCATCTTCTCCCCATGCCTGGGGAGAAAGAAAAATGAAGGACGTAATTAATAGGCGTTATTTTACCGTTTGGTTAAAAAGATTACCAGCTAAACTTGTTGGTAATTCCCTGAGCTAGGGTTCTTTTTCACATCCCCTTGAGAATCGTAGGTTGCTTGATTTTCATCGGATGTTGCATTTGAAGTTAGATCGTCAAATATAGCTTTACGCGTTGTTAGATTGGTAGCGATCACTTGGCCATTAATGCTATTGCGCTCTCGACAGATTTGTAACTGATGTGCCAGTTTTTCATTTAATTGGCGAATACTATCGGCCTGGCCAGAAGGCAGAGACTGCAAAAAAGTATCAAGGGCCGCTTTATGTTGTTGTGGGTTGTTTGGGTTTAGTTGCATGAGTATAACACGTTGACGACTGCTTTTTTCCAAATTTTCACTGAGTGTTTTCTTAGCCTCGGCGACGGTGTTTAATTGATCAAACTGATTTTGCTCCAATATTTCTTTTTCTTTTAGAAGTAAATCATTTAACGCACTAACCCATTCAATTTCTTGCTGAAGATAAACAATGATAGACTGACAAATATCCTGCGTCATAATACTTCCTAATTATTATTCATTTATCATTCGATTAACAATGGATTTGCTATCAACAACATATTCTCCATTATCAACCAATGTTTTCAGATACTGAATCCGAGTATGGTGTATTTCGGAAGTATTATCAATTATTTCCCGTAATTTTTCAATTTCTCGAAAAGCTTCACTTAAATGAATTTCTTCTTTAGGTTGATCAGTTGCAGGCACCTCAACTTGCGTCTTATCTTTGGTAGAACTATTTTTTTCCGTTTGCACAGACCGGTTAAAATCCGCTGGCTTATTGATTGGGTTTATCATTATTATCTCCCGTTGGCCATACTCATATTATTACTTTCGGCATTTATCCAAAAATCTTTAGTAAATTTCTAATAAAAATTACAAATATCCAATTTTAGAGCATTTGGCTTGTCGTCAAAAATCCTTTAAGTACGAAAACTTAGATGGATTAATAAGTGATAATGCAAAAAACATTCCAATTTAAATCGTCACACGAACCTCACGCGGACCTGTCACTTCCGCTTGAACAATGCGTTTCGATTTTAAATTTTGAACACGAATAATGTCCCCTTGACTACCTTTGCTAAGCGCTTTACCGGTCATTGATATGTGGATGGAACCTGTGTCGGCTTTAATCGTGACTTGGTCACCCCGTTGAACCAATGTTTCTTTTGCCAATAGAACGGGGGTAATGGGGCGGTTTATATCAATATTCTGTTTGCTTAGCTTTCCGACAACATCTTCTTTTTTGGTGAACCAGCCATATTTCAATGGCACGATATCTTGACGCGCCAAATAAATATCATCTGCTTCGATCATGTGTCTTTGAGGTAGGTTACGCTTGGCGACTAGAATCATTTTTTCAATTTTTGTAGTCACTGAGACATATAATGTCCAGCGGACTGCTTCATCATTACATTTCACACCTAATGTATTGGTCTGGGCAACCGTACCAGGGTAGGGGTTGAAAACTTGAAGGTGGCCTTGTGGGCAATTTTTTAATTTTAATCGGTCATCGATTTGCCCCACTTCAACCGCCAAATGATCCCCGGAATCTATGGTGATATTGTTGTGCATATACAAGTCAACCTGATGTCGAATTTCACTTAATGATTGCTTTCGACTGGTAGCTTGGCAATTTAGGGCTATACTAAAAATTAAGAGACTAAGAATAAATCGTTTCATAGTTGATATTCAATTTGGTTGATAACAATGATAAATTACGCGTCTAAAAAAAGACCAACGTTGAGTTTTAATATGATTACTAAGTTATACCGAATTCTAATGGCGGGGTCAATTGCAACGACTGCTTTGGCAAATTCGCATCATCCACAAGAGTTTTTAAAAGGCATTCGTGGAAAGAAAGACGAGGGTGCTCAAATTGTTGCTCAGTTTTGCGCGAATTGTCATGCGCAAAAACCCCTGATTCCCATTGGCGCTCCTCGAGAAATGGTGGACACAGAATGGCAGTCTCGGGTGGCAAACGGTTTAAAGAGCTTGTTTAAGAATACGAATGAAGGAATCAATGCTATGCCGCCGAGAGGGGGTTGCTTTGAATGCGAAGATGAACAGTTAATATTGGCGATAAAGGCCATGTTATCGCCAAAAATGTTGAAAGAATTAGAGTCTCATTCATCCATGAATGATTAGAATGTGATAGATGAATCGAGATTAAACGACTTAAACAATACGAAGGTATTGAAGAATAAATACCTTAGGTAATGGAGTACGTATTGACAGAATAAAAAATAAGGGAGGGATAACCCATGAAGAAAGTAGTGTTGATCGGCGCAATCGCTGCTTTGGCTGCTGGTTGTGCATCTGTGGGGGGGCTCACCGGGGATGTAGGTGCTTCGTCGTTTCCCCAGAAGCGTGAGGCTACTGGTCGGAAAGTGTTTGTTTTTGATCCGAAGAAAACTGCATGGGCAGCCTATGATGCAGACGGTAACCGAATCCGTACTGGTGCAGCGTCAGGGGGTTCAGACTGGTGCGATGATATCGGCAGGCCCTGTCGAACGGTGGTTGGAAAATTCCGTGTCTACCGTAAACAAGGCGAGGAATGTAAATCCAGTATTTACCCAATCGAAACCGGCGGTGGTGCAAAAATGCCTTATTGCATGCATTTTCACGGTGGGTATTCGATACATGCGGCCTATGAAGTGCCGAACTATAATTCCAGTCATGGTTGTATCCGCGTGAAGCCGCCCATTGCCAAATGGCTGAACGAAAACTTCATAGATATTGGAACAACCGTTGAAGTGAAACCATACCATTAGATGCTTAATGGATTGGATCCCGGCTGCTTGCAGCCGGGAATATACCCATTAGAATGTAGCCTGGTTGCGAGCAACCGCGAATATACTGGACTTATATCAAACATTTGAAGGTATCTGGCAAAACTGTCATAATCATTTCTGCTCAATAAAACAGGATGTTAGCAGATAATGACCACGTTTACCCCCGATAATAAAGCACTTCAAAAGCTGCAAAGCAAATTAAATCAAGCGGTTGACAATCTCAATGCCAAGCAATTCGATAAAGCACGAAATATATGCCGCAATATTACCAAATCAAACCCCAAGCTTGCCGTTGGGTGGCATATCTTAGCTATCATTGAGAAGCAAAGTGGCCAACTTAAAAGTGCGCTTTACGCTTTCGATAAGGCCATCCAGCTGGATTCAACAAATCCCCATTTTATCTATAACTTAGCGGTTACCTTCCATGAAGCGGGAATGGTTGAGCAAGCAATTCAATCTTACGAAAAAAGCCTTCAATTAAACCCTAATAACGCAGCTGCTTTAGATAACTTAGGCACCTTACTCCAGCAAAAAATGGCTCTAAATGAAGCGTTGGCGATGCACCTCAAAGCGGTGTCACTGCAACCAACCCCAAATGGGTATAATAATTTAGGGGAATGTTATCGCAAACTAAACCAAGCCGAGTTAGCAATCGAATCCTATCAAAACGCTATCCAGATGATGCCAAATTACCCTGGCGCTTTAAAAAATCTTGGCAATCTTTATAAGGAGATTGGCGCATTTGATAAGGCAAGCGAGTACCTGCAAAAAGCCGTTGCGGCGGAAAATTCCATCGTCATTGACCAATCCGGTTTGGATGCACAATGGAATCAAGCATCGCTTTTCTTGTTACAAGGGCGGTACGAAGAGGGTTGGTCTAAATATGATTTTGGTATTCAGCAAGGCACGCGGACGTTTGTTGATTACGGCTATCCAGTTTGGCAGGGAAATAATCCGGAACAACAATCAATACTGATCATTGGCGAGCAGGGCATTGGTGATGAGATCATGTTTTCTTCCTGTTTTGCTGACGCATTAGACTCGTTTAAACAGGTTTTTATTGAATGTGATCCGCGCCTAGTGCCGATGTTTGAAAGAACATTTGCCAACGCAACCGTGATTGCGCGCGGCAACGCACCGGCTTTTGCCCAGTTAAAAGAAAACAATCAAATCGACTGCCAACTGCCTGCTGGCAGTCTTCCCAGATATTACCGTCAGCACCAAGACAGCTTTCCTAAACAATCACGCTATTTGTTCAGTGATAAGCAGTCTATAAAATATTGGCAGGAAAAACTGTCTGCATTGGGCAATGAATTAAAAATAGGCATTGCCTGGCGAGGTGGAAGAACACCCATGATTATCCAAAAGCGCTCCACGCCCTTGTCATTATGGCAATCCTTACTTCAAACTCACTCAACGCAGTTCATTAATTTGCAATACGGCGATTGCCAACCAGATATTGACTGGGTTTCAAAGCATTTGGGAGTGACAATTCACAATTTTTCTGAAATCGATCCATTAAAAGATATGGATAACTATGCGGCACTGATTGAAAATTTGGATTTAGTGATCAGTATTGACAACTCCGTTGTCCATCTCGCCGGAGCGCTTGGAAAATCAACCTGGGTGTTATTACCTTATATACCAGACTGGCGCTGGCAAATGGACAGTAAAACCAGCGTTTGGTATTCAAGTCTTCGCTTATTTCGCCAATCTGACAGAGACGATTGGGGACCTGTTTTTTCGGAAGTCGAGCAGTGTTTGAGCCAAGTTCTTAAGAAGACAGTGCCTATTGAAAAAGAAAACCAATCTCATTCAAAACGGGCCTTATTATTAAATGACACGTCATCTTGGTATCATTGGGGGTGTACTTGTACCAGTAATGCGATATTAAAGCACCTGTTGGATAGGGGCTATCACACCGATAGTGTCCCTATCCAAGATAGCCTCGCTATTGTTTACTCACCCAATACGCTCGATGATGTTCAATCAGCAGATTTCCAAACAAAATTCATCAAACAAAATGCAGTCATCATTGATAAAATCAGAACCTGCGATGTGGTTGTATTAAACGGAGAGGGGAGCTTGCATGGCTCATCAAGCCCTGTATTAACCCAACTTCTTTTGGTTAAATTAGCGAAAGAACGCTTCGGCAAAGAGACGCATATCATCAATCATTCTTGCTATCCGGATGACAGCTCACAAATCACGGACACGCCAATTTGTAACCTGTATCAATCTATTTATACATCCATGGACAGTGTTGCCATTCGAGAGCCAATTAGCACTGCACTCATGAGAAAACTGGGTATTGATGCCACGCAAAGTTTTGACTGCTTGCCGCTTTATTTACAGCAACACCAGATAATACCCAGTCAAGAAAGGCAACCTTATATTGTCTTATCGGGATCCGTCATTTTAAGGGATGACCATATCGATCAGTTCGTTAACTTGATGCCTGAGTTAAAGGAGCGAGGCCTAAACATCATCGTATTGACAGGCGCAAAAGCACATCCAGCTCGGGAGGATATCTATTTGATTGACAAGCTTAAACAAAAAGGCGATGTATCCTGGCAATGGGTGGATGCAAAAAGTGCAAAAGAGTGGTTGCGCGTCATTGGGGAGGCGCAATTATTGTTATCTGGACGCTTTCACCACAGTATTGCAGCCGCCTTCTTAAAAACCCCCTTTATCGCACTAAACAGTAATACGCCCAAAATGAATGGCATGCTAGAAATGTTGCAATTACCAGAGCCCATATCAATGGAGACAGAACACTTATCAGAACAACTGATAAAAATAATCGATAAGGTGATGCAAAACCCAAATCAATGGATTGCCAAAGATGACGTCCTAGAAAGTTTAACCCAATTGGCTAAAAACAACTTCGCTGGAATCAAGGTAGTTGCATAGTTAGGCTTGTCTCACGAAGAAAAAAACGCTACCATCAGCCTTTTCGTCCCGGTGGCACAGCTGGATAGCGCAGCCCCCTCCTAAGGGGCAGGTCGCAGGTTCGAATCCTGCCCGGGACGCCAGTTACATCAGTTTAGAATTCCCCGCTTAATATTGTGCCTTAAAACCCATTTTTCTTTATAAAAATTGATTTTAGGGGATATGTCCGAGATGTGAGGTGCTATTATCAGTCTATTTTTTCTTAGAATCTATATTAATAGTCAAAAATAGCTTCTAAGACACAATAAGCATCTATATTTATGTTTAAGCAATTGTTAAATAAAAGAATTTTTTGGTCCGACCCTTATATCTCTCTCCATTTAATGAAGGTATCTAGATTTTTATTATGGCCATTTTGTAGAGTTGTGGCTTTATAATTTTCATAGGAGCAGTATTTTCGATAGCAAACTAAACCAACACACAACGTAATAAATAAGCCAGTTTGTAAATAAGCAAATGTCCAAATGATATCATCAAGGATATTGGAAGCATTATCGAATGAATTCAAAAGAATACCTCCCCAAAAAATGAGACAAACAGGGAAACATCCTTTTTCCGATTGAATTAACGGTAGAATTTATTTACTTTACTCATTAAGTCAATAAAATCGTAAAATGCTAATAGAATGCAATTTGCTAGTCAATCTCTATTTTTTGTATTGACACAGCAATATCAGATTCTATGCTTGCTTTTATATTTGCGGTAGAATGCGACCAGTGTGGTTGAAATATGGGCTTGCCTGGGTGGTTCGCCTTAAAATTTGTATTTAAGCTGATTAATAGAGGTTTACGAAGCATGGGTAAAAAAAAGCGCAATGAAGAAAAATCATTCAAAGAATCTCAAGATCTGATGTTAATAACTAGTAAGATACTGACCGAACAGTTACCATCAAAGTTACCATCGTTAACCGAGGTAATTGCTTCCAGGCCCAAGGAAGCCTACTCTCCTAGAAAAGAAGCAATTTTAACTAACCCTAATTCTCAAAATTTGTTTACTCCTCAAAAAAATGAAATGGCGAAATCAGGAATTGACTTAGAGAAAATAGAAGCAAACTTTCTTAAAACACATGCTAAATTGGGTTCTAAAAAGTATCTCACAATGTTAACCATTAATTTGGTTACCCAGCACAAAGATGCCACTCCAGGCAGAACGATTTCAACCAGTGTCAAAGCAACCCTTCCACATGCAATAACTATTAATACGCTAAGTTGGATTGGAGAGGAGTCTCAAAAACAGGCTTTTGCTCAGAAAAAATTTAAAGAACACTTTCAATTAGCTTTAGCTAAAGACAAAAGAGGTTCAGAAAGAGCGTTTCAAACGTATATGTTATTTGTCTATCTTGAAGCGTTGGCCGATGCAAGTGAAGGGGTATTTAACCAAATTATTGCAAAGGGCATTGATAAAGCCTATTTTGCGGTTGAGCCTTATATTACAAAATTAGTGGAGGAAATAGCCACGAGCCACTATATACCCAAGGATCCTCTAAAAAATCTGCAACAAATTTTTCAAAACGTCCAACACCAATACATCAAAAAACACCAGTATAGCTACGCCTATGCAAATAGCCGCCCTGTTCAACCCAACCCGATTTACAAAAAAATGAATATAGCTCATCCATCCCCATCCCCACTTCCTAAAACCCTTCCATGTGCACCTACAAAGTCAATACAAGATATCGTTAAACAAAGCCAACCGCGTACTGATGAAATATTACATCGAATACATGAGAAACAAAGGTTGCTTAACAAGCAACAGAGCTTCCTAAAAGATAGAAAAAAACATGAGCAGGCATGTCAAGGGATTACCAATTATCATAAGTCTGGAGGAAGCGCTTCTCAAACTACTCGATCATTGCCTTCAGGTTCAGGATTTTTTGGCAGCAACTCTAACATTGCTCAGGGAAAGAAATCTGATATTAAGGCAAAAGAGTTAAAGATAACTGTTACTATCCCGTGTGGGGGAACAGCGAAAACAAACCCTAATTATAATTCCCGTTCGTGCGTTGAAAACAGGCAGGTATTAGCTAAGCATGGGCTTTTAAAGTAAGCTCGGATGAAGTGAAACTCAATCTGGGAACTTCCAAGCCCAAAATCTTGGATTTGGGCTTAGGCTGTTGTAGGACTTGCGGGGTATTTTTTTAATGAGATATACTGGCACTCTAAGAGATTGTAAAACCCTGATGGCTCCTTCAGCTTCAACATGGCTGCCTATAAAAGCAGGGACTCTAATCCACCAGATTCTCACAATTTTTTTCCGCAACAACTAAAGCTTTAGTTTCACCCATCGCACTGTATGTAATTGGCCAATTACCTGCTGGTGGAAATAGCTGCGTAACAAACATTGTTACTTCAACAAAATACCGGCCTTGCCTTAAATTATAGAGATCAATATCCACATCGATAGAATGGTTTTCATCTGAGGATATGGTTAGAGTTTCTTTAGAATTAAAGCAAGTTAACTCTGAGCTTGGGGCATCTTTATCTGGATAGAGGCACACTTGACGGCGCACTTCAAAAAGTTGTTGCCCACTATCAGTATAAAACCCTAATATTTGCAGTGGGAAGACAGTTTTAATGGTGGAGCGTATCAATTTGCAGTTATCGTAATTCGTTTCAATTGACTGAATAAACGGCCTAACCAGCAATGTCTCTTGTTCAAATCCTGAATTTTGGACTGCAGATTTCAGCGGGAGGTTTGAAGGTGATACAGTGTAATGCAGGTCTAGTGGCCCGGTGAAGGACTCTTCATGATTAGCAGAGCTTCCTTGACCTGAGCTTGTAGCAAACGATGAATTCCAGAATAAAAATCCAAGTGAGACCCAAAAAAATAAACGCTTAAACATCTTCACTCCATGAATATAATTGATCCATGACGGCTGGCGAACTCTCAACCGATTTTATAAACCATCTTGTAATTTATAAAGGTCTGTTGATGTTTCTCAACCATCTGTTTTTGAACAACCTTAAAGCCTAGCGCTTCAGCTGCAGGCTAAGCCGTAATGCTTGCAGCTGTTGTAAGCTCATTCAATCCTCTTTCTTTTGCAAATGCAAGCCACTTTTCAAAAATTAATCGTGCGATCCCTTTTCTTTGGTAGTCTTTGTGTACATACAATCAGCTATTAGGGGTCTGACCAAAATATTTAATTGAAAAACATAAAGTTAACTATAAGGCAAGCTTAATATTGTGCCTTAAAACCTATTTTTCTTTATAAAAATTGATTTTAAGGGATATGTCCGAGAAGTGAGGTGCTTTTATCAGTCTATTTTTTCTTAGAATCTATATTAATAGTCAAAAATAGCTTCTAAGACACAATAAACATCTATATTTATGTTTAAGCAATTGTTAAATAAAAGAAATTTTTGGTCCGACCCTTATATCTGTTACTATATCACGCGTTCAATTGCTGATCAGGCGAGAACCATTCGAATACCTGTTCATATGATTGAAACCATCAATAAACTTAATCGTTTTTCAAGACAGTTCCTTCAAGAGTCTGGCCGTGAGGCTACCCCTGAGGAATTGGCTGAAAAGATGGACATGAGTGAAGATAAGGTTCGAAAAGTCTTAAAGATTGCAAAAGAGCCAATTTCCATGGAAACGCCTGTTGGTGATGATGATTCACATTTAGGTGACTTTATTGAAGACAGCAACATGGAATCACCTATTGATATGGCCACAGCAGAGGGACTTAGAGAAGCGACCTTAGAGGTACTGTCAACGCTCACGCCCCGTGAAGCTAAGGTTCTTAGAATGCGTTTTGGTATTGAAATGAATGCTGATCATACGCTTGAAGAAGTTGGTAAGCAGTTTGATGTAACACGTGAGCGTATACGACAAATTGAAGCCAAAGCGCTAAGAAAGCTTCGCCACCCTGCTCGCTCAGAAAAGCTAAGAAGTTTTCTTGAAGGTGAGGGCGAGTCTTAAGCCAAAGTCCCTCGTTATCTCGAGTCATTAATATTGTAACTAAGAGCATTATTGTGTAATAATGCTCTTTTTATTATCAAGATTCATACCATGTTAAAACCTATTATATCTTTATGCACTTCCTGCAGTTATTGGCTTCTTTTAGGGGCTTGTAAAATATTTTTAACAGGTATGGCAATTATCATTATTATGGAGTTAAGTAAAGCTGTATTATTATCAATGAATTGTAATCCAGACTATGCATCCGCAATATGTATTTCTGCAATGAATGCACCTCACTTTTTTAAAAAACTTAAAGATTTAGTGCAAACACATCCCAAAACCCAAGAGAATTCAAATAGTCTTTTACCAATATAGAACCAACTAAACAGATCTTAACTCAATTATTGGTCTTTAATATGAAAAAATACAATAAAAGCAGCCACCATGAAGGTTGAGGTTCCTCACGCATTTTCATGATTACTGTGATTGGTGTAAAAACAGCAAGTTGTTAATGACTGTAAGGGCTTTCATCAAAGAATCATTTTTAGACTTTAACTCTTTTGTGCTTGCTGTGTCTTTAGAATACGATGCCACCTTTGCATGCAAGGAATCATAAACTTCTTTTTCATATTGTTTTAATTGCCAAAGTCCATCACTTACCTGCGATACTAATTGATTGTGCCTGGCTTTTCTCGCAAAGAAAAGGCAATGCTCTAATCTATTCATCATTTCTGTTAGTTCAGATTGATGCCCACTGCATGTTATACGAATAAGACCACAATTTTCAGCAAGGCCAAAAACGCTCCAACTATCGCTACTCACCAATTAGCGGAGTTCATGATACTTTTGGTTGTAATTTTTTGGCTGATAGCCATTTAAGAAAAGCTGAGCCTGATAATAAAGTAAAGGGTCTAGTTGCAAGGGCTAGATGGATCTGTAATTTTGAGAAAGCCAAATAGCGAAAGTAATCTCAGAGCGTATGGGACTGTTCCGATACATTAATTAATTTGAATTAGTTAGTAGACTAATTCATTTAATTCGGTATTAAAGTAATTTTTTTGGAATCAGTACTTTCTGAGCTATTAGGGGAGCTATTAGGGGTCTGACCAAAATATTTAATTGAAAAACATAAAGTTAACTATAAGGCAAGCTTAATATTGTGCCTTAAAACCTATTTTTCTTTATAAAAATTGATTTTAAGGGATATGTCCGAGAAGTGAGGTGCTTTTATCAGTCTATTTTTTCTTAGAATCTATATTAATAGTCAAAAATAGCTTCTAAGACACAATAAACATCTATATTTATGTTTAAGCAATTGTTAAATAAAAGAAATTTTTGGTCCGACCCTTATATCTTAAATTTTTGGTCCGACCCTTATATCTGTTACTATATCTGCTCCTTATTCTCATCCCTCAAGATATAGAACCCCGGTGGGCTGACCACGGGAGTTCTAGGTTGGGAAAAATTGATCAAATAAGTAATGATAATATTTCAAGTCGCATTGACCCGACATTAGGAGTTTTAATAAGTTGTTTACAGGAACTAATCTTTCCAACTTTGCTACCAGAGATCAGAATTACATATCACTCTAATGAGATCTTTAGGTAAATAATCTCTGGATAGCACGGTTTCGGCAGTTAAGTCATGGGCACATGCAAAAAACAGTAATGTTCTTCTATAGCTTTCGTTCCTTTGCATATAATCCATTTTTAGATGCAACTTATTTTTAGCAAAATCTGAATACATTTTACCCATGGGGTCATTCATTGGCGGCGCCATATCATCAGCGGTCAGTTTTTCTGATGGTAACTTACTCAATGCTATATCGATTTCCTTATTTTGGAACACACTAATTTTGGCTGATTTCAATACATTAAGCAGTCTGTCAACCCACTCCTTATTGTAGTGCATTGTTGATAGTTCAATGAAAATCTTAAAATACTCAATTAATAATTTTTGATTATCATGGTATAGACCCGCCTCAAGTATACTTAATCCTGAGTGAACAAAAAATTGAACTATCTGCAGTCGGTCAACAAATATATTCACAAATATTGGCATGAATTTTTTGTCTTCAATAAGTAGTATTGAACGCAGGGTTATCTGTAAATCATCACTATTGTCAGCAGAAGGTTTTATTATCAATTTCGCTTCCATTAATTCTTCCAGGTGTTCCGATTCGAAAATTCTTTTCATTAGAATGTCGAGTTCATTGCGTAATTGTATTTTGTCGTTTTTACCTTGCTTAGCTTCCTGGTAAACTTTATTGAACCATTGTTCTATAGTTGTGACTAACGAGTAAAAATCGGAATTATCTAAAATAGTATTGTCTGGATTCATTGTATTTTCCTTATATTTAGGGTTATAAAATAAAAATGGAGTAATAACTAAGGAGAGGCTTGTTCATTTTGGATTCTATTAAACGTAACGATTTAGCAACTTTAAAAGAGCCAAATACCCAAGGTAATAGAAAATGAGAAGCCGGAATGAATCAAGAAATCAATTTGTGGCTGGGATATCTGCAATTAAATTGTTGTATAGCAATATTGGGTGACATCATTAAATAAGAAATTCATTAGTTAAAAATCGCCATAAATGTATATCAAATTATCACATGGGTCAATAAAAATCATATGGGGCGAATAGCTAGTCATTAGTGACTGGCTGTGAAAGCCCTCTTTAATTAATAATAGGCAGTATTTCAAAGGGGCTGACCTTGGCTAGTTTCTGAAAATGGAGTTTTATGGTGTGTACACTTTCTGAGCTATTAGGGGTCTGACCAAAATATTTAATTGAAAAACATAAAGTTAACTATAAGGCAAGCTTAATATTGTGCCTTAAAACCTATTTTTCTTTATAAAAATTGATTTTAAGGGATATGTCCGAGAAGTGAGGTGCTTTTATCAGTCTATTTTTTCTTAGAATCTATATTAATAGTCAAAAATAGCTTCTAAGACACAATAAACATCTATATTTATGTTTAAGCAATTGTTAAATAAAAGAAATTTTTGGTCCGACCCTTATATCTTATATCTTTTTTTGGGCATGAATATTTTCAATATCAAACTGTACAGCTCTTGCTATTAAAATCGCTATATAGAATTTACCAATCATGACTTCAATAGTAGCTAGTGTCCGTGAAATTGGTATTATGGGAAGTATATCGCCAAAGGCTAACGACGTTAGTGTTATAAAACTGTAATATAACATCTGCGGCAAATAGATAGCAAAAGATAATGGATTGCCAGGACCATAACTTTCGATAACGATGGGTTTTTTAAAATAAAAAGGTATGTCCATAAACATAAAAAGTGTTGTATATAGACATGCCCAAATAATGGCCAAAAGTAGGTAGGCGCCGATCATCCCAAAAATTTTGTCATTTGAGAGTTTTTTATAGGTGAAAACATAGTTAATAGTTAAATAGACCACCGTAACGAGATAGCAAGTTTTGGAGGTTAGGTATAGTAAAAAAACAGTGTTATCATTCACTATAATATAGTTATTAAAAAAATTCGTGGCAAAAATTAATAGTGTTAAAAAAAAGAGAATCATCGCTACGTTTTTATATTTACTTATTGAATATATGGCATAACTAAGCAATAAATTTAATGCAAACTCAGTTACTATTAAATTGGAACTATTTAAAGATAGGGACAAAAAAGCATTCAATACCAATCCAATTGAGCAAAGAAATATAACAAACATGGCATAGTCAGAAAAAGTAGAATATTTTTTTTGTAACTGATATGCAAACATTTAAACTCTCATTATTTTCTATTTATCCATTGCCGGTATTTAATTATTTTATACTAATGGGCACTAGATAATGCAATAAGCGCCTATCGCAATTGTTCGATTATAGGGAAGCTGATAAAATTCTATATTTAAATTGGCAGAGTAGTTCCTTGACATGAATGCAAATAGTTTTTCTTGCCAAAAAAACCAAAGTGTCTTCTGTTTTCGTGAGGCAATAATGTTGGGGATCTCCATTAAATAAGTTGCCGAATCGACCTCGATGGGGAAAGGTAATATTTCTCTATCATTTGCATTATATAATGCTTGAGGTATTGATATAAAATCCATGAAACCATAATGAAGAGTTAGTCTGCATATATTTTCATCAAGACAACTGACTTCGAATCGATTTGCCGAGCTCACATAAGGAATATCTTCTATCTGGTAATTTACGATTAGGATGTGCTCTGGTAAGGCACGGTTTAGTTTAAGAAAATGTAAAAAACTACCACCGCTTTTATCATAAATGTCAGTTATAAAAATAGCCGTTAAATCAGGTAATCGATTAAGACTTTTGTAATGCAATTGCTTTAAAATTTTTGAAATGTCATCTTTGTCTGAATAACACTTTTTACGCAAGTACATCATGCCTTTGTTCCAAGTATACATGATAAATGCGCAAAGCAATGCAAATACAATTGGTACCCAACCACCTGTCATAAGTTTTTGAACATTTGCTCCAAGGAATAATATATCAATAAATAAAAACCCAGAAAAAAGCAGTAAAATGAGGAAGATATTCCATTTCCATATTCTATATGCCGCAAAAGCAACAAGAAAAGTAACCAGCAGCATATCTAAGTTCACAGCTATACCATAGGCATGAGCTAAGGCTGTTGAAGTTTGAAATGTGAATACAAGTAAAAGCGTACCCAAAGCTAGCATAAAATTAATTTGTGGAATATAAATTTGTCCCTTTTGCGATTCGGATGTTTGAATTATGGGTAAACGGGGGTATAAACCTAGCAAAACAGCCTGCTTTGCTAAAGAAAAGGTTGCTGATATGACAGCTTGTGAAGCAATGATTGTTGCCAACGTTGCAATGATCAGCAAGGGTATGGAAAACCAACTAGGGGCGATTAGAAAGAACGGACTTGAAATAGCCTCAGGGTGTTTTAATAAATAAGCACCCTGCCCAAAATAGTTGAGCAATAATCCAGGTAAAGCGACTAAAAACCAGCTTAATCGAATGGGGTTTCTTCCGAAATGTCCCAGGTCTGTATATAATGCTTCACCGCCTGTAACAACAAGAAAAACTCCACCAAGTAAAGCATATCCCCGCCAACCATTAGTATGAATAAATTCAATTGCATAATAGGGATTCAGCGCCTTCAAAACTATGGGATTTTC
This sequence comes from Legionella sp. W05-934-2, assembly GCF_964199965.1. NCBI lineage: Bacteria > Pseudomonadati > Pseudomonadota > Gammaproteobacteria > Legionellales > Legionellaceae > Legionella > Legionella sp. W05-934-2. Next base: position 70,950 of record NZ_CAXMZT010000006.1, on the reverse strand, counting down.
TATAATCTCTTTAATACCTAAAACAGCCAATGTACAAAACCAAATAAATACAATCGGGCCAAAAGCGAATCCAATTTTCGCAGTTCCTAATGATTGAAAAAAGAATAGAACTAATAAAATAATACAAGATATAGGTATTACCCAATTAGATAGCTTTGGGATTGCAACATCCAAACCTTCGATGGCACTGACAACAGAAATTGCAGGTGTCAACATTCCATCGCCGAACACTAGCCCCGCACCAAAAATACCAATAAGAAAAAAATATCTCTGATGTTTCCCGTTTTTTCTTCGTAAAAGAGCTAGCAATGCTAATATCCCACCTTCTCCATTATTGTCAGCTCGAAATATGATTGTTAAATATTTAATAGAAATTACCAAGGTAAGGGCCCAAAAAATAAGGGACAGCACTCCCAATACATCAACAAGATTTATTGGTAATCCACCCAATGACTCCCTGATGGCATATAAAGGACTTGTTCCGATATCACCATATACAATCCCCAGAGCTGCTAGAGATAAAGAAAACATGGTTTGATCTTGATCTTTTCTTTGCATATTAATTAAGTTTGTCAAACTGATTCCTACCAATGTATCAACGTGGGATATTATTATCAATCATTACTTGATAAAGTAGATACTGCCATTTTAAAAGTAAGTAAATAGAAGTGGGTTTGGTGATGTCTTGCCGACTAATATGATTTCAAGATTTTTTGCTACAACAGAGGCAATTATAGGGAAAATATTTATAGTTATACTGATTGCTCGTATTGTGTATCTTTAGATGAAATTTTCTTTTAACTCGAATTAATATATAGCTATAACATATGCTAACTGATCACAGCGGTTACAAGCATATTTGGATCGGATGTTAGCAACAATTTTTAGGCTTGCTGGAATGACTTCTCGTTGTTCGCTGACTTCTTCGCCAATTTCCTTTTTTTTTCACAGCCGAAACCACAGATTTTATCTTTGTCATCGATATCATAAACGCTGTTTGATCAAAAAAAGTGAGATTTTCCAAACTTTTTTAAAATTCCATCTATACTTCAGTAGTTAAATGTTATTGATAAAAAGGAGCATATTATGAAATCACATCAGGATAAGACCCAGCAATTAAATGGAGTGGATACAGGGGTATTAAAAAAAGTGGTGGGTGATATTCAAAAAAATCCAAAATTAGGGCTTTGTGAATTTCGTCTAAATAATGAATGGATAAATGGCGATAGTAATCGATCAAAAGTTGAAACTTTTTATGCAGCAGGGGGGGAGCAACGTCATAAAAGTGCTTTTACAATGCAAGCTGGTGAACCACCCCTATTAGCAGGCCATGACAATGGGGCTAATCCTGTGGAATTTTTACTCAGTGCATTATCTGGGTGTATGACTACGACAATTGCCTATTATGCGGCATTAAACGGTTACAAGATAGAAAAAATGTCGTCCTCGTATCGAGGAGAACTTGATCTGCAAGGAATTTTTAATCTTGATCCTTTAGTGAGGCCAGGCTATCAAAATATAGCGATACATTTTAAAATTAAAACAAATGCAAAGTCAGAAGAACTGGAGAAATATTACCCTTTCTCTCCTGTTTATGATGTTGTTTCAAAATCAGTCCCTATCACTGTTACTATTGAAACGTATTAATAGTTTTTGTAAACAGCCTCATATATAGAATTTAAGCAACTGGGTATAGGTAGAATGAACCAGATCTTATAACTCAGGATGTGAATGGTCAAAGATGGGTTGTCTGCCCGACTTATCATCATCTACTTGCATCGTTGGTGTTTTGGGTGGGTAAGAGCATCAAAACACTGGTTATATCCTGACGTACTTTTATGGATTTTAGAGGCTTCTATGCAGACACAATGAAACAAGCAGCAAGCGTAGACCACTACTAACTTTAATAGTTATTTCTTAAATTTCAATGTAGATATTTAATCGTCGGGCCAAGGCCCGACTCTGAGGGGTAGACCTACGCCTGCAAATTCTATTCAATTCTGATATTCTCTTAGACCCACCTCAAAAACATCCTCTCCAGGAAAGTTATTATCTCTTTCAAGGCGTCTGGGTTGGGAATGAATTTTATTTTCTAATGCTCTGACACCCCTATCCACATGGAAAAAGCTATAAATAGAGTCTGCACGTCTCTCCGCTTTATTTATTTTTGTGGCTAATCTAAATAATAAAAATAAATCAAGGGAACTTGGCGATAGTGTGGAAAATCCTAATAACAAGTGTGTTAACAAAGATCTTATTTGTCGTTTAGAATACTTTTCTATTAGGTATGCCTTGCTAGATTCAGGTAAAGACATCAATAATGAACTAATAACATTATCATCAAAAAATTTCTTTGGGGACCGAAACATTTCTGGCGCCATACCTGTTTGTATTAGAAAAGAGAGAGAATTCTGGAAAAGACGCTTCAGAATTCGTGATTTTTCCGTTGGCATATCTTTTATTGATTTATATACCCTATGAGCCAGTATTTTTATAGGTAGTATGTCAATTATTGAAGGTAGATTTGGCGAGTATAATTCGGATTTTAAGGGGGTATTTTGTAATTTTAGATTGGCAACAACCATTAATAACAATACGAAGATCCCATTGTCAATCCACGCATCGAGATAAGGGTTATGAAGGTCTTGTAACAAGCTGTTTTTTAAAGATGAAACAAGTAAATATACACTACCAACCAAAAATGGTAGGCTGTTTATTTTTAGATTGTTTAATCGGTTTAATGTTCTTTCATCCAGGGCAATATTGACTATTTCAGAACCAATCCACAAATCCCCAAGGATTTGGATAATATAGTGTTCTGGTAAATAAAGGTTAATGAAATTATTAACCATGATATCAGGCAGGGTGTAAAACACCCTTTGTATTCGTTTTGCATTAAATTTAATGGTTCGGATATCAAATTGCAGCGGAGGAATGTCTTCCGGCGGCCGATCATTTAATATAAGAGGAATTGCCTCACGAAGTGCAACTGTGCGAATACCCCCGCGAATAATTTTATGAATGATAAAACCCGATACTAAAATGTTTGTAGTTGCTGCACTAGCCATTAAAGTCATATTGAATACATCAGAGTCATCACTTGAGTCCTGATATTCACTGATTCTGTTTTGAATGTGATTATTTAAAGCATAAACCATTATTGCTGGTAGAACGTCTTCAAACGAAATGGCTATTAGTGGTCTAATGACATTTTTTATGTTGGGACCATAAGCAAGGGACTTGGTTGATTCAAAGGTGGCTATTGAGAAAGAGAGTAGATTTGCACCTAAATTTGTTACATATTTTTTAAGCTGAGTGAGCATAACTTAATTGGCGGAAAAAATTAACGACGCGAAGTTTATCACAGCATGCAAAATATGTACATTCTGAGTTGGGTGATTAAGACGAAAAATTTAGCAGACGTAGGTTAGGCACTGAGGGCCCGATCTACGTCTGCTAAATTTATGATGGATATAAACCCAATATGTTTCTTACTGAATGCCAAACCATCCACCTGTATCACCACCCGCCCAACAATCACCGTTTTCACAACCAGTAATTTTTTTAGCGCATGCATCTTTAAATAGTTGAAGCTTACTAATATCTTGTCCTTTATAATTTGAAGGCTGACAAACTCTGCCATCATATTCGCCCGCAACTCTAATCTGCCCCATGACACTAATTGATTCAGAAACACTATAAATGCCGGGATTATGTGAATAGCAAGCAATATAGCAACCCGGCGCACTTGTATAACTATTGTCGGTTGGCAACATTTTTTTCTGAGAGCCTGGGACTTCATGATTAACCACGCCATAACTACCCATAATAAAGATTGGAAACGGGGAGGGTAATAACTGTGTGTTATAAGCGGGTTGATTAGAATTTGAATCCATGGCCAACGAGCTTATTGAGATGAGCATAAGTATGGAACTGAGGAGGAGTTTCATAACAGAGACCTTTTTAATTACCTGAGAAAATTATAGCAACATATTGGACAATGTGGCTGCATAAACGTCATTTAAATCGGCGCTGAAGTGATTTTCTCATACTAATTCAGCGAGTCTAGCCCACATCAGCCTGAGGCGTAAGGTGAGATTTGCTTAAAAAAATTGACACCTCTACACGTTAGCTTGATATCGACCTGATTCCCCTTCGCTATGCTCTGGGTCGCAGCGACTAAATATCAGGCAACTTTCAAAACTCAAGATCCCTCTGCTCAGGGCCTGAACTACGCCTGCTATTGACATTATCAGCCTATTTAGGCTTTATTGGTATTTTTCCCTACAAAAATCTAAACATGGCTTTTTTACGTTTTTATATGGCATTTATATTATTTATTAATAATTTTGGCCGCTCTTTAACCATTACCATTTTACCCTATTATTTTTTAGGCGATCATCCTGTTTGGCGTGATTTCAGTGCAATTGGTATTGCGATAAGCTGTTTTCATTATTTAAGTAAAATACAACTCAAATTAAACCCATCAGACATTCCGATAAATACATGGACAGCATTTTTATCGGTACACGAGTTGGGAAAAATTCTAATCATTTATTATGCTACCTAAATATAATTCAAACACACGCACGAATGGTTTATATTAAAACACACAGTCTAATAATAAATACCGCAATACTACGGTATCGAAGCCTGCACAAACAAGGAAGCCTTGTCACTAGGATGGTTCTGATAGACAGGGGACTTTGAGCGTGAATTGGTTCATAATGGAGGCATCCTTTAGGAGATGCCTTTATGAATATACCCAGTAAGAGGAATCATGCGAAGTTTGACGCCATTGCCCCTAATACTTATGCTAAATATATGTTGAGTCAACAAACAACGATTCATACGAGGAGTCAGTGATGCAAGAAAAATTGGAAAGTTCGAACGATTCGCTGCAAAATACCCCACCTCACCAAGGCAAAGATGTCAAAGAAGATGTGCAAAGTTCAGAATTTAGCTTTGATGAACATGATCTCGATGAATTACGGGGCTTTTTGTACAAGCAACGAGAACAGCTCCAAAATAGGATGCATTTATCACCACAGACAAAACCAGACGTACACATCGTTTTAGGAAATGAATCTGCCGATATGGATTCAATCATATCGTCGATTGTTCGCGCCTATCAGCTTTTTTTAGTTGGCGAAAATGATGCCCTTTACCTTCCCTATATCAATATCCCGCGCGAGGAATTGAGCTTGCGCAAAGATGTCCAATATCTTTTTGAAGGGTTAGGTATTTCAGCTGAAAACTTATCGTATATTGATGATCCAATATCCCTGGCGCTATTAAATCAGGCCAATCTGTTAAAGCTACATCTCGTTGATCATAATGAACTCAATCCCGACCAAAGTTATCTTGTTAATACGGTGGTCGATATCATCGATCATCATTCAGATGCCAAAATCAACTATCCTGCTTTAAAACAAAAAACGATTAAAGTCATTGGCTCGTGTACTTGTCTTGTTGCCAATGAAATGCTTAAGGTCCTACCCATCGAGAAAATGCCAAAAGCCCTTGCAGGATTAATCCTGGCACCGATATTGATTGATACAAGTAATCTCAAGTCCAAAGAAAAAACCACGTCAGAAGATATCCGGATTAACAACATACTTGAAGAACGAATTGGCGATAAAATGCCTAGCAATTATTATGAAACGTTACGATTAAAAAAAGAAGATACGTCAGGTCTTTCTCATAAGTTGCTTTTGCTTAAAGATTTTAAAAAGTTTAACGCAGGGGAGGTGACATATGGCATGTCGACGCTTGTCTCATCAAAAGGGTTTTCGTTTGAAAATTTGGATGAGTTGTTGCCAGACTTTGAAGCGATTTCTGAAAAAAAAGGCTTGGATCTATTAGTCTTGTTAATGCCATATGATCAAACCAAAAGTCCTCGGCGCAAAGTGGTTATCTACAGCAAGCATTTAGATATTATCACTACTCTCAATCAGTTGATGCTCAATAATGGTGTATTGAATGAAAAAGGGATTACACTAGAAAACAAAAATACGAATGTTGTTTACTATGCTTTCCAACAATTTTTATCGAGAAAGTTACTCCAACCAGTCATGAATGAGTTGTTAACGAGTGAGCCTGTTTTGGCCTGTTACGGCCAAATCAATGGATTGAATCAAGGGGGCGTCACTGCTAAGGCAAAGCAATCCTCAATGGTCGCAAATGCTAGCCTTGGTTTTTTAACCACGGTTGCAAAAACAAAAGAACAAATGAATCCGGAGATGAAAGACGACGACCACCACGAAAATACCAATTTTTTATGAGACTACCAGTTAACAAATTGATGATAGCGTTTTTAAGAAGCGGTTTTCAAATCCAACAGCAGTGGCAATTGCGATTAAATAACACCCTACTTAGAATGACTGACAATGAATGATATCAAGAATAACGGCATGCATACCTGTCATAAATCAATGTTTGAAGCGTATATAAACCACTGGCACTTGCAGCAAACGGGTGACATTATTTCAACACCTAGTAGCTGCCTTATGCCGGTGATATATCACAATCAAAAAGCTATGCTGAAAATAGCGCTATCTCCTGAAGAACAACAAGGCATTTCAGCGCTACTTTGGTGGAATGGTCATGGCGCTGTCCCTGTGATAGAACATTTTAAACATGCCATATTAATGAAGCATGCGAGTGAAAATAGCTCTCTGGTTGATAGGGTGGACAAAAATCAAGATGATGATGCTACTCGCATAATATGTCAGGTAGTAAAAAAGCTGCATAATTATAAAAAGGAGCCTATTCCCTCTCAATTCACCTCACTGGATAATTGGTTTCGTTCTTTATATGCCGCCTCTCAACGATATGGCGGTATCTATGCTGAAGCGGAGATGGTGAGCAGAGAACTATTGAGCGTATCGGAAAAAAACATCGTATTGCATGGTGATATTCATCATCAAAATATTCTTGATTTTGGAGAATTGGGATGGCTTGCTATCGATCCCAAAGGTCTGATAGGCGATCCCTGTTACGACTATGCAAATTTATTCTGTAACCCCGATTACCAAACGGCCGTTAAACCCGGTCGTCTTAATAAGCAAGCCGATATTGTGGCCAAAGAAACGGGAATTGATAAAAATCATCTTTTTAAATGGATATTTGTTTATGCCGCTTTATCTGCTGCTTGGTCTTTAGAGGACGGTGATTCAGCAAATCTTGCTCTAGAGGTTGCTGAAATATCGAAGGCTGAAATGCAAAAATAGCTTATCAAATAAGTTTAAGTGTTTAGCCGAGTTACCTGTAACTAGGTTACTTTTCTTAGAAACAATCCGCGTATAAACCTAGTAACGTCAGGTGGGGGAAAAGCATAGCAACGAGATTTCTACCGACTGTTACATCTCCCGTAAACTTAACCCGTGCATTATCTGGTATTTCATCGATCAAATTACTCACATTTACTCCCTTAAACATCATTGGGTTGTATATAACAAACCTCAATATATCTAGAAGAAGCACCAAAGGTGCTTCTTAGCGATGGCCTTTCATATATCCAAATTTAACGGTGTCGAATAATAAAGGTTTCAATTGCCACAAGCAACGATCTGACCAATATAATGGTTTTAACCAATCTGTTGTTGGCTTAGCAGGTTATACAGGGGCTGGAGGATTTGGACATGGTCAAAGGGCAAAAGTCAATGTCTTGATGTAACGACGCTACTTAATACATCATATAATCCGTGGTTTCATCATCTGAAGTAGCATCAATCGCTTCCTGTGAAGGAGGAAAAGCTTCTTCCTGTGAAGGAGGAAAAGCTTCTTCCTGTGGAGCAGGAAAAGCTTCTTCCTGTGGAGCAGGAACCCTATCACCCTGATGAGCTTGCCCAAATATTCCTAACCATGCCATGCGGCGATATGGCGTTTCTTGGTATACTTGGCTTAGATTAGAAATTGTCACTCGATGTTGTTTTGCTACCCGAATAATATGTTCCCCATCAAGCTTACTAAAAGGTAAGTTGGTGAGAGGATTTAGTAAATACTTACTATCTTGAGTTTCTCCTAACTGACATCGAAAAGGTCGGCTATGATGCCATTCAATTAATGCGTATAAATCAAATTTAAGGCCCAAAGAATCAACAATGAACAGATTTCTTTTGGGAAAAAAATACCTAAAATTAAATCGCTTTTTGAATGTTTCTTGTGTAATCGGATCAACGGTGTTTTTGGGATTTAAAACATGAAGTGCTAGTAAAGAACGATGAGCGGCGTTCTGAATCAAAGCGTTATCAGCAAACTCGCAATTAGACAATATCGTGTTTAGCCTATTTTTTAAATCCTCTTGAGCCTCTAAAGAGAGCACCCTCGATTTTTGGGCATTATAAAATTGAAGTAATTCTTTAATTTCAACGATATCTTTAAAACGTTCTAGTTCTCGAAAAGCCATTTGGAGAGCATTCATACAATATAATCAACAAAAATCAGTAGAAAATTAAAGATTTTGAAGACATGTTGCAGTTTTGTCAAGAAGGTTTCCCCCTTGATTTTTACAGGACTTCTAAATAACTTCCCTCAATTTGGTGTGACCGGTACATAGGGAACAAAAAATGTATAAAATATGATACAGTTTTGTTACCGATGTATCCGGTCAAGTTTGTTACCTATGTACCGGTCACACCTTATTCAAATTTCTTGCGCGGGTGAGGGGGCAGATCGGAGTAAACTTCAAGAACTGTGTATTTTTAGAGATTTGATGGTGTGTTAAAAAACTTCAGGGACGTTACTTAGTAGGAGATCGATTAAAACTGGCTGTTAACCTCATAGCGGGAAAATCCGTCAATCATATAGTATTGCCTGCCCAAGCCTTTGGTAACAGACCTGAAAAATATCGGGAATATATTGTTGTATGAAGTCGAAAGGAAATTAGAAAGAATCGCTATGATGATACAATTATTCCACACTTTGCATCAATTTATAATAGTCTTAAGGGTGAGAGGCTTGCTAAAAAGGTTGAAATAGACGAGCAAATACGACTTGCAATCCCAGAAGACGATTTACAAAAAGCAAAATTAAAGGCTGATAGAGATAGTGTATCAAGTGCCAGAAAAATGGAAACAAAGAACAATGGTGATGAAGGTCACATTGCTGAATGGAAGGAAATTCGCAATAGATACGGCGTTAGTGCACATGAGTTTTTCGGGCAATTTGTTCATGATGCTGATAAGCATCATGGGGCATACAAAATTACTATCTAAATAAATCAATGGTGTCAGAGAGAGGTGTTCGATTGGACCGAGCTTTTCTTTGTAGGCCATGCCCCCTAAAAATGACCAAACTATAATCAATATGCGCTTGCCGTGTTTTTAGCATATAATTAAATATCATAATGATTGAGCGAATTCATCGATATGAGATGAGATTAGCTTAAGTGGGGAAATTATGGCTAACAACCTGGTTTTAAAAGCTCTACAGGGAGTGATAAACGAATGGAGTAATAGGGGCTACAAGATAGTAAAGCCCTCCTACATCGACCGTGGTTCACAAGTCATCATTAGAGCAACAAACAAACATGGCGAAGCGCTTTATGGCGTTATCACCGCCACAGCAGAATCGATGTCTGAGGATGAGACAAGAAAATTCATGCTTATTGAGCACCCAAGCAAAGCCAATTTGGTCAATGTTGAACATTTCAAAGACGCTTCATTATATACTTATAAAGGCATCGGAAAGGATTATGTTTCATTACACGACTATGTATTTGATGAAAAAAATGAAATTCCCGAAGGCATCGCATTAGCAATCACTTTAAAAATGTACCAATTTTTTCGTGACTATCAAGATGTGTATGGTGTACTTCCCGGACAAAACGATGCAAAAACATTTTTTATCAACTTAAATGATTACGTGATATCCGTGACAGACCAAAATGAAGTGGATGTCAAATACATTGGAACTTTTCAAAAAGACCCTGACCAAGCTTTAAAGCAAAGTTACCCACTGCCAGATGTATGTGCTATGGGGATCACATGCTTCCAACATGATAATGGTCAATTTAAGCTGCATCAGTTTGCCACGCCGACGCTTAGCATCCCACATCTTCTGATTACTATATTAACGCAAATTAAACCTGGGCGCTCCACATACCCTTGCGAAGAAGACAGGTATGAAATAGTACAAGAAGATACCAATATCAGCCAAGAGACAAAAGATTTCTTAGGGAAGTTAATAAAGCCGAATCCAAATATGCCCTTTGAAGAAGTAAAAGGCCTGTTTGAGGAGTTTTTTGGAAAGAAAGTCGACTTATCTAAGTTTCTAAAGGCCAATATTTCTTTGCATCAGGAATATTTATCGTATCCTTCTGCTCAAGCATTGTTACCTGGTTTTAATAAAAGCCTCATGTATCTGCTTTTAGTCAGGGAGTTTGAAAAGGAAAGTCTCCTAAGTGGCGAATCATTGCCTATCGATAGGTTTAATCTAATATTGAAAGAAGCTGGTTTATCATCCTATAAGCCTACCAGTGAAATAAACAAAGCCCCTTTAGATCCTAAGCTATTAATATTACTTTCGAGGCAATTTGATGATCAAAGCTTGTTTAATGAAGACTTTTTGCCAATGGATATGTTTAAGTTAATCATGAGCGAAGCAGGTCTGCCTTCACCCTCCAATTTTCCTAGAAACTTGTTTGAACCCCAAGCCCCAGCTATCCCCAAAACAATTGACGTCAAAGACAAGTTTTTCGGACAAACTCGGCAAGCCCCCCAAACTAATAAAGAGCCAAAGCAAACGGAACAGGTTGAAGAAGGGATGGAAGAATTAGTTCGTTTAATCCAAAAACACGGGTTGGAAAAAATAGAATCCTTGATGAATCAATACAAAGAAAATAATCAGAAGAACTTAAATATGGCCAATAATTAAGGCAACTATTGCAGCGATTTGAGGGTTGAAATTGTTTAATGGCAACTCCTAATACCAACTTATAGGATAAAAAGTGTACTATTTGAAAAGGAGTTTAAATAATTCATTGCATTTATTGAAAAAAAATCCACACCGATATCTCAGGTGAATCACAAATGATTGATGCTGAGGTATATTTTTTTAAAAACCAGTGGCTCCTTGTTTAGGACTGATGGAAACCGGATTTTCATTTTCAGATAGCTTGCCATACAAGGCTGTCCCTAGGCCAATAAAAATGAGAGCACCCCCAATTAATTGAGCTGACTGAGGTAATACGCCTAAGATAAAAAACGACAGAACAATCGATGCTAGGGGTGTCAGAGAATTGCTGATGGCGATATCCGCCATATTGGCATTTTTCAGACCTATAAACTTAAAATAACCTCTTAAGGCTATGATGACGCCACCGTAAAACAACATCCAGCGCCATAAAAAAGGTGAAAATAGATCGTTAAAATGTGATGGACCAAAAAGAACGATGACAATCGAGGCGAAAAATACGGTGCCCAGCGCTGTACTCAAAATATTAAACAAACTCCCCGAAATGGTTTTAATTGTTTGATACATAAGTATGGATGATATCGTGGTCAATAGGACGGCTAAGAAAATAAAAATATCTCCAATATGTGGGATAGAAGACAAAAATGGATTGCCTAAGGGTTTGGGAGAGGTCATTTGTGAGGTTGTCATTTCTGAGGGCAAAAGGACGATTAAGACAACACCTATCATGGTAAACATTCCGGCTATAAGCACAGTGGGAGAGGGTGGTTGTTTGAAAAAAAGCCAACCAGCTAGGATATACAACGGTGTTTGAAGCGTCGAAATCAAGACAACATTAATGATATTGCTATATTTAATACCAAAAAAATAAAGCATAGGGACAAGGAATCCTGCAATAACTGCGCTTAACACAACAGTTATCCAATGGGATCTTGACAGTTGATTCGGATTAAATGACTTAAGCTCTTTGAAATACAGTAGGGTTAAAGTGAGTAACGCGGCAAAACTACTGGCAAAGAGCACATTGCAAAATGAAATAGGATTCCGTCCGTTAATAAGATGGTTATTTCCAATCTCAATTAATTTTGCAATGGTTGGGCTAGCTGCACTTACAAAAATATTGCTTAATAGAAGAAAAAGCAAGCCAACTAGTCGTTTTGGAAGTTTCATAATCCCTCGAAAATGCTTTAGCTGTGACTTTTATGATTACACATTCTCTTTAGTCAATGGAAGGCCTAAGCCTGAAGGATAGACACTTTTTTAAAACAGAGTATTCGTATAATATATTGGCATAATGTTTAACCCGACGTCCTGCGGCTTGTCCCTGAGGGATCGACACTTTTTTCAAACAGAGGGATCGCATAATACATTGGCACAATGTTTAATCCGACGTCCCGCGGCTTGTCCGCGGGATCCAGGGATTTCGACCGATATGTTGTTATTTAGTGCAGACAAGGATCTCTGGATACCGCGGACAAGCCGCGGTACGTCGGCGTTTGAGGATAATTCTAAGTTTTAAATGAAAGTGGCTATCCTTCAGTCCTAAGCCTGATTCCTCGTCAAAATATCGAACTTATAATTCATCGCAAGCTTGCATACATTGAACACCTGCTTTGTTGTCAATCGCTGCGCATTTATCATCATAACAGAAGGGAAGGAGACAACCTGTCTTGGAATATGGATGTAGTTATATTCTGCACCTGCGGTCAAGTGCTCATTGAAGGCATATTCTATGCCAAAACCGCCTGTCCAACCCCAATTTGACATCGTTTGGCTCTCACTACCTAAGCTTAGTGCGTCTGTGTTGGCGTTGATTGCATATTTTGATTGGATGACAGCTCTTCCCGCATTCATATAAATCAGTGAACGGTCAAATGTGGTACCGATTCGGCCAACGATAGTCCCAAAAGATTGAATGATTGTTTGGCCGTTGATACCACCGATCCCTGAAAAGAGGGTATTCTCGCCGCGTAAATTAGTTACATGGAAGTTACCACTTGCACCATAAACTACTTGGCCTAGTTGCCCTAGTATACCAATACCAACGCCACCAAGCGGCCCAGTCGATTGGATTTGATTACCAAATCCTGCATAATTAACGGGACCTAGCATCGACATGGTTGGGCCAAATGGGTCAGACCATGTGTTTTTTCCCCATGCCCCTCCCAAATTACCACCGATATAAATACCCCGCCAATCCATTTTCATCGGCGCATCTTTCAAAATGTAGGGGGTCTCATTTCGATATTTGATTTGCAAAAACACACCATATCGTTTGCTATTATATCGTGCTGGCTCAATTGCTATTTCACTTTCACCAATTTCGTCGAAACCGGCATTCCCATTACGCATATTCCACATCCAATAGCGTCCACCCAATCCAGCACTCCAAGCATTGGTTAACTGATAATTCAAAATCGCTTCTAACATTGAGCCATCGCCTTTATGAGAAGACTCCGGACCAAGCAATTGACGTGCATTATGCGTATCTAAACCCTCGAGATTTACAACGGGTAAATAGGCGGCTTCTGAAATAAGGGATAATTTGTCTGTCAAATGGAACAGTAATAGGATGCCAATTCGCATTGACTGATAATGATCACTCTGACTGATGCCAAGAAAGTTCTTCAGCTCTGTGGCTGGAATACAAATTGATTCACCACCTAACTGCCGACACCCATATGCCCCAAGATTTTGTGCAAAGTAATTATAGCCAATGAAAGCATCAACGTTTCCAAATACGCTTTTAATGAAGGAATAACCCGCATCAATTGTCACATAAGACAAACTACCCCAAACGTTGCTTAACGTATTTGAATAGACTTCACCGCCTGGGAAATCTTCATCATTAAGCTGGCTACGTTTAACACTGCCAGCCCCGACAGTTCCTTTCAAAAATAAACCAGTTCGATGATCAAACCGACCAAATATCTCTTGAGAAACGGCAGATAAATGGCTAAAAATTAGTCTTGATGCAAGATTATCGCCAATAGTTGACTGATTTAATAAAGGATTTGGGGCACCATCTAAACCTGAACTAAAAAATAGACGAGCACCTAGTTCATTCTCCCATTGGTTTAAATCAAATAACCCTAGAAGAAGTGGGTTCTGTGTAGGCAATTCAGAAAAGTGGTAGATAAGACCTAACGTGACTATGCTTGATTTTAAGTGAACCATTTCAGAATACATTTGGCCTGCAGTCAGATTGTTATTCATGGGGTATGATTTTAATTGATTGAATTGTTCATACAGATATTCTGCTATTAAACTAATATGGTTGGTTAAACTGGTTTCGATGCCTCCGCCGATGACGTACCCAGCTTTCCAGTGACGAGATCTTCTTGAACTAAATTGTGTCGAGTCGGAAAGAAAATTATAATCAGAAAAGACAAAATCATTTTGCACAAGCGATAATGCTAAGCCACCAGTTGCATATAATAGCCATCTATCAACAATAAACCCAACTCTCGGTCTTGCGGTAAATAACCAATTATTATTGGCATAAGACGTGATAACTGCCTTATTAATTCCGTTAGGAGATAAGAGGGCACCCGAATGGATTTCACCATACGTACTTAACGATTGAAAATCTGACTTGATTCCTAAGAGGATAGTATTTATTTGCCAATCGTATCCACCTTCAATACCACTGATAAACCCCCATCTATCTAACCTTAAACGCCCTGCGTTATTGACGATATTGGCATAGTCTGGATTGAGTAACGTCTCGGATTGAATGGCTGTTTGCAGATCGAATTGTGAATACACGGCGCCTGTTTTGGCACCAATAGTAAAACCTGACCAATTGTGAATCGTTTCTGCGGATCCGGCTTGTGCACCTGAAAAAGAGAATAGCATGTGAGCTAGAATTAAAATCAGGCTTGTTACGGCATTTTTAATCATGTTTATACTAATCCATCCTTGGTGAAATGACAGAAAATCTAATCGTTCGCAAATTTCTAATGAGACGATGATATCAGAAGTTACCTCTTTGATAATCAATATTTTTATCAAAAACAAAGTATTCTAAGGAAACCTCTTACGATATTTCTTTCCCTTGTCGTTAGACTATCACAATGCTAGGGATCTATTTTCGTCTAAACTAATACTTAGAGGAAAGCAATTTATTGGTAGAGCTAGTATGGGAAGAGAGTCCGATTCAAGCAGTATTCCTCATATCACGTCTGACATGAGTTCAGAGTCGGATGAAATGATACGAGATGATTCTTCTCAAGTAGATGAAGACGAGGATTATACGACGTCAACACCGTATGCTGATTTCATTGACGGCATACTTGCTAATCCTACTCCCGAAGCGAAAAAAAATTTTTTTTTAGCGCTCGATAATTATTACGATCCAACCATTCAACAAGCATTTAAAGATAACTATGGTAATTATATTCGGGACAAACCCATTCCTATAAGTGAAAAAGATAGCACCATTGTTGCCAGCATGAAACACTTGTATAACGCCCTGTACTATGCGGACTCAGCAGGCAAGCAAACGTCTAAATTCTATCAGGGCAAAGATTATGTTTATGCGGTGACGGAAATCTTTAAAATTGATCCATCCGTTCTTGAAGACCTTAGCGGTACGTTTAGTGAGTTATACAACAATGCCAGCATGCTCAGCCCCAGTGCGGCTGAAGCGGGCGCTCAAATCTATGATCATCTACCGAAAAAGGCACAACGAGCGGCAGATTTGACTTTCAACATTGATCACCATAGTTCGATTCCTGCTAGCCAACAGTTTGCAAACGTATTAACCAGGCAAGCAGCGAACATTCCGGATAATATGGCTGATAATTCCTCAAACATTGCAGCGGATGCGCAAGTACTATCGAATGCTTTACCAATAAGAGACTTTAAAAAAGATGCTAAAGGGTATTATACCCATGATAAAAATGAATCAACCGCCCAATGTAACGAAAAGGCGTTGCTCAACATACTTCATGCGACTTATGAATTAAGTACAAATCAGGCGACAAGTGCAAGAGTAAGCCGAACATCCCAATTAAGGCTTGTGAATAGCATACGTTGTGAATTAGGAAAATTAGATATTAAGGCACTCAAATCCGAACTGGGCGGTGATGCGCTAAATAGTGTCATAAACACATTGCGCGATGTGGATGCTAATCTTTGTCAGGTTTATGAGTTAAGTGATTTATTCGAAGATCAAACACGAGTCAAAAATGGTGTGTTTAGCAGTCAGGTTACATCAGCGCATGATGAGCTGCAAACGCTTGCTGATGAAGTAGGTGTGGCTTTACCTGGAAATGCAACGCACTATTTACCGGAACGTATCTATACCCGCCAGCTTCATATTGAAGCGCTTCAAGGTGACAGAGACCGTTTGCAAAAGGAACAAAAGCGCGTTAAATATTGCCTCAATTTCCTTGAAAAACATGATAAAATCGAGTCCCTCTCAACCAACGGCGCCAAATATCTGTTGGATAACATCGATTATTTGAAACTCGACCCTGATCTTGAGAAATCATTTCGCGGAGCATTAGAAGCTAAAATTCAACAGGATGACCCAAACAACAAGGGGGCGGTAAAAAAGCTTGGCTATTATGATACTGCTATTGGGATAGCCGGGAAGAAAACGGGGATTAGTTTAGTTGCTCAGGTTTTATCGGAAGCCAAAAAGACCGATGCCAGGTATTCTGCCACCATTGAAACAACCCAACAGCAATCACAAGCCATACAAACCCGTATCGATGAAATGAAAGCGCAACTCGATAGGGTACCGGATAATATCGAAGAAAAAAGGCAGGCCCTGCAGAGAAAAATCGAAAAGGAACAAGCAGATATCCAACCACTGGAAGCGTTAAGAAACGCATTTTCCGGGATTAAAAAATCCAACCTGAAAATGTCAAAACTGCCAGACAATGCACTGGATGAGCTTGAAAAAAATTATAATCGACTTGACATCAGTGATGAGTTAAAGGGTGAGCTAGGTTCTTATTTTGAAGCCAGAAGAAATAATACAGGCGACTCACCCGTCTATGCCGATAAACTGGATAAGAAGTTTTTACCCAAGCTCGTTGAGCAAATTGACAAACAAATTCAAGCCCACCAACGCTCAATTAATCATTATTCTTCGCAAAATGATTCGCTTAATCAGATTGAAATGAACTTGGGGCAAGGAATGGTGCATGTCCCAAACGTTCGTTTTACTGATACCAATGTTGCAAAAAATGTCAACGTCCAAAAAAGCCTAGCCAGACAAATCGGGGCAACACGGAAAGATTTCTTGCAAAAAATGGACGGAACATTTGATGATGAAGTCATGAAGGAGTTTAAGGATTCTAATGGGCATTTAATCACAGATGATGCGTTTGACACGTCTAAACCCCAATCGGCTAACGTTCGTGCTTGCCAACAAGTATTAAATTTTTTGTATTATGCTGAATATGCTTTATCAAAAGAAAACTATGACCCAAGAAAATATCTTGTTGCGGGATATAGTGCGGCGGGTGTTGTAAAAGATGCTGCATTAGACGTTGGTTATGCCAAATGGGAAAATGAAACCAATTATGAATTCACGCCACAAGCGATAGAGGAACTGAAGAATAGTATTAATCTCATTTATGGTAATTCAGGAGAAGCGCTCAAAAATTTTAAAAGTACCTTGAATACAGTTAAACCTTATTTGCCCGAATCTTTGCAATCGACAATCGATTCTTTGTTTGAACCGTCTATTCAAACGGATATCGCGAAAGCGAAAGACTCAAAGACGACCGGGGAAAAAGTTCAGAAAAAGGTTGATGACATTTCTTCAACTGATGTGACGGGTAAATTCCAACAGATTATCAAGGCAGCGAAGGAACTTGAAAATCCGACAAAAGCCATTAAGCCTGGGGCTATCACCAAGGCGAACATTCAGCTAAGTAAGGCGTATGACTCGATATTAAAGGGAATTCCGCCGGATAAAATTAGGCTAGATAAGCAAGGAAATGTCAAGATAAGTAAGGATGACTCTGCCAGTATCAAAACCGCCAAATCAATTTTGAATATTATCAATTCGACTTCCGGCATTGTCGATGCTTTAGATTCAGAATCTTATCATCAAACAAAGTTACAGGACTGTTTTACGATTTTAAATTCGATTGATGGCATTATCACCCATTTACCTAAGATTGATATCAGTGAAACAACCAAAGAAGCCCATGATGCCATTGTGGTCGTGTTGAAAGAAGTTGATCAAGAACTTTCTGATTTAGCCTCATACATTGATTTGGTGCGTGATGAAGGGATGCTTAAAGAGCCATTGACGATTTCCATCAATGGAAAAACGTACAACGTTGATTCAAATTTTGATTCCTTATGCGCAACGTACAATTCAATCGCTAAATCTTATGGGCTGGCCACTGCCGCAGGAAATGAACCCCCTTACTATACCGCTCAGCGGCTTGCTGTTAGAAAAGCACATCGGGAGATGATTGTGCAGGAAATTGCTCGAATTGAAAATAGTGATGCTAAGTCTACCTATGCTAGGAAGCGCCAAGAGAGTACCCTTATTGGTTTGAAGCGGCAATTAAACGTGCTAGATAAACGCATCAATACATTGCAAGATGGATGTGAACGACAGCTTGTTCAATTAAATGATGCTATCGATAGCGATGCTCAAATGTTAAAACAGAACCCTAATGACGGAACCATAAAACAACAATTAGCGACCCACGAAATACAAAGGCAACGTATCTATCGGGCATTAGGTCGAGATATTCCACCTGAACATCAAACAGTAATTTCAGATCAAACCAGCCAGGAGACGGCTAAGCAATTGATAACTGACGTCACAGAGCCAAATTATGAATATCGCCAGGATGCAATTGACGCGCGCCAAAATCCAAAAGCACCACCGCCGATACCTGGAATAAGTGACCTGGAGGCGCCTAGATCACCGCCACCAATCCCAGCGAGGAGCGACTTAGGTGAGCAGAGATCACCACCACCCGTTCCTGCAAGAA
Source organism: Legionella sp. W05-934-2 (assembly GCF_964199965.1). Lineage (NCBI taxonomy): Bacteria > Pseudomonadati > Pseudomonadota > Gammaproteobacteria > Legionellales > Legionellaceae > Legionella > Legionella sp. W05-934-2. The sequence goes on along the minus strand of NZ_CAXMZT010000006.1, from coordinate 52,057 downwards.
GCGATTTAGAAGCGCCTAAAACACCACCGACAATCCCAGCAAGGAGCGATTTAGGTGAAACAAGGTCTGCTCCGACGATTCCCACACTGAAAGAGTTCGGGGAGTTGTCAGCGATTTCTTCGAATGATAGCGCCAGCTTATTTGATGATTTATCCATGATGTCTGACGGTCGGCTTTCAAGTGATTCTTCATTGTCAGATGATGAACTTGAAGAGATGGATGACCCTTTTGCTGAGTCAGAGGATGTATCTGAACCTGAACTTGGATCTCAATCTGCATCTGAATCTGCATCTGAATTTGAATCTGAGCCTGAGCCTGAGCCAATAAAGGATGCACAAGCTGAAATATTTTCAAATGGCACCAGTGTTCATGATCTGCTCGGCCAATTGAAGGGTTCATTAGATGGGATGGATGATTGCTTTGAGTGCAAGGCTGCAAATGATACCCTGAATGGCGATTTGGAAGAAGAGGAAGAAAGCGGACAAGATAGCAATTCTGACAGCTTCCAGGGTTCTAAGTAATTTAATCATTCATTATATGAGCTATAATTTCATAAAATTATGAGATAAGGACATAGACCATGCCGACTGTTCGCGAAGTGACCCTCAATCTTTTAAGACGACTTCAGTTAACTAACATTGTCGGAAACCCAGGTTCAACTGAAGAGACTTTTCTAAGCAATTTACCTGAAGACTTTACCTATATATTAGCCTTGCAAGAGGCAAGTGTTGTGGGTATTGCCGATGGTCTATGTAAAGGGTTACGAAAGCCAGTTATGATTAATGTTCACACTGGCGCTGGTATGGGAAATGCGATGGGATGCATTGTCACCGCCAAGTTGAATAAAACCCCGTTAATCCTCACAGCAGGGCAACAAACACGAGAAATGTTGTTAATGGAGCCTTTTCTTACCAACGTTCAATCGACGGAAGGACCCAAACCTTGGGTTAAATGGAGTTATGAACCCGCTCGCCCTGAAGATGTCCCCGGTGCGTTTATGCGGGCTTATGCAATGGCTGTTCAACCGCCCGCCGGCCCAGTTTTTTTATCGCTTCCCTTGGATGACTGGGATAAACCCATGGAAGATAATCATATTATGCGAACCGTTCCTACTCGAACGGTCCCATCTTCCGAAGATATTGCTATCTTTGCAGCTAAAATCAATGCCAGTAGAAATCCCGTCTTGGTTTATGGCGGCGACATTGCTAGAAGTCAAGGATGGGAAGAAGGTATTGAATTTGCTGAAAAACTGAGTGCTCCTGTGTGGAAGGGGCCTTTCTCAGAGCTCGTTTCATTTCCAGAAAATCACCCTTTATACCAAGGTGAGCTTCCCTCAGCCATTGGCCCATTATGCAATTATTTAAATGGTCATGATTTAGTTATAGTGGTTGGTGCCCCGGTATTTCGTTATTACCCTTGGATACCCGGCTCTTATTTACCTAAAAATGCACAATTGATTCAAATTACGGATGACCCGTATGAAGCAGCAAAAGCGCCCGTCGGGGATGCGATAGTAGGGGATAGCGCCCTGGCTTTAAAGGCGCTAATTCCACAAATAAAGGCTAAGAAAAATACGGTGAAAAGTCGCAAAACGATTGCATCCGGATTATCGTCATCGCCTAATTACCCATTAACCGCACTGCAAGTATTTGATGTGTTGTCACCGCTTGCTCCCAACGACTATGTATTAGTTCAAGAATCACCTTCCAATGGCCATGATCTCCAAGATTCTGGCATAGGGACCATCACGAAACCGGATAGTTTTTATACGATGAGCTCTGGCGGATTAGGATGGGATTTACCTGCGGCAGTTGGATTAGCCATTGCTGAAAAGCAATTAGGTCGTAATCGACCGGTGATATTAATCATAGGAGATGGTTCGTTTCAATATTCACCGCAAGCGATTTGGACTGCAGTGCAAGAAGACGTGCACCTCGTTGTCATTGCGTTGCGAAATTTTGAATATGGTATTCTAAAATCATTTGCGTTATTAGAAAATACGCCGAATATACCTGGATTAGATCTACCCGGTTTAGATATTGTTTCAATTGCAAAGGGGTATGGTGCAAAGGTTATGCACGCTGACTCGATTGAAAAAATACAACAACATTTTCAATCAGCACTTCAATCCAAAGGGACAACCTTGATTGAAATCCCAATTGACCCGACAATTCATAAACTACTGGGCATGAGTAAAAACGATTTTTAAATCAATTAGTTAACCTTATATATGCACTATAATGCTGCTGGTTAATAGACAAAGAAACAATAAAGATTGATTAGTGTCCTGCTTAACTTTTTCTTTAATCTTTGTGCTGGTAGCTATAGGATAGAGGGATAGTTGAATTGTTTAAGGACTTACTACATTGAACCTTCTTTCTTTCATTATTAAGCCAAAGCAATTTCTTTTGTCCTTTAAGAAATCACGTGTTTGTTTTATGGTCCTCATGGTTACTTCTAGCCAATGTTTTGCTGTCTATGACAGTAATTAAATATACGGTTCCCAACCCGCATATCAACACTCAATCGACGGATGCTATTTCATTACGGAGATACTGATCTCAGCGATCATTTTTCACTTGAGGCAAATTTAAATTTTTAAATGGGGGAGTGATCGCTTAAATCGATTTTTCTTGTCATGGTATTGGATTCTAGCCATATGCAACAAATGACGCTATAATGCGCATAATAATATGTTAATTAACAGATTGATACCTATGAAAACAGCTTTTTTTATTAGTAGCGTCGGTGATACCGACTTGGCGTTAAAAACGATTACTGCCTTAGAGAAATATAGTCAGCATGAAGTATTCATTATTTCACTGACTAATACAGCGCATCAACGGGCTGAAAACTATCAATCGTCGTTATCGGTTACTCAAATCTCCCTTACAAAAATGCTTCAACTAGATGCCGACGCGTATCCTGATGGTGCACTAGCCAAGAACCAGTTAACGTTAGTGAGTGATTTTTTAACCAAAGAAAAAATTGATTATGCGTATTTGGGGGTTCCTTCCGTCCAAAATGAAATACCGTTTCAGATTGCACAAATCATAAATATCCCATCTGTCATTGCCTATGAATTTATGTTTAAACCCGAAAGCCATAGTTTATGGAAATACTTACCATCTCTACGCAATCAATTAAATGTTCATTGGGGAATTCCTCTAGCATCTGCGCAAGAAGACTTCCCTGTTGCAAAAGAAAGGCTACATATTACTGGCCATTTGAGCATTGATAATGCGATTTCCGCGAATAGTGGGGCAACCACTAACCCAAAAGAAGTCAGAGAAACACTACGGATTAAACAAAATCAATCGTTGGTATTTGCAAGTAGCACAACTCAACCCATTGAAATCGATTCAGAGTTTTTAACATGCTTATTAGCTGAGCTACCCAAGCACCCAAGTATGCAAGTTCGTCTCGGACTTCACCCAGGTATTCAAAATTTGGATGATTATTTGCAAGCAATATTAAAAATTGTGCCTCATCATAAAGTCGCTGATCAGTTTAAAATTATTCTTCCTGAAAATTTACTAATGCGCATTAAAAAACCCGAGCTAACGATTAACAACCCAACCTATGAAACTTTCTTTTTAAAGGCCAATTTGACGGGTGCCGAGGCTGCCTTGGCAGCAGATCGCATTACCCAAGCGGTTCCAGGTGCACTGCTTAACCAAGCAGTTTTAGAAGGAAAGCCTACCTACTCACATAGGGGGAAGCCTTATTTGCCGAATCAGTATTTTTCTAACACACTTAATGCTTTTTTTACAGCGACTCAACAACCTCCGCGTACAAAAGATGACTTGGGTTTAGATGAAAGAACTGCGCCTGAGGCATATGCAAGTTTATTAAAGGGTCAGTAATCACAAGTCGGCATCTTGTAACTCATTTTGTATAGAGTTATCGCCAAATGAGCCATGAGTAAAAGCAAGCGCATCGAGCGGAGCGTGTCTTACTAGGGGTGGCCTACTATAAACGCATTCCCTTAGAAATAGAGATGAACCAATAACTTTATCCTCAAATAGCTACTTAATTGACACAAATGGTCTATATTTAACCATATCGGTTGTTCATAGGGAGTTGTTATGCGTATTTATGAACGGGTGGGTATCTTCGCCTTTTTTTCTGCCGCGGCTTTAATGTCAAGTTCTACTTTTGCCACAAGAGTTTATTATTCGGATGGTTTTAGGCCCTATGTGTGCTATCAATCAAAAGTTATTCATCGGACACCATTTTATATCGATATCGATTACTTTGGTTGCTTTAGAAGTGCCAAGCCTTGTCATTACTTCGGTGCTGGCCATTTTGGCAAATATCCGTCATTCCGGGCGGCAAATCGAGCGTTTGCGCGTTGTGTGAATTCAGCACCAAGATTTGTTGATATCTAACCATAATCTGTCATGCGAGCAGGCTATTTTATACCCAATAAAAGGTGTGACACCCCAGGAAATATTTCATTGCTTGCTACTAGGATGTAAAGAAGGACTAGCGAGAATGTTGCTATAATCAAACTATGCCCGATGAGATTATATATTCAGTAATGGGAGCATCGTATGCCAGAGGATAAAAACAGTAGCTCAAAGCAAATATTTGAAGCCTTAACTAAGCCCGTTGATTCTTCGAAAGCAAAGCCGACTGTAGCAGATAAAAAAATAGCAAAATTTACCGGTGATGTCGTTCAGGAAGTAACGCCTTGGATAGCTGCAGCAATCGTGGATGCGTTATCAGATGGGGCGGCAGGTCCAGTTGCTGGGAAGGTTGCCAAATGGCTTGCACCGACGATTGGTAAAGCGACAAAACAAGGTGCTGAATTTATCCTTGGACGGGTTAATTTATTAAAAAGTCAAGCAAATGAGGCGCTCCAATATGTCCCAGTGATAGGTCAATTGACACATCAGTTGATTTATTTTTCCAATGCCAGTGAAGGGAAAATCGCTGATGCACTGGAGGAGGTTGAAGCTAGTAAGGTCATCAAGGTGGCTGAAGGCGTGATGGACTTTATTGCCGAGGGAAAGGCACCCGATAATTTAACGGGTTATGTTGAGGGTCAATTAAAAAAAGCGTTGCCTAAGGCCTCACATGATCTCGTTGACTATGCAATAAAAGAAGGCTCCCATCTACTGGCGCGACAGTTTGAAAGTAAACACGAACAAACACATACTGCTAATAAGAGAGAGGATCCTGCTAAGGGAGAATCACCCGATGAACAAATACGCCCTTGAGTAGAATCAAAGACTCGTATTTTGACGCAACTTGGGTATACACTTATTTGTACTACAAAATTGATAAATAAACCGACATTGCGAACGGACACAGCAGAATTTTGTTAAGAGATCAAACATGATTGCTTGGTCAAGATCGCCCTGATAGTGTTCCAAAGAATATTCCAGTTCAAGGGAGAGAGATATTTCAGGATGCGCATAAAATGAATTTTAGCATTATTGAAACGACATTAATCTTGGTTTTAACGGCGCTGATCGTTAGTGTTGTGTTTCGAATCATTCGCTTACCCATCATTCTTGGCTATCTTGTCGTTGGCGTGTTGGTTGGACCTCATGTTTTAGGTTGGTTGCCTGAGGCTGCCGATATCAAAGAACTCGCAGAATTTGGTGTCGCCTTATTAATGTTTACCATCGGTCTGGAATTTTCATTTTCTAAAATCATCGCACTACGACATCAAGTATTTATACTGGGTGGTTTACAAGTTTTGATAAGCATCTTGATAACAACACTTATCGGATTATCATTACAAATGACGCTGGTTGAGTCTATTGTTGTGGGCAGCGTTGTGGCCATGTCCTCGACAGCGATCGTTATCAAACAACTATCGGATCAATTTGAGTTGCATTCCAAGCATGGTCTGAATGCGGTCGGCATTTTATTATTCCAAGATCTTGCTGTGATTCCTATTTTAGTTTTAATTGCCAGTCTGTCAGGAACACAACTGACTGCTTTTCCCACCACTATTTTATGGGCTCTGTCGAAGGGGATTTTAGCCATCCTAATTATCATGGGGTTAGGTCGATGGTTATTAAAGCCATTATTTCATATCATTGCTTCAACGCGTATCATCGAATTATTCACATTGAGTGTTTTGTTTGTGGCAATTGCATCTGCTTGGTTTACCAATAGCCTGGGAATCTCTTATGCATTAGGTGCTTTTTTAGCAGGGATCATGTTAGGGGAAACAGAATTTCGGCACCAAATTAATGTTGAGATCAGGCCTTTTAAAGACGTGTTATTAGGATTGTTCTTTATTTCGGTTGGTATGTTAGTCAATATTGCCACCCTATTGGATGCTTGGATGTGGATTGTTCTTTTGCTAGCTGCACTCATCATTGGCAAAACAATCTTGATTATCCTGTTATGTCATTTTTCTCAAATCGACCTGGCCTGTGCTACAAGAACGGGTGTTGTGTTATCCCAAGGAGGTGAATTTGGCTTTGCGATTTTGACGCTTTCACTGGATAAGGGGTTAATATCGTTAGATTATGGCCAAGTTATTTTAACCACATTATTGGTTACGTTTGCGTTAGCGCCTATTATCATTCGCTATAATAAAAAAATTGCGGCGTTTTTCTTTCCCAACGTTGTAAAGCAGAGCAATAAAGAAATCCAAGAAAATATCAAAGCTATCGCGCCTTCTTTATCACAGCATATCATTATTTGCGGATATGGACGTGTGGGACAAAACATTGCCCGATTTTTGAAAAAAATGAAATATCCCTACTTAAGCTTAGATCTCGATCCTGAAATTATTAGAAATAGCCAATTGGCGGGGGAGAATGTCGCCTATGGAAACGCAACTCATTTGGATATATTGAAAGCAGCCCAATTAGATAAAGCAAAAGCGTTAGTGATTTGCTTTAATGATTTGCATGCAGCGATTAACATCATTGAGCAAATCCGTCGCCAAAACGCAACCATTCCCATCCTTGTACGATGTAAAGATGAATCCGATTATGAGGAGCTCAAACAATCGGGGGCAACCAAAGTTGTGACGGAAGTATTTGAAGAAAGTTTATCGCTAGCAAGCTATTTATTAGAGTTGATTCACGTTCCTGAAAAGAAAATTATGAAACTGATGCAGGAGATTCGGGACAAAAATTACGCGCTACTCTACCAAGTGTTTCCTGGAACCTTCAGTGAAGAAGTAACCGAAGAAGGTTCTTTACATGAGTACTTAAGACCTGTTCCAATTCCTGCACAGGCGCATGCTGTTAATAAAGCGCTTAGTCAACTAGCGCTAAAAAATGTGGAAGTTGTCGCTATAAGACGAGGTAAAAAGCATCTGAAGCCCAATGACGATATTATCATACATGCGGGAGATATTTTAATATTATTTGGTTTACCTACCCAACTTGATGGGGCTGAAGAAATTTTACTGATATAACAATGAAGTTAGAGGCATAAATGAAACAACTCAATTGGCATGCTGAAACGATAGATGCCTGTTTAAATGAACTGAATGTTACTGAAGAAGGATTATCTTTAAACGAATCAGAAAAACGATTGATGACATTTGGTCATAATACAATTCGTCTAAGTAACGAGACAAGTATACTCAGAAAGTGGGCAAATCAATTTAATAATGTCTTGATTTATATATTGATTATGACTGCTATTCTTACAGGATTCTTCCAGCAATTCGTCGATTCATTCGTCATCTTATTTGTTGTTTTAATAAACGCATTCATTGGTTATATCCAAGAAAGCAAAGCTGAAAAGGCCATTGAGGCTTTAAGGAAAATGTTACCCTTAAAAGCGAACGCGATTAGAGAAGGGCAGCGAATGAAAATGGATGCTGACCTGTTAGTTCCTGGTGATATTGTTTGTTTACAACCCGGAGACAAAGTTCCTGCTGATTTAAGATTAATTCGTACCAACAATTTGCAAATTGATGAGTCAATTTTAACGGGTGAGTCTTGGCCCGTCGACAAGAATGAACACCCTGATCTGGCAACTGAATCGCTTATGAAGCGAAAGTCGATAGCCTACTCGGGGACGTTAACAACCTTCGGTATGGGAATAGGTGTGGTCATTGCCACTGGCAGCAATACAGAAATTGGTCGAATTTCTGCTATGTTAAAGGGGACGTCCTATTATTCAACGCCTTTGTTACGCCAACTCGCAAAATTTGGTCATACCTTAGCCGTGATCATTTTATTTTTTTCATTATTAATTATTCCATTTGGCATCATAATACGTCATTACCCAACGCAAGAGATGTTGCTGGCTGCTGTTGCAATCGCTGTGTCAGTCATACCTGAAGGACTTCCTGCCATTATTACAATTGCCTTAGCGATTGGTGTAACGCGCATGTCCAAGCGTAATGCCATTATTCGCCGCTTATCTTCCGTTGAGACGTTAAGCTCTGTCACGGTCATATGCACCGATAAAACAGGGACGCTAACAAAAAACGAGCTAACAGTTCAGAAAATTGTTTTGGCTAAACGTCACTATAACGTGACTGGTAGTGGGTATAACGATGATGGCATCATTGAGAGGGATAAATCACCGATTAGAATGGAAGATGATTCGGATCTTTCCTTATTGATTAGAACAGGGCTGTTATGTAATGAGGCTGAACTAACCTGCATGGATGGGAAATGGATCCTTGTTGGAAGTCCTATGGATGGTGCCTTATTGGCTTTAGCATTAAAAGCAAAATTGAACTATCAGAATGCAAAGGATCACTATCCTCGCAAAGACAGCATTCCTTTTGATTCCAGGCATAAATTTATGGCAAGTCTTCACCATGACCAACAGGAACAAGGCTATATTTTTGTGAAAGGTGCACCTGAAAAGTTATTGTCGATGTGTTCTTTTGAGTTACAAAATGGAATTCTAAATACGCTGGATAAATCATTTTGGCATTCACAAATTGATGAATTAGCCGCTGACGGTATGCGTGTATTAGCGCTTGCTTTTCGACAACTACCCTCAACGCCTGCTGATTTTAAAATGGCTGATATGAAAAAAGGGTTAGTTCTTATCGGCATAGTCGGCATCATTGATCCCCCACGTGAAGAAGCGAAAGAGGCTATTTCAGCGTGCCAGCAAGCAGGTATTCGCATTAAAATGGTCACTGGTGATCATCGCTTAACTGCCCAGGCTATTGCACAGCAAATCGGTATCCCAACCACTTGTATCATCACTGGGAAAGACATTGACGAAATGAGCGATGCGGAGTTAGCAGATGCTGTTGAAAAGATTGATATTTTTGCTAGGACCATTCCTGAACATAAAATTCGGCTTATCAAGGCTCTACAAACAAATAACCATGTTGTTGCCATGACAGGCGATGGGGTTAATGATGCGCCTGCACTGAAAAATGCCGACATCGGTATCGCCATGGGTATTAAAGGCACTGACGTTGCCAAAGAATCCTCCGAAATCGTATTGGCGGATGATAATTTTTCTTCTATAAAAGAGGCTGTTGAAGAAGGGCGCAATGTCTACAACAATCTTAAAAAAGCACTTTTATTTATCTTGCCCAATGATGGTAGCGAAGGGTTAGTGATATTTTTAGCGATATTATTTGGTTACACATTGCCAATTACACCCGTACAAATTCTTTGGGTGAATTTGGTGACAACAGTCACTTTAGCGCTGGCGTTGGCCTTTGAGAAACCTGACAAAAATATCATGATGCAAGAACCAAGAAACCCGGATGAGCCTTTGCTTTCGTTCTTTTTAATTTGGCGAATTTGTTTTGTTTCACTGGTATATGTTTGCTGCATGTTCGGCTTATTTATTTATGAAATAAACCAAGGAATCCATATTGAAATCGCAAGAACATTGATGGTGAATGTATTAGTGTTTTTAGAAGTTGGGTATTTGATAAATTGTCGGCGAATCTATGATTCGGTTCTTAGCATCGAAGGACTGTTCGGCAGTAAACCGGCGTTAATTGCTATCGGTTTAGTAATCGTACTTCAATTAGCCTTTACGTATCTGCCGATTATGCAATACCTATTCAAAACGCAACCTCTCAATATGGCGCAGTGGGGTGTTTCATTTGTCCTTGTTTTAGTTGTTTTCTTCATCATCGAACTTGAAAAAATGATGGCTAGAAATTACCTAAAATAAAAGCAATAAATGCCAGTTATTGACGATCGATGGTTAGATTTAAAAAATGAGTTGAACATGAAATGCAAGGATCGTAATTGCGAATCAGTAACTCACTGAAATGTCTTAACTCATTTTCAGGACGATTTAGCCCGAATCTTATCAAGGATTCACGTAAATCATGTTCGATTTGTGCTTGGTTTTGACTGGTTGGCGGAATGATTCGACTGCTCGTTACTAATCCCTTGTCATCCAAGCGAAAATGTTTCCATAATAAACCTCGCGGGGCTTCAGTGCATCCAAATCCTTCCCCTGCTTTCGGTTCAACCGGTGTGTGGGGTGCTTCCGTGGGTTGATAATCACGCATAATACGTATCGATTCTAACACAGCATAATACACTTCAATGGCACGGGCAATGATGCTATGGCACATGTTATTCGCTGGGAAATTAAGATTAAGTTGTTGCAACAACAAATGAATTTCTTCAGGTAGATGACCAAAGCAATTATTAACGCGCGCTAGTGGACCAACCAGGTAAGGTTTTCCATTGAGCAAAGCATGCAAGGCGGTAGAATGGGGAACTTGGTGTTCGACAAAATAGGATTCATATTCCTCAATGGGAATGTTTAACCCGCGATTGGAAACAATATGACCTTCACACATCGGGTATTCCTGTGGATGATAAAGAGATACCGTGGTTAAATCAAGATGATGATCGGGCAAATTGAGTGTGGCTAAAAACCGAATCAAGGCTTCACAATCGGCTAATCTCGCTTCGCCTTCTCCAAGAAGCGTATGTACGTCGTGCATCGAGGGGGCTTTAAAAAAACCGCCCACACAAGCACCAACGGGATGAACAGCGCGACCACCGAGTAAGCGCAGTATCGAATTGCCATAGGATTGTAATCGCAAGCCTCTTTTTATTTCGTCAGGGTATTTATGAGCCATCTCAGGCGCTGAATGAAAGCCTAAAAAGTCGGGTAGGGCGAGTAAATGGATATGTAAACTATGGCTTTCTAGCCATTCACCGCAATAAAACAAACGGCGCATTTCTCGTACCCACGGTGTGGTTTTTGTTGCAAAACATTGTTCTATTGCGTGAACTGCGCTCATTTGATAGGCCACTGGACAAATCCCACAGATGCGGGCGACCATATCTAAGATCTCATCATAACTACGGCCTTCAAGAAATTTTTCAAATAGCCTTGGTGGTTCGTATATTTTTAAATGAACCTTTTCTAATTGCTTGCCATGGATAGTTAAATCGAGCGCGCCTTCACCTTCAACGCGGGCTAACACGGGCACATTGATATTAATTTTTTTGTTCATGAGTAATGGCAATTCCTTTAAATGTTTGGCTGGCTTTGGCAAAGGCAGGCGCTTGATTGTTGATATGATTGAAGTGACGAGCAATTTGTTCATCACTAAGCCCAATATGTTTAAACAGGTGACCAAGGGCTTGCGTATTAGGATTTTGTTGCGGGCCATAACAACCATAGCAACCCCGGCCTAGTTTCGGGCAAATGGCCCCGCATCCTAATTGGGTGACGGGTCCCATGCAGGGGATACCTTGACTAACCATCACGCATACATTGTTTTGACGTTTGCATTCCACGCACACCGCATCGCGTTTAATTTGTGGCTTAGCCCCAGCCAATAACGATTTTGTCACGGCAAGGACTTGATCAATATTAACAGGGCAACCCCAGATCTCCGCATCAACACTCACATAATTGGAGATCGGCAGGCTAGTCACCAATGTATCGATGTGTTTTGGGTTGGTATATACACCTGCCATCCACTCGTCTGCATTGGCGGCATTACGTAATGCTTGCAAGCCCCCAGCGGTTGCGCATGCACCGATGGTGATTAAAAATCGGGTGTTCTTACGTATCGTTTCAATGCGTTCGATTTCATGAGGGGTCGACACACTGCCTTCAACAAAGGCAATATCAACGGTTGCGTCTGGATTAACGGGGCCGGCTTCTGCAAAATGGGCCCATTCTATTTTTTCAGATAAGGCCAATAAGGTTTCACCTGCGGTTAAAAAAGCAAGTTGGCAACCATCGCAGGATGTAAATTTATGAACGGCTGCGGTTATTTTGGCCATGATTAAAATCCTTTCTCATGAAATAACGCTTTGATTTCGGGATAGGCAAATACAGGGCCGTCTTTACAGATAAATTTACCACCGAATTGACAATGGCCACATAATCCCATGCCACATTCCATGTTTCGTTCCATACTGAGGTAAATACACGATTCTGGCATGCCTTTACTCGCCAATAATTGTACGGCATTTCCCATCATTGCCTCTGGACCACACATCATGGCAATCGAATTTTTAGGGTCAAACTGTGTTTTGTTAATCATATTGGTAACATAGCCTATTTGCCAGGGCCATTTCGAGCCGGCTTCATCCGCGGCAATAAACACATGGGTATCGGGGCTTTTTCGCCATTGCTCATAGCGTTGATGAAAAATAAAATCATCGCTGTGTTTGACCCCTTGTAGGATATTCAATTGTCCAAACCGTTCTCGTCGTTTCAATATATATTCTATGATAGAGACGGAAGGTGCGCAGCCCAAGCCTCCTGTGATCACAACCACATCTTTGCCAGCAGCTTCTTTCATCGGCCAACCGCGACCAAAAGGGCCTCGAATTCCAAGCCTATCGCCTATCTTTAAGCTTTTCAAAGCATCGGTGATACGTCCCACGGCGCGAATAGTATGGCTCAATAAATTGGATTCTCTGGGATCAGACACAATCGAGATAGCTACCTCACCAATGCCATAAAGATAAATCATATTAAATTGTCCCGGCTGAAACGCATAAATCTTATTTAATTGAGCATCGGTTAACACTAAATCGAGCGTAAATATATTACGGCTATCATCTCGTCGACTGACTAGCTCAGCTTCCATGGGTATAAATAGATTAGGGGCGCTCTGGGCCGTCATGATCACTCCGTTTATTTGATTCACCTGTGATAGCAGATAATTCAGACGTTAAATCGATGCCGGTTGGGCACCATGCGATACACCGTCCACAACCAACACAACCACTGCAGCCAAATTGGTCATGCCAGCTTCCCACCTTATGGGTCAGCCATTGTTTATATCGACTTTTCGTGTCATTGCGTAAAACCTGTCTGGCAAAATAACTATGTCCTGCATTAAAACAAGAATCCCATTGGCGTTCATGGGTGCTTGCTTGTCCATCAAGGTCGGGTTTTTCCACTTGGGTATGGCAAAAACAAGTAGGACAACTGTTGGTGCAGTTACCGCAAGATAAACACCGCGCGGCAACATCATCCCATTGGGGGTGGTCTAAGTTGGCAAATAAGATATCGTTTAATACCGATTGGTTGTCTTTAGGAATGCGTTTTTCTTGCATGACGATGGCTTTTTCAATCTCTTCTTTAGCATGGGTAAGTTTCTGTTTCTCAGCCTGGGGAAGTTTTAATAATGAAATGATGTTAAAACCATTCTCACTGGCTGTTTCTATGACAAAGCCATGATCAATTTCAGTCAGGATAAGATCGGCTTGCTCATGAACTTGAGGGCTACCGCCTGCCGAAAGGCAAAAGCAATTGGATGAAGAATAACTACAATTGACCGCTATCAAAAATAATGATTCTCGCCTTTTCTGATAGGTCTTATCTGGATAATCATTGTATATATAGACTTTATCTTGAATGGCAAGGGCGCGTAAATCGCAAGAACGGGCGCCAAAAAATGCAATTGGGGCTTCTTCGGCAGTAAAGGGAAAAAACGTTAATTTGCCTGCTTTATCCCGTTCGACACGCCACACTGTTTCATAGGGTTTGAACAGAAAGGGTTTTAGACCTTGGGTGCCCACGGAAAATGCAAAGGCACGTTTGGTGTTTAGTTGTTTTAATTGATAGCTACCTGGTTGTTGGATATCTCGCCATCCCCAGGGCAAATGCTTTGCCATGGCTAATTCATCATAGATAATAGCGCCATCACGTACTTGCGGACCAATCACGCGATAACCATGCTGTTTAAGGACAGCGATCAAGTCATCAATTCTGTCATGAGGTAGAAAAAGAGGGGATTCTAACGTTTGTTCTGCCATAGTCTAATGTCATCCTAACCAGTCAATTTAATTGTAGAGGCTTTAGCTAACAAATGCGAGGAAGTTGTTCACCAGCCAACCAATCAACAATACGACGCCCACCCAATCGGGTATTGAGATGGACGAATTGGCGTGAGTCGTGAATGACTTCGCCAATTATGGTTGCTTGTTTACCTAATGGATGTTGATGCATGGCCGATAAGCAAGCTTCTGCCTCATTGGGTGCGACAATGGCTACTAACTTACCTTCATTAGCGATATAAAGCGGGTCAAGGCCAAGTAATTCACAAGCACTGGCTACTTCTTGACGAACAGGAATAAGCCTTTCATCAATGCACATTCCCACTTGAGATTGTTGTGCTAGTTCATTTAAGGTCGTGGCTAGGCCGCCACGGGTTGGATCGCGTAAACATCTTATGCCATTACTGTTAGCAAGCATGTGCGCAACCAAATCGTGTAATGCACAGGTATCTGATTGTAGGCTAGTGAAAAAATCGAGGTGGTTGCGTTGGGCCATGATGGCGACCCCGTGGTCACCAATGGGGCCGCTTAGTAGTATCACATCACCCACTTGGGCCTGGTTTCCCGATAAATGAACCCCTACAGGCAGGACGCCAATGCCCGTGGTGCTAATAAAAACACCATCGCCATGACCTCGTTCGACGACTTTCGTGTCGCCTGCGACAATAACAACCTCAGCGGCTTTCGCAGCCTCTCCCATCGAATCAGCAATTTTCTTTAAATCGGCTAATGGTAAGCCTTCTTCGAGAATGAAGCTGGCGGTGAGATAGAGCGGCTTTGCCCCACACATGGCTAAATCATTGATAGTGCCATGAACGGATAAACAGCCGATATCGCCACCCGGAAAAAATAAAGGGTGAACCACATGGGCATCGGTTGTGGTGACCATACGGCCTGCTTCAACCTTGAAACTAGCCCCATCATTTTGTTGTGCTAAGATCGGATTTGTAAACGCAGGTCTAAAAATTTGTTCAATTAATTGCACCATAGCTCGCCCACCGCTGCCATGTTGCATGGTAATACACTCTTTGTTTAAGTTCAGTTTAACGGCTGCCAATTCATGTCTCCCGTCCATAGGCATAGATAGCTGCGCAAGCTCCTTCCGATGATACCATACAAGAGCCGAGGGGATTCTCGGGGGTGCAGATTTTAGCGAATAAGGGGCATTGATGAGGTTTTGATTTTCCACGGAGCACATCCCCGCATTGACAAGTTGGGTGTTCTTTCGATTTGGTGTCTTCCAGGGGGAATCGATTTTCGGCATCAAATGCATGGTAAGCCGGTGCAATCGCTAACGCACTGCGAGGAATGCTGCCTAATCCACGCCATTCAAAGTGATCCCGTATTTGAAATATTTCTTGCATTAAATGTTGGGCGCTCAGATTGCCATCATGCGTCACTGCACGCGTATATTGAATGCTGACATCCGATTGATTTTGGTTCACTTTTTCAATGAGCATTAAGATGGAATGCAATATATCAATCGGCTCGAATCCAGCAATGACAATCGGCTTGCAATACTCTTTCGCCACAGGTTGATAAGCCTTTGCGCCAGTAACGATACTCACATGGGCAGGGCCAATGAAACCATCTAACTTGACATCACCGCCGGCCAGTAATCCAGCCATGGCTGGCGGAGTCAGCACATGGTTACAAAAGACCGAAAAATTAGATAAATTCAGTGCCTTGGCTTTGACAATGGCGATGGCAGTGGGGGGAGTGGTTGTTTCAAAGCCAATAGCAAAAAATATAATTTGTTTGCTTGGATTATCTTTCGCTAACGTTAAAGCATCGTCAACGGAGTATATCATTCGGACATCCGCGCCTCTTGCGCGCTCTTGCATCAAACTTTTACGATTTGACCCGGGTACTCGCATCATATCAGCGTAGGTTGCTAATATGGTATTGGGTAATTGAGCAAGGGCGATTGCTTTATCCAGTCTGGCAATGGGTAAAACGCATACTGGACAGCCTGGACCATGGATAAGTTCAACATTGGCTGGCAATAACTTGGGTAAGCCATAACGATGAATCGCATGAGTGTGGCCTCCGCAAAATTCCATAAATTGATAATATCTATCGGAAACGACTTCATTTGCAATTCGTTTGGCCAATGCACTTGCATGTTCGGCATTGCGAAAATCTTCAATATACTTCATTGGTCTTTCGCCACCATGTCTTCAAATAATTGGATTGTTTTTAGTGCTTCTTCTTCATTAAGCAATGTCAGGGCATAGCCTGCATGAATGATCAAATAATCCCCAATGGTTGCATTGGGTACCAACGCAATAGAAACGGTCCTACGAACTCCACCGATATCGATTTCAACCATTTCATCCTGAAAATGGTGAATGATTTTTGCTGGAATAGCTAGACACATAAGAAATCCAAATTCATAGCGATTGATAACGGGTTTTCATTATTCAACAGGCTGTTCACTTCTTAGTAAATGTTCGGCTTGAGTGCTGCAATGAATAAAAAATTGTTTTTATACTACCATAACTGATGGGTAATAAAAGCTAAAAGTTGTTAGTTTAGCTTGGGCGTTTATCTCTGGAGATATCTCACTCCCATGCTAAGAGACTAACAAGCCCGTTACCCAGGCCTGTCCAAGTGAAATTCCCCCATCATTAGCAGGCAATCGGTGAGGAAAATAGACAAGAATATTTTGTTGTTTTAGGGCTTTATTTAAGCCACTTGCCAGTACCCGATTAGTGATACACCCACCGGATAGGACAACTTGATTGATGCCTTGTTTTTGACAATGATAAACAACCCAATCCGTGATCGCTGTAATCAAAGTGCCGTGGAATAAATTTGCACCCGATTCAGGGGAATGACAATCGACGAGATGATGGAGTAAAGGGATAAGCGATAAATTATGTTCACCGATAATCCAACCATTGGGTAACACCGATGGTTTGGTGACAAGGCTTTCTAATTGCATCGCTGCTTGGCCTTCGTAAGAGGATTGCCAACCAATTCCCACTAACGCGGCTGCCGTATCAAACAATCGCCCACAGGAACTGGTTTTGGCTGTTTTGATTTGTTGGCTATCTAGAAGTTGCAATAGTGGTTTAGCCATGGGTAGTTGACCAAATCGTGGCAGAATTTCATCACGTCGTCCTGTCTGATGTAAAAATGCCGCGGCCATGCGCCAAGGCTCGCGAATAGCTTGTTCACCACCGATCATTGCGAGCGGTTCTAATTGACCCAAATGTTGACAAATTGCTTCATCTAATCTCATCAACTCGCCGCCCCAAATCTCGCCATTTGGGCCATATCCATAACCATCTAATGCTAAACCCAGACAGGGTGTCGTAATTTGATGTTCGGCAATAACCGAAGCAAGGTGGGAGTGGTGGTGTTGAATGGCAAAATTGGGAAGAGGGTGTTGCTCTGCCCATCGGCTACTATAAAAATCAGGGTGGCAGTCGTGCGCTAGGTATTCTGGCGTCACGTTAAGTAAATTTAACCAATGTTTAATGGTTTGCTCAAAATAATCAATGCTCAGTGGGCTGGATAAGCTACCAATATATTGGGAAACAAATGCTTGATCGTCACGGATTATACAAATGGTATTTTTTTGTGAGGCGCCGAGTGCAAGAATGGGCGGTAGGGGGCGGTTTAATTTAATTGGATTGGGAACATAGCCTCGGGCTCTGCGTACAAATATCGGTTTTTCATCAATCATTTGTATCACTGAATCATCGACGTGCGCAACAATTTTTCTGTTATGGGCAACGATATCATCAGCTACGTCATTTAATAGGTGTTTCGCATCATCATCGTCAATCAAAATCGGATCACCTGGACGATTCGCACTGGTTATAACCAACATGCGTGGCCTCTGTGGATTTTTTGTTAAGTGATCCATTAGAAGATGATGAAAAGGGGTGGACGGTAGCATCATGCCTAGCTGGTTTAAACCAGGCGCAAGGATTTCTGCTAGATTATCGTTGTATTTATTCAATAAAACAATGGGGCGAGCATCTGAATTCAATTGAGCAGACTCTGCCTCATTGATTTTGACAAAAAAGCTCGCATCCGCCAGATCACTAACCATCACAGCAAGGGGTTTGAAGGGACGGTTTTTGCGGTTTCGTAATCGTGTGAGCGTGTCTTGGTTGTGGCCATCACAAATTAATTGATAACCGCCGAGACTTTTGATCGCTAAAATTTGACCTTCCTCAATTTTTTTGGCCATGTCAGCGATTGAAAGCGAATAGGTGGGGCCACATTCAACACATGCGGTAGGTTGGGCATGATGTCTTCGATTGCAAGGATTGTCATAATCCGTTTGGCATCGAGTGCATAAGTGAAATTGCGACATACTCGTGTGATGCCTGTCATAGGGCAGGGAATGGATAATCGAAAAGCGCGGACCGCATTGGGTGCAATTGATGAAGGGATAACGGTGATAGTGACTGTTCGCATTGTATAAATCAGTCAAACAATCGTCACAGACATTGATGTCAGGCGAAATCAGTGTCATGCCTTGAGTCAGTTTGCTCGGCATGATAACAAAGTCATCTTCTTGGGCAATCAGTGCTATTTCTTGCGTTAAGATGTCCTCGATGATGGCAAGCTTTGGCAGCGATTGAGGTAATTGTGTTTTAAAATAATTTGCTTGGCTTCCTTGGATTTCAATTGCCACACCGTCACCTTGGTTGTGAACAAAGCCGGTTAAACGGAATTGTTTAGCAAGGTTAAAAACGTAAGGACGAAAACCAACGCCTTGTACGGTGCCTTTTACCAGGAGTTTATATCGTTTGCTCGGCATGTCGCATCTTATAGGCTTTTTGAAGCCAATTTAGCCATAAATCCATCCCATCGTGACTTTTGCTGGATAATCGGATGATTGCTGCATTAGGCTGAATTTGCTTGATGTAGGTTTCGCATAAGTCAATATCAAAGTCGATATAGGGCAATAGATCGATTTTACTGATCAATACTAAATCGGCAATACGAAACATATCCGGATATTTTAATGGTTTATTTTCCCCTTCTGTTACTGAGAGAATGACGATGCGGCGATGTTCTCCCAGAGAAAATAAGGCTGGGCAGACAAGGTTGCCAATATTTTCGATAAACAACAGTGAATTGTTAGCTAAATTCATGGTTTGCAGCGCATGACCTAAATTGTGCGCATCCAAATGGCAAACTTGGCCTGTATTGATTTGTAATGCCTGGGCCCCACTTTGCTGTAATTGCTTTGCATCGGCATCGGTTTGTTGGTCGCCCACAATAATGGCAGCGGGTGTTGATTTAGGTAGGTGAGCGATGGTATGGCTAAGCAGGGTTGTTTTGCCAGATCCCGGGCTTGACATGAGGTTGATGGCCAACATATTTTTTTGAGCAAAATAAGCGGCATTTTGTGCAGCATATCGATGGTTTTCTGCCATAATAGCTTGTTCAATTGGAACGGTATGCCCATGGTCATGATGATGGTGATGATGAACATCATTAGGATGATTATTGGTATCAGAACAGCCACATATTCCACACATTATTGAATCTCCATTGAAGTAATGGTCATTTCTTCACCTTGCAAGATCGTCTTAGAATGCTGCTGACAATTAGGACAAGGGTCATAATAATTTTTTAAGGAAAATACTCGGTTACAAGCATTGCATTCCGCTTTGGCATCAATTTGATTAATATCAAGCATAGCATTTTCAGCGGCCGTGTTACGAGCAATCACAGCAAAATTAAATCGTAAGCTTGCAATATCGATATGGGTTAATTGGCCAATCGCTATTTGAATGGATTTGATGGTTCTCGATTTTTTGTGTTGTTGATGGTAATCAAGAACAGTCGATAAGATATTTTTACAAATGGATAGCTCATGCATCAGCTACCCCAAACCAAGTTGAACAACCCAATGCTGCCAATACTAAAACTAAACGCGGCTATTAACAAACCGGCTAGGCGATAAAGAGTTGTTGAGAACTCATTGGCGCTCACTAATAACCGTGAGACAACAAGACCATTTAAACCATCCGACACTATCATACCCATCATAAAAATTAGGCCAAAAAATACGGGTAAGAGTCCGCCTTTTAACTGGTTAGCGGTGATGGTAAAGAGGGCGACCTGGCTGAAGGTGTCAAACGATAATGCAAATAAAGCACCAACGGTCATCATCATGATGGGGGTTAAATTTTTTGGTAATAACCGGTGACTCAGCCTGGTCTTAACCCCAAAACCAGGATTGGTTTTGCTGATTAAAGATTGCCATAAAGTAATGAAACTGAACAACAGCAAAAAAAGGACGGATATTAACTGACCGAGGGTATCAAGCCAACTGGGAATATGCGTTGATAATAGGCCGCGGCTAATAATTAAACTAACCAAAATGACGACGATGCCATGGCCTAACGAAAAGAAAAATCCACACAAACGCGCATAAAACACTTTTTGGTTGACACTACGTGTCATCGCATCAATGGTTGCCAAATGATCTAAATCAAAGCCATGTCTTAGACCTAGCATAAATACCATCGGGATAAGGGCTAAGAATGAAGTAGGCATAATGAATTTTTAAAATATTGACCTGAAACTAAGTCTAGAAAATTGTGGGATTAAACA
Organism: Legionella sp. W05-934-2; assembly: GCF_964199965.1. NCBI lineage: Bacteria > Pseudomonadati > Pseudomonadota > Gammaproteobacteria > Legionellales > Legionellaceae > Legionella > Legionella sp. W05-934-2. Next base: position 31,271 of record NZ_CAXMZT010000006.1, on the reverse strand, counting down.
CAAGCAAAAGTTTGAAAGGCCTTCCCTAGGGAGTTTTGCAAGCAGGCGAGTGAATAAAATTGGTTATTTGCTCCAGCAATAGGGGTATCGACTTTAAAAGAGCTGGGGAAAGGGCATCAATTGATTGCCATGCAGGATCGCGCTCAATGCCACAAAAATTAAGTTGCTGCGGCAGTATATTTAACGTTTTACCTAATTGAAATACTTCGCGAATGCCAATGCCGTGGGAAGAGGTTGGCTGTTGGGCTTTGGGAATATCTTCGCCTTCCAGCCAGTGAATGGTGCCAGGGGGGGCGCCTGATTGAACAGCATCGATTAATAAAACACCTGTTTCATGATTAAAATAGGACAATAACGACATGCCTGGGCGATCAAGCGATAAGATTGAGATGGTTTTAGGCAGAATCTCGGTTAATTGCCGAGCCATCTCCCACCCTAATCGGTCATCCCCGAACGGAGAGCCAATTGCAATAATGTGGATGGCATTATTCATCGTTCGATAACTCCAGTATAAGATTAAAGCCATCGTTAGGCTTTGACGTATCTTGAGTCTATATTACAATCAAATGAAATGTCATTTGCAACACCTTGATTATACTCGGGGAAACTATGTTTGAACAACTGCAACCATTTGCTATAGCCTTTGTCATTGGACTTCTCATTGGCATTGAGCGAGAGCGCAATATTCCCAAAGGCGACCATGATGTTGGTATGAGAACTTTTATTCTCTACGCTTTATTTGGTGTGGTTGTTGCTGAATTGAATTTAACGATGATTACACTAACAGCGAGTTTTTTCGTCTTTATAATCTTGCTGATGAATTATCAGCGTAAAGCTAAATTTAGAGAATCGCCTGCTATAACGACTGAAATATCAGCCGGTCTTGTCTATTTATTGGGGATTTTAGCATCCAAAAATCCGTTGCTGAGTTTATCGATTGGTTTTACCTGTTTGCTGTTACTGTTAGGTCGTAAAAGTTTGCACCAATTTGCCAGGGATCAAATTACTCAAGCAGAACTTCAAGCAGTTGTCACCATTCTAATCATTTCTTTAGGGATATTATCTTTTATACCAAACAAGACGATTGATCCATGGCAATTATTTAACCCACAGCAATTCGGTTTCCTTATATTGGTTTTATCGATTATTCAATTTGGCAGTCATTTAGCCATTCGCATTTTTGGTGAGACCTTCGGTATGGTTTTCACGGGATTTTTAGGAGGAATGGTTTCAAGTACTGCCGTGTTTGCAACTTTATCAGCTAACTCGAAAACTCGGAAATCCTTATCGGCACTCCTCATTGCCGCGGTGTTTGCCATCATTGGAACATTGGTTGAATTCCTTATTGTGTTAATCCTTGTTTCGCCAAAATTAGCCTTAAGAATCACACCAATTATTCTCCCAATGATTATATTGGGATGCTTGTATGGATTTTTTGTATGGCATCAAAAATTAGCAGCGAACAAAACGGTCAAATCCTCGTTAAAACCGCTTGAGATAAAATCGATAGTCATTCTTGCAACCGTGTTAATTAGCATTTTGGTTTTAGTTACCCTAACCAAACGTGTTATTGGCGAACAAGCTATTTATCCACTGGCCTTTATTACTGGTTTATTTGAACTACAGGGTATGACTTATGCGATAGCAGTATTATTTGTTAATCATCAAATTACCATAACTCAGGCATTGGAGATTTTAAGTCTTGCTATTACCGCCAGTTATGTTTCCAAATTCATGATTGTATGGACTATCGCCCGTAATCGTTTCGCCGCTATTTTAAGCATGCTCATGCTATTTATGTGGCTTGCTTCAGCCGCTTTATACCTTTTTTTGTTAAACTAAGTTGATTAAACATATAAGGTCAATATCCAATCAAAGTGGATATATCCTTGAGCATCACCTTATGCTTTTCTATTGGGTATTCATGTCACTCGGTTAGTGCTGACTCGGGCGCACAAATTAATTTAGTCAATCTAGGTAACGCTCAGCTTGAAGCCTATTGTATGGTTTAAACGTCATTACCCCCCAAAAAATGCAGCCAAACTATGATGCTGCCTTAAAGAAATCGGATACATCACCGGTGAGGGTTGAGTGGTTTTTGGGGTCAAATTCTGCAATAGGGGCACCTTCATTAAAATTGAATTTTGCGAGCGTGGCTGAGATTAATTGACGCTGGTGTTGCGACTGGAAATAATAAGTTAGGTGGGTTAGGTCGGCAATGTTTCGCCAAATAGTTTTGCCAACTTCTGGGCGTTCTGGCGATGCGGTCCCCGAGGGTTGAGCAATGACTTCCAGGACACTAAACACCGCATCCAGTTCAGTTTGAAGCGATGAGGTTTTCGGTAGGTATTGCTCATAATAGCTTGCACGAACAAAACGAAAGACAAGACCTCTCATCGACACCACTCACATTCAAGCGATCAAAGCACTCGACCGCAAAAAATGGATTATGATAGTTTTCTTTTTGATGAAATTCAGATTCCGCATTATGGTTTCCCCATGTTCTAATGATTGAGCATAGAAGATAAGGGTTATACCCGATTCAGCAATAAATTGGTTGAGACCTCTTATCATTCATGTTAGCTATGTGGATTCTAGCCATTGTTTTAAACAAGTTAACTTAGTTTAATTTCATGTCAAAACACTTGACCACATATCACACAGATATTACGCTGCACTTTTAAAGACTCTGTGCGCTTTGTCCCGGTTTATTTTTAAATTACGCCGTCATTGCGAACGTAGTGAAGCAATCCAGAACGGACTTTTGTTCAGAGATCGAACTGGATTGCTTCGCAAAGCTTGCAACGACGGTGCCTTTGAGAAATTGTCCAACGCAAAGGTACGTACGTGGAGAGTTCGACTAATTAATTTTTTAGCAGAGAAGTAAAATCTAATGTCAAATACCATGAGTGATTTATTAAGGATTGTTGATCAATCCTATGCTATGGCTAACAATCAGTTGCAGTTAGCATTGGATTGCATTCTATCTGATAAGTTTATTGAACAGTATCAAAAGGAAGTGAAGGCTCAATTGGAACGCGCAATTTTGAAAGCGTTTGAGCCTCAATCGAAAGCCATCAATATCGCAAAAGTGAAAGCAAAGCTGTCCAAGTTCAGGGATTTAACTAAAGAACAAGTCGAAAATTTAGAAACAGACTATTTTGTCCAGAATTCCATACAATATTTCTCAAAAGTGAGTGATGCTGTCAACTTTTATAAGTGTTATTTATCTTCTATGAATATCAATAATAGGAAGGCCTTAAGAGAATTTGCACTGACGAAATCACCAAGCTCACCAGCAATCCTTGGTTCGGCTGTTGATGAAGCGAATAGGTTACTGTCCATTGGTTATGTTTTTGATATTTTTTCGCTTTATTCAGGTGATTATTTTGATGAGCGAGCGCAACTTATTTTAAATGGTATTGCACAGGAATTATCCGACTATCTCATAAAAATTCTTGCAGATAATTGTCCTTTTCTTGAATTGTATATTAAGCGGCAATTGTTATTAGACAGTAATGCCTTTCTAAAATCGACATTAACGAACGTGAAAAAATCATTTTCAATCCATCCTATAATCAATGAAATTGAACAAAGAATCGATGGCAACGTGAAAAAATTACAGATTATCCAACAAGATACTCGCCTAAAAGCCCAAATGGATTTAAATACCGCACGGTATGTTCAGGATGCCATGAAGATGACTTACCTGCTCAATGGCAAGGAAACCGTTACCAGACCCTATGCTCGATTATGGCGTAATGGCTACCCGGTTGAATTAGTTAAAAGTTTTGAGTTAATCCAGGTAAACGAGCCACCTAAAACAGTTATTTCCAACCTTGCAAAATTAATCATGAGTTATTGTGATGAATCAGCAGTCGACGTGTTAGTGACCGGATTAATCAACAAAACTCAAAGTGACTTTGAAACCCTTGCCCTTGAACTTGGGTTGGAGGCAAGAGAATCTGTTTTAGAAAAGTTTACTGGAGAAAAACGCGCTTATGTGAACGCCGTCAATCGCACGCGCGATGGACAGATTTCAAGGCATCGTTTTTTCAATAAAATTCCCAGTGAGGATGAATTAAATATAAAATGGCTTATTGACATCTATCCTGAGTCGAAGGACTTATTAGTTCAGTATTACCCGCAATTTAACCCGGTTCTAAAAATGGAAATAACCAGTTTTCGTCATCGGCCAGGATTTGCAGGATTTCAAAAAGTTTCTCAATTAGAAGGACATCCAATGGATAAAGACCTGCTATGTGCTATTACGTTAGGGTTGCCTCAGATTCCCGTATGTGTCATGGGAGGAAATCAGGTCTATGATTTAGAGGCGCTTATAAAGAACTATCAACTTAAAGGAAAAGATCCCATAAACGGTATTTACTATACCATTTCAGATATCACAAAAAATAATCACGCCACTCAAGAATATGATGGTTTGTTGGCCAAATCACCTGCTTCTGAAGAAGCGCTCGTTCATATCTAGCGTTTAGGGAAAAAAAGGGATACGTTCCTTGAAAAGTTGAGTATCGCATGGGTCTACTCTAATGCTTGGGGGCGTAAAACCTGAGTTTATCTATATCAAGAGTATGCGTATATCAGAGGGTTCTCGTGTTAGTAAAATTTTCTTTATTTTGAGGAGCGTTACTTACGCCCATCTTTTTTTGTTTGGCAAAAAAGTTTTTAAAATACGCAAGATCGTCAAGGTAGGTGTCTTCTTCTTTTTCCTCATTTTTCTCGCATGCAGATTCAGATTTCAAATTTAGAATCACGCCCGGAAATATCTCTTGTATTTGAGAATACAACTTCTCGCTCATCCGAACATGGATAATTGAAACACCCGACTCTTTGGCCGCGGCGATTCGGTGGCGACCATCGAGGGTTCGAATACATATCTTATCGTTATCAAAATCGATAGATTGCAAAAGCGGTGCTAGAATTTCACTGCCATGTTGAATCTTAGTTTTATACGAATCGACATAATATGGATGAACAGACGTTTGTTGGCAGGGCATCCAATATTGATAAAAAGCGTTAACATCAATGGCATACGTTCCACAGCCACCGGTCAGCATATCTTGTTTAGGCATGGGGTTAAAATATATCTAATTGAATGAGAATGTATTGTACATATTATATATTAACAAAACATTAATAGGCCAGTATTGACAATTAAGTTGCTTTGTGCCGGACAATTTTTTAAAAGCACTGTCGTTGCGAGCTTTGCGAAGCAATCCAGTTCGATCTCTGAACAGAAATCTGTTCTAGATTGCTTCACTACGTTCGCAAAGACGGCTTTTTTAAAAAATTGTCCGGTACAAAGATTAAGTTGAAACAAAAAAAGTGAAACCAAATTATTGCGTGTCATTTCCTACTAGAAAACAAGATTTATTTATGAAATTTTAGAAATCACTTAGGATGCTCGCCGCTCTACTTAAAGCGGATGGTCCTGGAGCTCAGACGTTAGATTACATTTCTATCGGCACTAAAGAGACGGAAAGACAACTGAACCAGGATTGAATTGGGTTTTAATCTCTTCAGGTTGAATTAAAATGAAATGATAAGTTTGCAGCATTGGAATCTAGGATGGAGGACAAGAATGTCGAAAGGACTATTGATACTACTGATGTTGGTTTGCTTTGGTGCTCATGCTAAAGGCGAGCTCGATGCAAATGAAAAAAAGATCGTCGCAATCATCCATCAAAATGAAAAGCAAGAAATTGAATTTATCCAAAAAACAGTCAACATCAATAGCGGCACCTTTAATCTGAATGGCGTTAAAAAAGTGGCTAAGCTGTATGATAAGTCGCTCAAAAAATTAGGATTTAAAACCGAATGGATAACACTGCCAGCTAAGATGCGGCGCGCCGGACAACTTAGCCGTCACCCCTAGCAAGTGTGGGTTATCTGTCTTTTACAAAATGGAAATGATGTGACAGGACCCTTTACTTAAAGTCTCCTTATTTTCACTTTTTGGTGTATTGGTGAGTTAAAAGACATCCTGCCAGACAGCTATAAATGGGCTACACCAACGGTAATGCTTAATAAATTATTGGCGGCATTGTCTGCCTAAAATGTTGTGGCGAAAGCTAAAATCCATCTTCCCAAACTAATCGGGTCAATGACATCGGTGGTCGCTAAATCCAATTATCGTTGTTTAACATGTAACAGATTGATATATCTAGCTGTTTGTTAAATCTTCGTCAAAGGTAACTTGACCTGTGGATACGTCATACATCCCACCAATAATGCCGCACTGGCCTGATTCAATGAGTTTTTTTAAAATAAGGCTTCGGTCAAGAATAGCATCGATCGTCTTTTTGACATTAATATGGGCTACTTTTTCCACAAACTCGGGATTGTTCGAGGTTCGATTATTTACTTCAGTATCTTCGTCATCGATTGCGGGTTTGATTTTCTCTAATAAGGCGGATAAATTTCCCATCTCCACGTGATCACAAGCTCCTTTTATTGCTCCGCATTTGCTGTGGCCTAGGACGACGATTAGTTTTGCGCCGGCGACTTGACAACCAAATTCCATGCTGCCAAGGATGTCTTCATTGATAATATTGCCAGCCACACGGATACTAAAAATATCGCCGAGTCCTTGATCAAAAATGATCTCAGCAGACGTTCTCGAGTCAATGCAACTTAAAATCACGGCAAAGGGATGTTGCCCATCGGAGGTTTCGTTGGCCTGTTGGAGTAAATTACGATTAATTTTGAGATTATTAACAAAACGTTCATTGCCTCTTTTCAATAATTCTACTGCGATTTCTGGTGTTATTTTTTCTTGCAGTTCTTTGGTTAACGTTTTCATTAAATATCCCCTCTAATTTAACTGCGTATGATGTTAGTTTGGCTCGATGAAACCAATGGTTTCGACCGATATATTTTTCCTCTGAGCATTACTCTTATAATCTTTGATAAACTCGACCACATCATAGGCGATTGACTTTGAATTACTGCAATCGATGATGACGCCAGAACCAGCAGGAATTTCATCTAACGCTTTGATAATACTTGCTTTATTAAAGAAGGATACTTCTTCCGCTAACGTTAAGTGATGAATAATATGTGTATTTTCCTTGGAAGACATTTTTTTCATGTAATAGGAGTTACGATAGCTGTGTCTTAAGGTATAAAAGATACCGAATCCAATGCCAATAAGGATACCAATTAGCAAGTCGGTAGCTAAAATGCCTATTACTGTGGCAATAAAGGGCACAAATTGCTCATCACCTAGGTGTATCATTCTTTTAAACAGAGCCGGGTTTGCAAGCTTATAGCCAATGAATATGAGGATAGCGGCTAAACTAGCGAGTGGTATCATATTTAACCAATTGGCTATCGCAATAGAACTGATAAGAATGTATATACCATGAAGAATGGTAGATAATTTCGTTTGTCCACCGAACGTTATATTGGCGCTGCTTCTAATGATGACTTGTGTGATTGGTAGCCCGCCAATCATGCCAGAAACTATATTGCCAAGCCCTTGTGCTTTCAATTCTCGGTTGGTGGGTGTGATTCGTTTATAAGGATCTAATTTATCGGTTGCTTCGACACAAAGCAATGTCTCAAGGCTTGCTACTAAGGCTAACACAATCGCTACTTTCCAAACCAAATAATTAGTAATCTCTGATAGATTTGGCATCGTGAACTGATGAAAAAAATCAGTCACAGAAGAGGCCACGGGTAATGACACTAAATGCTCTTGATTAAGGTAAAATTCGGGGGCATGTATTTTGAATAGCATGTTGACAATGACACCTAAGATAACTACAGCAACGGGTCCTTGTAAAACCTGGAACAGCTTGTGCTTTTTAGTCAACACTTTGTCCCAAATTATCAAGAGGATAATAGATATTAAGGAAATCGTGACTGCCCCGGGGGTAAAAGCGTCAAACATTTTAATGAGGGAGCTTAACGTGGTTTCACCATCGGGCTGAAAAAATGATAATTCACCGACATAATCTTTGTCATATCCGAATGCATGAGGAATTTGTTTTAATATAATTAACAAACCTATACCTGTTAACATCCCTTTGATGACGGAGGATGGAAAAAAATGGGCAATAAACCCGGTGCGCGCATAGCCCATCATAAGTTGCATTCCCCCCGACAGCACCACTGCAAGTAAAAAGGCTGACCAGGAATTTAAAACACTTAAAGCGTTTAACACGATAACGGCTAAACCGGCAGCTGGACCACTGACACCTAAAGCAGAACCGCTTGCTAGCCCAACAACTATTCCTCCAACAATCCCTGCAATAATTCCAGAAAATAAAGGTGCACCCGAAGCTAAAGCAATTCCAAGGCATAAGGGGAGGGCAACAAAGAATACAACAATGCTTGCTGCAACATCGTTTTTAACCGTGTTTACCATATCAGTGCTCCAGGAATTGCATTGTCAATCGGTGTTATTTGATATCATTTATTTTACTGGCTGACTCACATCGCAACCCCAAAGCATTTTAGCTTGAAAGGACGCATTGCGAATCAATTGTTGTGACTGAAACCCGGCCTCAATGAACTCAATACCTTCTAACAACCATTTGGCTAATTTGGGTTGGACTAATCGATAAAACACGCGATTACCTTCTTTTCGTTGGTCCACCATTTTTTTTGCTCTTAAAACGGAGAGGTGTTGTGAAACAGATGAGTGACTTATTTCTAATAAATTAGATAAACTTGTAACATCTTTTTCACCTGTATAGAGTTCTTCTATAATTCGGATACGATGCGCGTGGGATATCGCATTTAAATAACTGGCTAGTTCTTGCGAGATAAGCGTTCTAGAAGGCATTTTATACATACCAATATTCAAATATTCTAAAATACTAGCATTCAAATTTCTATTTATCAACGTTTAAAAAGTAATTGAAATTGAACACGTTATTGCGTTTATCTGCTGATTTTCAACATGAGTTTAGGAAAGCGAATTTAGATACCTTGTTCTGGTCAAGGGCTATAGAGCCGTTAAGAATAAACTGATTGCTTGGCGTAACGGCTCAGCTGGGGGGCTAACTTATATTATTGGGGAGCAACCCTTGCGATATCCGGGTGTTCGACTGGCGTATTACTGCTAGGATCAGCGCTAAACGATTCATCTGGATTTTTTAATTTATCAGCGATGTTTTTAGCTGATAATTGGTTATATGCTTTGAAAAAGCCATAAGTGCCTACTAAGCCGGCAAGGGCGCATCCTCCAATAGCAAGCGCTGCTAATCCAGCACTTAGAATGGTTACCGATGCCACTAAAGCGAACACAGAGGTCGCAATGAGCAAGGAAGCAGCTGCCATGCAAGTATACAGAAAAAGACGCGAATATTTGTCAGTTTCTTCAGGGTTATTTCTGGCATTAACATGGAATTTTGCGTTAGCCATCACGCGGCCAGGAATGGTGATTGGACAAGGAATAAAACTAGGCCATATGATACCTAGAGCAAAATGATTCCAGCTAATGTTTGATAAATTTGGTTTTGGAATTCTTGCATATTTGCTTAAAAACCATTGCGCGGTATCGCCGCAGTTAAGGGATAAAATGCCAGCATCTTTGTCAGTTGAATACCAATAGTCTCGATATTGTTTAACGATGTCTTTAGGGTCTGCTTCAATATCAAAGCTAAAAGTAGAGCTGGCTTGATCGATATACGCATTAGGACCTGATGTTACCCAATTATGTCCAGGTTCTTCCCATCGATTAATCCCGTAAAAAGTATGGGGGGTTGTTGATGTGTTTTCGAGGACTATCTCGATGTGTGTAAATATACTATGAAAATCTAATACATGTATTTTAATGGTAGCCATTTCTTTACCTGACGAATTTCTAGTCGTATATATTAACAATATGAATATATATTGTCAATAAAGAGCAAAATGAATTCAGCAGTAAGCTCTTAACAGATACTTTAATATCACTATAGGTAGTGCTAATAATTACACCATAACTCGGGCTTCGTGATTAAAAAATCTTACCCAGATTTATGGGGTAGTATTTTATAGTATTAGACGCACGAATTTTTTATGTTTCTTTTTTTAATATTATCTTAAAGTTGCTTTGAAAATCAGGTAAACTTCGCATCGTAAAAAAACAAGGTAGTTTATGTTTAAGAAGCAGAATATTTCGAATGGCATCGTTTTATCATTTCTCTTGCTAGTAAGTGTGTTTTCTTTATTAGCACCGACCTTTTTAACTTTTCCAACTTGGGCGAGTATTCTTAATTTCACCGCAGACTTTGGCATTGTCGTTTTAGGGATGACCTTATTAATGATTGCCGGGGAATTTGATCTATCTGTGGGCTCAAATTTTGCTTTAACTGGGATGATATTTGCTACACTATCGCAACATGCTAGCCATGGAATTTTTGCCTTATGCATGGCGCTTTTGATAGGCGCTGGCATTGGGTTTATCAATGGACTAATCACATTGATTCTAAGAATTCCTTCGTTTATTACCACACTAAGCACGATGTTGATACTAAGAGGCGTGGTGCTCCTTTTCACCGAAGGGTATCCAATTACCATTGATGGCAATAATATGACGATGGAACTGCTTGCAGGTACTTTCGTTGATAACTTGTTGGTATCGTTTCTTTGGTGGTTAGTGATTGGCGTATTGCTTAATTACCTATTGAACCAAACAAAACTGGGAAATCATATCCAAGCCACGGGTAATAATCCAGATACGGCTTACTCTGTGGGCATCAACACTCACGCCATTAAATTAATGTGTTTTACATTATGTGGGATGCTGGCGGCACTTGCAGGTGTTATTCAATTTAGTCATATCAATAGCCTATCACCCACAGCTGGCGAACAATATGAACTATATGCCATAGCAGCGGCAGTCATTGGCGGAACGTCATTGAAAGGTGGACAAGGCAGTATATTCGGCGCTGCGTTAGGGACATTGCTCATCAGTACCATTGACTCAGGACTGATTCAGATTGGTGTATCAACTTATTGGTTCCGGGCATTTGTTGGTGTGATCCTCATTCTTGCTGTCTCGATTAATTATTCCTTTGGTAGCGTTAAATATGGCATGCGATAATAAACAAAAGCCTCTATTGCAGGCGGAGCATATTAGTAAGTGGTTTGGCAATGTCAACATATTGGACGATGTCTCTTTTCAGATATTCCCAGGGGAAATCATTGGTTTAATGGGTGAAAATGGGGCGGGAAAATCAACATTAGTGAAAATCATTACTGGTTATTACTCACCCAGTAAAGGCAACCTATATTGGCAAGGCAATCCCTTAAACTATCGACGTTCATTCGGACCTATTCATGCTTATCGCATTGGTATACAAACTGTCTATCAACAGCTAGGCTTAATCGAAAATTTATCCCTATGGCGAAACTTTTTTCTAGGCAATGAATTAGTGACAGGCCATTTTCCTTTTAGACGGTTAGATGTTAAGCAAATGCAACAGATAACCCAGCAACAATTAACAGATTTTGGTGTGGATAAGACCTTTCAAGCCCAAACACGAGTGAGTGATTTATCGGGTGGTGAAAGGCAGGCGTTAGCGATATGTCGGGCAAAATATTTTAAACCGAAATTACTCATTCTTGATGAACCAACGAGTGCACTCTCAAAGAATCGTATGGACAGTGTTTTAAAATCGATTAAATCCGTGGCCGATGCTGGCATTGCAGTTATATACATTTGCCACCAAAGAGAGCATTTGCAGGCGGTTGCAAAGGAGATTCTCTATTTAGATAAAGGAGCCCTGGTAGCGAGGAAGGTAAGTGAACGTAATCAGATAAAAACAGAAGAATATCACGCTTTTTAGAAGGAGTTAACTTTGAAATACTTTAAAATTATACACTCTGTCATGTTTTTTTGGCTTAGTGTAACGAGCAGTTTTGCCAATAATACTTATTATTTGATTACTCATGGTTCGCAGGACCCTTATTGGACTTCTTTATTTGACGGTGCAAAGCAAGCAGCGAAGGATTTAAACGTTCAAGTCCAAGTTTTATCCCCACCCGGTGCCAATGACGTTCCCAAGCAACTAAAATTCATTGAAAGTGTCCTTGCCACTGATCCATTGGGCATCGCGACGACGATTCCTTCGAATACCGTATTTTCGAAGAGTTTAAAACAAGCAGAAAGTAAGCATATTCCAATCATCGCGGTGGATACGAAACCAAGTAATCATCAGAAAAATCCGTATTTGGCGTTTTTGGGATCCGATAACTTCCAAGCAGGGAAAATGCTGGCTATGGAAGCAATTAAGCATGCACGCGAAAAAGAGAGGGCGGTTATATTGAATCCTCAACCTGGCCATGTTGGTCTTGAAATGCGCGCTAAAGGTATCAAGCAAGTATTAAGTGAAAATAACATGGTTGTGGAAGAGCTGGATGTGGGCACCGATGCTAATTTTGTACAATCAAGAGTCAAGTCCTATTTTCTGCGTCATCCCAATACAACGATCCTGTTTTGCTTAACCTCCCAGGCACTCGACCCCATTGGGCAAATGCTACTTCAACCTAAAAAGAATAATTTTAATTATAAGCCGCTCGTATTTAGTTTTGATAAAACCCCAAATACCCTGTCTTTGATAGACAAAAACGTCGTAGCTTATGCCGTTGATCAGCAACCTTTTTTAATGGGGTATCTCGCAATAGCCCAGTTGGTTTTATTTAATAAATTCCACTTAAAGCCTGTGAATATTAATACTGCCACCTAATCCTAGGCATAAGAATGTCGCTAAGTATGGACCTTCGTCATATTCACATAGGGTTTAAAGGAGCTATCTTTGGATAATTTAATATCCTCCGAATTCATGTGTTTAAAAAATCCTAGCTTTATATGAATCTTGATTGCGTTTTTAGTCACAAATTCGATGACTCGATGACTGTGGTGATTTTCTAACTCAAATGTCTCCGTAATTTCATCGATGAGTGACTGTAAATACTTGCCGTTCTTTTTGTTCATTTGATATTGATTTAACCGTGATTGAAAATACTGCGTCATGTCTTGTTTGGAGATGTCAAACTGTCTCGATAGAACGCTCATGTTATAGAGCTTGAGCAGGGTTTCAATTTCAAATATGTAGGCGTTAGCTTCGTTATTAGAGATACGCCCATAGACATTAAATGCGTGTCCAGCTTCATGAACAAGTACTCCTATAATATCTATGGGGCTTGTTTTTTTTGCATCCAAAAAAGATTGACTGATTGCTATGGTAACGTTTGGAATCCAATCTGGATAAACGTGCTTCAATTTTTTGTAAGTGATTTCTGTGACGAAAATCGCAGGGTTATTTTTTAAACCAAAAAAGGAATTTCCACTCAGAAGGTCAATTGTAAGTTCAGGAATAATGGCATTCGTTCCATTGCTTAACCCATCAATCGCAAGTATTTGGCAATAAATTAGCATTCGTTGCATTTCTTCAAGCGTCATAATCTACCCTCCATGGTGCGGCAAGCTGGTTCAAAATAGGATGCATAAGCACATATTCGATCATGCTAATAATAGTAATACCATCTGGTTAAAATTAATGTCAATACAAAATGTTCAAATATTCGTGAAACTGGGCTTAAATTTAATTAAAGAGATGGATTATGAATAGATGAAAATAAATTAAGACAAGATGTTTTGATGATTGTCATAATAGTGAAATAAGAAGTCACATAAGCGAAACAATAACGCTAAAGCTATGTTGAAATAACTTCGTCTTGAAAATGTGGACTACTTTAAATAAGCATCGAAACGAAGGGTCTTTTATTAGTATGGTTATGACGTTTCTTCGCATAAATCCCACCTCTTCAAGAGAGTATGTTTACACTCAATCCTGCATGGTTTAAAATAGACCAATATGTATGTGCTGAAGATAAAATTATGCTGAACTTTCCCGGAAGTTTACGAATAGAATATAAAGAAAAGTCGAAATTAAGTCCTGAAGATTCTGAATTAATCAGCAAAGGATTTACGCCAAAGACCATAATGCAAGACCAAGAAGGGCACAGTTATATTGCAAAATCCCCCGATCCGTTAACGGCAAAAGACGTTTTTAACGGGTATGTTCCACCACAAGCCATTGATGAATTAGACCCCAAAACCAAACGCCATATTTTTTCACTTGAATTTGAGGGGGCATTTTTAGAATTGCTTATCCCCAACGTGATGAAAGGGCTGTTTGGTGATCTAATGGTGGTCCCTGAGGTCTATCTGCATGTTGGCCAGAATAATCAGGTGATACTTTTGTCAAAGATTCTTAGTCACTTTGATGAGTTTTTACACCAAAAAGTCACCCAAAAATTTGGAGCAGTGCTTGAAAATAGTGAGATTCCAAGGCGAGAACAATTAGATCTTAATGAGGACGATGCTTTTTTTATTGGTCAAATCTATGCTGCTGCCCTAATATTTAATCACTGGGATATTTTAAATTCAAAGTTTCTCAACTCTGGAAAAATCCGAGTTGATAATCAATTTAAAGCCTGCATTGTGGATTTTGGATTTTGTGGTCATTTGAGTTATAAGGGACGTCACAATGATAGTCTTTGTATCGACGATGAAAATTTTACTAAAGGTAAAAAAATCAATTATCGCTTCTTTACAAGTAACTATTTACAAGATTATCGACACCGGTTTGCATTGCCTTTCGATGGGAGGGTAGGCACATTACTTCCCCATACAATTATTGAAAATTTGTTTGATCTATCCGGTAACAATCCGATCAGTTTAAGTATGCGCAAGGGCTTTGCTACAATGGTCGAGCAAGCAATCCATAATCTTGAGTCTAATCCTAATCTCTATGAAACAGCCTTCAATGATAGTCTCAATCACTTTTCAAAAGAATCGAGCATTCAGCCGCAAGATTTAGGTGAGTGGATAAACATGAGTTATTATCACGGGAATCCACAAAGCGATACGCTTTTTACCATTATTTCAGATCGCGTCTACGATTGTCAGAGGCTTTTAAACCAATTTAATCAAGGGGTTGATGCGATAAGTCTCCACGAAGAAACACGTGATCATTATGTTCAACATAACATGCTGAAATCTATATAACGAAATGCCATTGAATTGAAAGACTAGTTGGCAGCATTGTTTTCTATGTCAGCTTGCCGAGTTAATGACGTTGATATGCCAGAATCAATCTTGAAAGTTAGCGCCATAATCGAGGATATTCCAATAAAACCTGTTACCAATAACTTAGGTGACGCCGGAAGCTGGCCAATTGTAAGAACGATGATTGCCGTCATCCCCATATTAATAAAGTTCATCACTGCGGAGCCATTTGATGTATCATCACAATGCCGTAATGCCAACGAGGATGCATTTGCAAATACGAATGATAAGGCAAAATTAATTAACGTCATGGGTAAAAATAAAGAATAAACAAGACTAAAATCGATGATATAAGCATATAACATGGTAAGGACGCCAAAAGTTGCAAATCGGACGCCCAATTTCATGATAAAAGAAGACGAAAAGAAATGTGTTAAATAAGCACTGGTGATTGCGCCAAAAAGCATGCCAAGTGTCGGGAGCAAATTCATCAACGCAAACGTTTTTTCACTGTATCCATTGCCAGTTATTGAAATGAATGGTGCCCAAGTGGCAAAGAGGTAAATAAAACTGCTCGCACAGCCTAGTAGTACACCGCCCTGAATAATCGACTTATTTTGAAATTGGCGTCGATATTTCGTTATTAAGTATGAAATATTCAATGCATTATTATCAGGGGTTGATAGCGTTTCTTGTAGACGGGATACGAGTATCAAGATAACTAGACCATCGCCTAATGCAAAATAAAAACATCCTTGCCAGGAAAAAAGGCTCAAAATGACACTGCTTATGCCAACCGCTAAACCGGGGGCAATGGCAAACGCTATGACAAGAATCGCAATCCGTTTTGCAGCGATGCGATTATTGCACATTTCATTGACCAGGGTGAAAGCCATTTTTAAACCGACCCCGGCTCCCAAACCCATAAATAAGCGCGCAATGGGTAACAGGCTAAAGCAATGCAAGACGCCAGCCATGATGCAAACAATATTTGATAAAATCTGGACAAGAATACCAACATAAAGCGCCGGTTTTCTGCCCAATCGATTCGCAAGAGGCCCATAGATGAGCTGACCAACTGCGTAGCCAATCAAATAAAGACTCATCAATAATTGAACTTGATCGTTGTTGATTTCAAAATAATGGGTGATTTCAGGCAGCGCCGGTGTTGGAATAACGGCATTCACCGAAGCAAATGAAATCATCAGCAAAAATGTCAGCCAAGGGAAGGGGGTGTTGTTCATCATTATACCGTTTTAAATAAATACAAAATAGTTATTCTATTATCATAAATTGCATATAAATTTACAATTCGATAAAATGTTAATAACTATTAACTAAAATGCAATAATAAATGAGTAAATTTGATGCGGTTCAGACGTTGATCTGTGTGGTCGAGCAAGGTGGCTTTTCGGCTGCGGCAAGGATAAAAAAAATCTCGACAGCCGCAATCAGTCGACAAATTGCCCAGCTTGAATATGAATTGGGGGTAAAGCTTTTACATCGTACAACGCGGCAAATTCGTTTAACCGAGGCAGGCCAGCTTTATTTATCCCATTGCCGGCAAGCTCTTAGCGCCTTATCTGAAGCAGAAAATGCATTAATTGCAAGCCAGAAAAATGTATCAGGTTGTTTAAACGTTTCTTGCAATCGATACTTTGCCCATCATTATCTTATCCCGAAACTACCTCAATTTCTAACAAAATACCCGCAATTAAAACTCACCTTTGATCTCGCTGAACGAATGCCGGATCTCGCTTCGGAAGCAATTGATATTATTTTTGGTGTGACCATGCCTGGTAAGCTTGATTATATTTGCCGAGGGATAACCAAAACGCGCTATGTGCTTTGTGCAACCCCCAAGTATTTAAGCCAACAGGGTAATCCCACACAGGTGCATGATTTATATCAACACCGCTATATTACTCATTCAATGCGTGAACCTGTTGATGTTATCCAATTTAGGCAAGATCAACGACTAGAAATTGATCCTTACCTAACGTTTAATGATAGCGGTGCGATGCTCATGGCTGCTTTAGAAGGGCTGGGGATTGTCTATTTACATGATTATGTGGTTAAGGATGCACTAAAACGAGGGGATTTAATTGAGTTATTGCCCGAAGCCAGTTTAGTCGACCAGACAGTCTACATGTATTGGCAAAAGCAACGCTATTTACAACCCAAAATAAGGGCATTTGTTGACTATTTCGTCGATGATGCGCCAAATAATTAAGGATATTTCCCTAGATACTTAGCATCGCCGTGTTGGATAAATTCATACATCAAAGTCGTTGCGAGCCTTTATACAGGTCCAGAAAAAAACGTCCCAAGTTAAATTTTCTGTCGCTACGAGCAACGCGAAGCAGTCCAGAAGACCGATGCGCTTAAATAGGAAATAAATTGTGAAGTTAGTTAAGAGCTTTTATATCAAATGTCCACACAATCATTAATCACTGATTACGGGTAGTCCTTAATTTGGATGGAATTGGCAACGGTTTGGATACGTTTGGTGGACATGTTAATGATCCATCGTACTAATTTTCCAGGGGCATATTTCAAGGCTTTTTGAATAAAATTACCAATCACCTGACTGATAAACCCTTGGCTATTCATCATATTGGCAGCCTGTTGACCAAGGCGCTGGTTGCTTTCAATGAACGGTTTCATGACATCTTCATAAGTCATAAATGCTGCGGCAAAATTATCTTTCTCTCGCGCTAACTCGCCTGCCAAGATATAAGCACCAATAATTGCTAGGCTTGTGCCTTGTCCTGAAAGAGGGGAGGCGCAGTAGCCGGCGTCTCCAACTAAGGTTACCCGACCTTTGCTAAAACTCGGCATTTTGACTTGGGCAGCCTTATCAAAATAATAATCATCGCCCGTAGTTTGATAGGAAAGCAGCTTAGGCATCACCCAGTCAATGCCATGGAATGCTTGGTTTAATCGTTGTTCATGCGCTTTTCGGTCTTTCAGAGGAATCGCTTTTTCCTTGCTGACAAAGCCAAAACAAGCTTTCATTTGTTGATTGTCGCCGGTGCTCCACACTTGAGCAACGCGCCCAATTTCGGTGAATTGCATCTCTTGGTTGTTTAAATGGAGATAATTTGGGGCATTATAAACGCATAAATACACACCTAAATCATGGAGCCACTGAGATTCCTCGCCAAACACCAAATGACGAACAGTTGAGTGAAGGCCATCTGCACCGATTACGAGATCAAATGACTGCTTGTTGCGATGTTTAAAACTCACTTCAACATGCGTATCGGTTTGTTCAACTGCTTCAATGACATCATCAAACCAAATATCGATGCCGGATAAATGATCATAAAACGTTCGGCAAATACCTTCACGCACCACTTCGATATCATCGCCACTCCGATGCCCAAACGCTTCACCATCCATCTCTTCAATGGTTTTGCCCTGTTTATTCACTAAAATTGCATTTTGCATGTTGGTATTTAATTGCTTTAATTTCTCATATACCCCCATGCGGCGAATGACTTCTAAGGCGCTGCCGCGAATATCTAATTTATACCCGCCAACTAAAAGCGCGGGCGCTCGTTCCACAATGGTTGGCTCAAAGCCATAGTGTTTTAACCAGTAGGCCAAAGAAAGACCGGCAATGCCGGCACCAGAGATTAATATCTTCATGCGAATATTGGATAGGTGAAAGTTGAAAAAATTATAGCACTTTAATCGACCCTAGGATATCTAAGGCATAGAGGAGCCTATGATCTCGGCTGATAATCCAACTCTCATGCTACGCATGACTCTATAGTTGCGATTAGAAACTGTTATCAACCGTTTGATTAGTAAGTGCTGCTTCTTGCTCATTTGCTTCAGATAGCAATTTACTTTTTTGAAAGAGGCTGATTTGATTAACCACCAAATCACATTGTTTTTCGTAGGTAGATTTTGGCCTGTCAAACCAAGTTTGTAGCCAAGTGAGATTATCCCATAAATACGGGATAAAGCGGATAATTGGGTTTGTGCTATTTCGTAATGACTGATTGGTTGATTCATTCATAATGGCATGTATATCGTCAACCGTTTCTTTTAAGCATTGAGCCATTAGCTTTTGATTTTGCTGTTTATCATTGTCTGGGGAAAGTGCCTTATCCGCGTTGCTGACTTTTTGTAAAATTGCATCAAAAGGGGTTTGTATTTGGTTGTTGGAGGGCTTTAAGACTTTGATATAGTCCGATTGAACTGCTTGAATCATTTGATGCAAGGTTTTTAAACCATTTTCTAATTTTTGATATTCAGTCAGCTCCATGGGTTGGGGAGCAGGCCATTTTTCAATTAGGTCAAAGCAAAACAATAATTTATTCGTTGTTAAATCATTCAAAGGGTTGACTGTTAAATTTTCTGATTTCATTAAGTTGTCTTGGAATAAGTTGCTGGTATTAAATTCTTTAATGGTGATTGACAGAAGCTCTTTCCCTTTCTTTGTGGTTTGATTCAAAGCACTGATTTGGTTTTTTAAATTTAAAACTTGTGCTTCTGAAATTGTTTCAAAATCATGGGTGGATTTCGCCAGTTCCATGAGATGTCTATAAATCGGATTGCTCAGAAATATCATATTTGAATAAAGGGCCAATATATCTTCTAAAATGATTTTAACTGCTTGATTTTCTGAAGCCTTCGCTATTAATTTGCGAATTTGGTTTGATTTATATTCGTTGATTTCACTGCAAAGCTTTTGTAGCAATTACAAAACAGCATTTTCTGGTTCTTCTTGATCATAGTGCTCTGATGTGATGGTCATTAATGTTTTTTGTAGCAGAAAAAGGGGCTTTTCCACATTTACCTAATGGGTAATTGTAAAAATCATAGGGAACTCTCGCATCATCACCTCTATCAATAAGTGACAGGGCGATATCTTGAAAGTGGTTTTCGGTTAAATGAAAACTGTTGCAGCAGAGTAATATAAATTCTTCAACTAATGTCTGAAATTTAGCAATATTCCCCGTGTTGTTATTTATTTTAAGCAAGACTAACCGCATCGCCGCCATAGCCTGAACAATCATTACTTTTTTTCTGATAACCCCGTTTCCAAATTATTATGGCGTAACCTGATTCCGTGGTGATTGAAAAAGGATAAATAGTCCATATCAAACATCGGGGTTTTCATAAATACTTCCAGGCGATGTGGTATAAAGAATGCGTTATATGAAAAACAAATAAACATATCAAGAGGAGCTTATCACCAGGACTGCTCCTGACCTAGATTCCGCACCCTAAAATGATAATCAATGAGATAGATTCTGATTTAAGAGGTTAATTTCAACTAAACTTATAATAGGAGGAATTGAAGGAGGAGATTAACATGAATACACTCTTTTTGGCGACTGTCATTGGCTGGTATTTGGTCATCGTCAGCCTGTTTACATTATTTCGACGTGATGCTTCAATAGCGGTGATGCAAGACATTATGGGACAGCGCAGTCTCGTCTTTATCTTGGCTGTATTTACTCTCATTTTAGGACTGCTCATGGTCGCGAGTCATAATGTTTGGGTGATGGGATGGCCAGTGGTTGTGACGCTATTTTCATGGCTTGTGTTGCTAAGTGGCCTGGTCCGATTTTTCTGTCCAGAAACGGCCATTAAAATGGGACACTATTTTATCAACCATCCAACGAGAATGACGATATCAACGGTAATTTTCCTAATTATCGGCTTGTTTTTATTGTACCAAGTTTATTTTGCAGGCTATTTTGCCTAATTGCTTGCATGCTTGGCAGATCTTAAACTGCTCTTAATATAAGGGCAGTGGGTATTATTTATTTGCAATTCATATTCCATACTTTTTTAAGCGTTACGCTCAAAGTTTACTATTGGCCGGCGTTGAGTTGTCATCGAGTTCTATTGTTGGTGATTTGGCAATGTGCTCTCTTATGCCTGCAATTTTTTCAGAGTCATAGCCCTTGTCGCCTGTGATAGTCTTTTGAATTGCTTTCACTGCAACTGGCTCAGATATTTGTTTGTTATCATATTGTTCGATAGTCTCTTTCAGGTTTTTGTACATTGCTCGATAACTGGGTGAAAAAATGTTCATAAAAAAGTGAGCCCAGGTACTGCTTCTTGTTTGAAGGTACTTTCTAGTTTCTTCAATTGTATCTTTATTGTCACGAATGACTTTAAACAATTTTTCTGATCCATCCCTGTTTAATTGAATGGATGTCTTAGCGTTTGTTAAATCTTTTTGTAAGGCATCAATCATAATCTTAGCTGATGAATTAGTCGGTATTGATTTATAAATATCCCCACCATGCTTAATTGTGTCTTTAACTTGTCTATCAAAAGCTTGGCGTAATTGAACGACATCTACCCCTTTTTCTTCTAACTGGTTTATATTTGATGCAATTTGCTTCAGTATATCTACCATCCGTTGGTGGTTGTCAATGATTGCTAACGCGCTATCAAAATCTCGAAGTACTCTTTGGTATTCAGCCAACTTATCTAATTTATCTGTATTTGCACTGTTGAATAAATTTACAGATATCGACATAGCCTCACTAACACTATCTGCAGTGAAAATGTCGGTAGAAGGCAAGTTATCAAGGTTGGATTTCAACTCATCTGTGAGCCTAATAATAATTTCTGCGTTGGTTTCGCCTTTTAAGACGTTGCTAATACAATTTAATTTTTCTGGCGTTGACTCGCCAGAAACGACAAATGTTGGCATGATTTCAAGTGCTTGATTCTGTAATGTCTGTTGAGAAGAGGATAGTGCATCTTTCACCGCCCCCCTTAAAATGCCAGACAGAGGCGGGACACCCCCAGTTAATTCAGGATTTGCGGTGGTTTGAACCCAACTATAGGCAGAAACAAATATGCCGGTTATACCACCAACAAACACGGATCTAAAATGTCTTTGCAAGTTAGTTTTGTTCGCTTCTGACAAGGAGGACAAATCACTTTTAAGCGTATCTAGCTTTTCTTGAGTATTGTATTCTTCCCAAAAGGCGATTACTAATTGACTATCATCTAAAGACAATATTTTATCCAACGTTTGTAATCGCTCGCATGTCGCTTGAAGCGCTTTTTTTTGAGAGGTGGTATTGTCTGGAATAGCCACATTTTCTGCAATCGCTGAAAGTGATAGGTTAACATTGCCGCCAAGGCCTTGAATCATCTTTACGTGGTCATCGCTTAACTTGACGTATGGTTTTAAAAATTGAGAGAGTTCGCTATCTGAGGAAACTTGTCCACTCAGTTTAAGCGCAAGCTTTGAATTGACCTTAAATATTGGTTCGAGGATAGACAGCTGTTTATTTGTTAATAGATCCTCGGCCAACTTTTTTGTAAAATCTAAATCTGCACCGAGTAGAATGGCAATCTGATCCCGAACTTTCGTGTTTTTTTCGAAAACTGTCTTAGCCTCTTTGGGATTAGCTTCAATCAAAGAATAGATATTTTTTCTATCTTCACTAATCAGTTTTGCTACTAACGCGTCATTATTCAAAATAAAAATTTTTGCGGCTTGGTCTCCTCTTTTGAGGATTTCTTCAGTTAATTTTATATTGCTTAATAATACCTTCGCGGCGTTTTCCCGATCAGATGCGATAATTGCAAAAGCATTTTCAGGACTAGTGGATAGCTTCTTAATCAGAGATATTTGTTGATATTTTTGGGCAACGAGTGGTTTTAGTGAGATATCAAGGGTATTCTTCAAGGTACCCAAATCAACACCCATTCTACTAGCAATGGATTTTTCAATACTTCCAAACGTACTTAATTCAGAAGACAGTCCATTCAGAACAAAATAACCAATTTCCAGCATCCTTCCCGTGTTATCAATATTCTCGATAGAAGGGGGCTTTTTAAGCCAATCTGTCATATTTTTGAGTAAATCTTCTCGGGCTTGGCTATCTTTAATGTTTTTCCATAATGCTAGTAGATTTTCTAAAATAGGTTCAATATCTTTTTGATTTTCCTCGTCAAGGGTATCACGATAATCAATGAATGCATCGGCTAAATGATATATCAACCCCCATGTTCGTTCCTTATGATCTTTTATACCATTATAGGCTTTTGATTCAGACCCCCCTTTGAATGCTTCATCAATGAGTGCTAATGGGCTTTGAGTATCGGTAGCCTTTTGATTGCAATCAATAACTAATGGCGCTATCAATTCTTGAGATGTTTTAATGACTAAGGCATGTTTTTTGCCTTCCTTTGTCGTTTGTTCACTTTCAGCATTCCAGCTTTTAGGTTGAAAGTCTTCGCGAGTGATAGGGGGCATAAGCTATTTCTCCCCAAATGTAATTTCGATATAGTTAATTATATACTTTTTCTATTAAGATTTTATTAACAAGACAAAGTGATATAAATGTAAGCTTCATATCGGGCAAAAAATAAAGGTTACGTCATTCATTGCGAGACCTCGTGTTATAAAGATTTTGAAACGAGGCAAGGTCTGTCATCATTTGTGGATGTGGTGTTATTTATTTAATTCGCCAAAAGTTTGATCATCTCGTCACAACTTCCTTCTCTTTTTCCTCCGGGCAAATTAGCGTCGAAAAAAGAGCAGCCTGTTTTGTCTTTATTTTTACCAAAATACACTTGGTGGTATGCCTTGGATGATGAGTTCTGATCGGTTCCAGTAGGGTAGTTAATTAGTAGAACGTGTTCTGAATCGTTTAATTCTTCCTTTGCTGATTTGGAATTATTCATCTGCGTAAGAGGGCGTTTATCGGTTTTAAAAACACGTTTGTTATCAAAGAAGGCAGCATCCATCCCCATTAATGCACCCATTTCCTTACCGTAAATGGATGATCCATAGTGAAATGGAAGACGCGACAATCACTGCGCCCACCACCCATGCGCGCGAAGTCAGTGCATTAACAAATGATGCGGTAGCTGCCGCACAAGCGGGTGAGTATAAACACGCAGCCATCAATGCTGCGGGTGCTATTGCTAATATATTTGCATTTTTTGGCAGTGGTGTTAATGAAGCCAGCAAATCAGGACTTACGAAAAACACATTTCTACCGATGGCATTGCCAGCTCGTTAATTAAGTAATTTTTGAGCAAGTTTTTTTTGATTTGGTAAACCGTCTGTCCTGTTTTATAGGCAATATTTTTCAACCTTACCCATACATGTATCGCACAGGCAATGTGGTTTCGTTGAATACGCTGTTTCCTACATTGGCACCTATCAATACCTGTAAGCTGTTTTACCTCACGATGGAATTGTTCGACAAACCACCTAATGGCACAAATACTTTTTGTATCATCAGAGCAGTTTTGATTAGTATCGTTTGTGACAACAAAATCCGTTCTGTTGGGAGAAACAGCAACGGAAAACATTTTCATCGCGAGGTGTTCAGGCATACCTTTCAGGCGCACTGATTTACCTTGGTGTAATTCGTCTTCAGACCACTGTAATTCTGTGATGGGATGATACTCATCGCCCGTCTCACGGGCTTTAGCCAGGCGATTTTTTTTAATTGGGCAATAAAATTTTTTCTTATGATCATTTACAAGGAGCATAAGCTTGCTTGTGGCATACCATGTATCCATTAAGACAGTTTTAAATGGGAGCTTTTTACTGAAAATCGCATTAGTTAACATCTCTGCCACATGATCAACTTTACCTTTACCATCTTTTTCCGGATCAAAAATGCGAAAATCAATTACCCAGAATTGCTTGGTTTCTGGATTAACATAAATGCAATTATCAAGACCTATGCCTCTGATGACCTTGTGAGCATTTCCACTATATTGACACCGGACTGACTCAATGCGACGTGAATGACTTTTATCAAGAACCGTGTCATCAAAAACCAAATACCCATCATCACTTTCAATAATATCTGGTTTTACTTGAGACCATACATTGCTGGCTGTCAGACGATTTCTTTCCAAATATAGTTTTACCAAGTCATGGCTAACGTTTGAAACGTGTTCTGCATAGTTGGTTAGTGTGTAATTGACTTGGCTACTCAGTAAATATTGACAATAGTCTAACTGGTCAAATGGTTTTTTAGGACGGCTTATGACAACTACCTGATTAGTAAGATTGGGCGTATTTTACAATAGCTCTGATCTTATAACTTTGATCTTTTAGACAGTGGGGTTGTAAGAAATATCTCAATTTAGTTTGATCTTTTGACTATGCATGAGGGGTTTTCCGTAAGTCCTGATCTTATGAAAATTCATGAAAAGTTATTTCTGCGCCTTGAGACATTACAGTCTCATCATTTTCAAGAATCTGTTTGTAATCACTGGGGTAAACTTCTTTTAAATTTTTGCCAACGATGTGCTCCCCTTGAGCTAAAACCCGACTATCGATTAGCGATTGTTCTAAGTTCGGACTGGCATATAGATAATTACCCTCTTTATCTCGAATCACTAAGTGACTATTAGCACTCATAATGGCGAGCATTTGGTTTAATATTTGTGAGAATTCGCGATTAATCAAATCGATATTCCTATTCAATTCTTTTTTGATAGGCATATAATTTTTTACATAATGCAAATGAACTCCTTATCTAAAAGATTGGGTTTATTTCCAATATTGAAGCTGAGTTCAAAAACATAAAACATCACGAAATCTCAGCGACAAACCCGTTTAATCATTAAAACTTGGATTATCCAGTTCTCCATTCGTCTTTTTGGAGAAGAGATGCCACTGACAAAATTATACCAATAGCACTTATTTTGAACAATTGAATTATTGCAAATTCATTGTTAGCTTTTAGTTAACAGATTAACATAAGAAAATTTAATCATGTGTGGCTTGCAGCCGGGCTGGCGAACCAATGGGGTCAGACTCGATTGGATAGCATCCGCTTTTGCAGACTACCACATTAGCCGTATGGCTAATGTGGTCTTCACTCTATAATTTTAACTATTATTGTGATGGAGATATTAAGGGTCTTACATCTTCTGATAATTTTTGTATAGCTGAATTCACTACTTCAGATTCTGCTTTTTGCTCACTGAAGAGTTTCATTCTTTGGGATGATACACCAAGAGCCCTGCCAATAGCTTTCAATCCATTAAGCATAGAAATAAATACATCAGCAACACCATGCCATACTTTAGGCTGAAAATCAGCTTTAGAATTTAGAAAACGTTCAGCAACATTCTCTGAAAACTTCTTAAATGAAGACTCTAGATCTTTCATAGGCTTATCTAAATATGTTTTTGTATCTTGTTCTATAGCGCTTACCAAACTGCTAACCGTTTCTTTGTATTCATTCTCATCGTTGATTCCACCAAGCCCAGTTTTAAGTTGCTCTATAAGTTCAGATAATTTTTCCTGGGTTGCTTTATGTAATTCGATGTTTTTTTGCAATGTACGAATATGACCTCTTAAATCTTTACTTCCCGGCGTTGGGTATTCGCTAGGTATATCATCCAAGTTCGCTTGAGATCCACCATATTTAATTGGGTCCTTCAGTGTTTTTAGAAGACTTTGTGCTTGACTTAAATTAAGGCCCAACAAATCCTTTTTACAAAGATTATTACGCTTTTTTATTTCAGCCTGAATCTCTTGATTCCTTTGATTTTCTTTCTTTCGAGCTCTACCTTTAGTCATATTGCACTCCATAATATTTATGTGTTTAACCTACAAACATTATAGACATAAATTGCCGTTTGTGCTTATTAATAAGTCCTTTGTTGCGAATTCACACTTTATAAATATCAATCAGAAACAGAAATCCCTAGTAGCAAGCAATTGACTCTTATACACTTGCCTTAAAAGATCTGCTTTATTTCTCTTATGTGCGCTGGTCATCCTGAACGTAGTGAAGGATCTTCTTTTGCCGAAGACCAATGCTCAATTCAGTAGATCCTTCGCTATGTTCAGGATGACGGGTTCTAGGGTTTTTCGTAAGTCCTATAAATATAAATCCGGAAAAAATTTTCAAACTAACCCTAGTAAAATTTAGCCCTCACACTTATGCAATTTTCTTTAATCATACATCCATCGCCTAGCATCTTGCTGGGTGATGGGCATAGTATATTTCATCATTGACTATACCAACCTAACCTAAAGGTAATATCTAATATATTTTCAAATTGATAAATAAATTTCAATTTTTATCAATTTGAATGAATCAATACAGTATCCATCTGTTTTTATTAAAAAAATACAACATGTCCCTCTCTAAATTAACGACAATAACAAAATCAATCAGACGCAATAATGTGCAACATGAATCAAAATGGTATATATGTTTATATATAAATCCAAAGTCCAACGGAGCGAGAAATGCCTAATTCAAAATTAGCCCAAGAAGTGGGTAAGCAAATCCAAGAATATGGTGATGCTGTTTTAGGACGCATATTATTAAGCAATGTCATTGACGGCAAATCCATCACGGACGTGCATTTTAAAGAGCTAGTGGACTCAGCGCAAAAAGCGAATAAAAAATTAACGGCTGCGGATATTATTAATGAAATGATTTCTAACCCGGATAAATTTGGATTAGCCATTGATAGTGGGAAAGCCATTAAACTATCAACGGATAATAGCCGAGTTTATGAAATTCAAATAGAAAGGACGGGTGAATCGACCTACGATTTAAAAGTAATAGGCAAGTACACCGATGACAAAATGGTAGCGACTCCTGCCAGGGTAATGCACGCCAAAATTAATCCTGATAGCTCCATCGATATTAAAGCTGGGGATGCCGTGTTTACCAGCAAAGCACCCGCGCCAAGAGAGTTACAAGCCGATGTCATTGAAAAATTTGGTCAAGCAGTAGCTAACGGTGAACCGAGTCATTTGGCAATTATGGGAACTGGATCGGGAAAAAGCTGGGTGCTTGCTGGCGTGACTCATGCTGTAGGACATGGGATTTTTGTTGTGCCCAATGATAGCTTAGCGAAGGAGACTCGCAAAGATGCAATCATGGTTCTGCACGGACAAAGCACGAAAGTATACATGGCTAAGGATTTAAGTGTCGACGAATTCAAAAAAGCGATTCAGGAAGAGCATGTCCAAATCATCATGACAGCGGATGACCCTTTATTTTTTGAAAAGAGCAAGCTTGTTAAAAACCGCACGGTCTGTATTGATGAATCCCACCAGCATACGTTTAATGAAGCACAAGTTCATAATTTAGAAACAATGAAACAGAATAACGTCATGTTGGCGGTTACTGGTACGCCTACCAGTAAGCTCAATGAATTATTTGGAAACAAAGCGCTTGTGGATGTTAATATCCGCACCGTGATGGATGCCGGACAATTAAGGCCTATCATTCCACAACATCAAACGAATATTGCAAGTGACAATATTGAGCGGACACTCATCGAAGGCTATTTTGGTCGCCAATCCTATTTATCATCGGGTGAGGATTATGTTAAACCGGACCCTAATAATGCCAATGTGAAATCTAAACCGCTCTCAGAACAGGTTGATTACTTTGTTGAAAAAAATCGCGTGAAAAGCATCGATCAAAAAAACTTCTTTTTTAATGGGGATCCCACATTTCGAGAAAAAATGATGGGTATTTATAACCAAATAGCCAAAGGGACCTATTCTGATTTAACTGCGCTTCAAAAAAATATCCAAATTATGCGCAGAGATGCAGAGGTTGATTATCGGATGCAAGTGATGAAAGAACTTGGCGATAAACGACCTGATCACGAAATTAAAGACGATGCAATAAAACAAGTAGGCGAAGGTAAACCGGTTGATCTTAAACAAGAAATTGAGGCATCTCAGAAGGCACAAGTTGCGCAGTTTATCAATTCGAACGCGGCAGCCCTTGCATTTGGAAAAAAGCCATTCGATATGGAGTTGTTAATACGTAAGGGTAAATTTAATCAGTTAATGACGGACAATAAACCCAATGAGAAAGATTCGTCCAAAGCAAATACGCATCCGGAAGACTGGCGAAAAAATAAAGCAAAACAATTAGCTGACAAATATTTTGAAAGTGAAGCAGGACAACAAGATATCCAAAAGTTGGGCAGTGATGAAACCGCGATACACCAGTTAAGGCAAGAAAAAGTTGCAAGCTTTTTAAAGAAATTACCCACCGATAAAAAAGGTATTGGGGAAATGATTCAAGAAGATTTAAGAAGAAACATGGACTTTGTGGGTGGACTACCGCCTGATCAGCGTGAAAAAATCATCGAAAAAGTGGCAAAAACCACGGTGAATTTTATGTTTGCAGCTGACGATAAAGAGGCTATTAAAGCGATGAGCTCGGGCGATAATATTGACCTTGAAAAACTGGGTGCAACCTATGCGGCTAATTCAACCAATGATATGAGTGATAGTGAAAAAAATGCCTTGCTAGATGGATTGCGCACGGGGTTGGTTATGCATGTCGGAAGCGGTACGGCATTTTCCACAGGGATCTCAATCCCCAGTGTGTTAAGTACCCAGCAAGCGATTCTAAATGACAAAGATGAGTTAAATAACGCCTTAGACACACCCCAGTTGCATGGCCGAACAGTACGAAATAAAGACAGCTCTGCATTAAACCAACAGGTTGTCGCTAAAGGCGTTGTCAATCATTTGCCATTGCCAGATATTATAGCCAAGGATTCTAATGCGAAAACCATGGAATTTTTCAAAAAACAAATCTTTTACAATGCACAAACCCACGTTGGTCAACAAAGGTTAGATTTTGGCTTAAAAGTAAGGGAGAAATTTGAAGGAGGGGCTATTGGCAAATTTAATTATTTGAAGCAAGAACAGGAGATACGTCATAAATTTTTGGAAGAATTCAAAAAGTTACAAGCGACGCCTAAGCAAGGTCAAAAGGGCTATGATCCGGTTGAATATAACAAAGCCCAAAAACAAATCACAAAATATGGAACACTCGCCGTTAAAGCAGAGAAAGAATTACAACAAATCAATAACGCCATGTTACTCAACAGAATATTTCTATCAAATGAAGTTCACGCTGAGCTATTTCAATTGAGACAAGAAGAACGGGACATGAAAAAAACAGATCCTAATTATAAAGACGAAATGACTCGAATCAGTGCGAGAAAGAGTGAGTTAGATACATACTTAGATGTTATCGGAAATCAAGGTACATCTAAGTCCCAGGAAACTGGCCATGTCTTTTCTGCTTATGGGGTTAAACCGGATATGCATGACGAATCACAATCCAAGACAATAAGGAAAGTTGAAGAGCAAATGAGTAAGTTTAAGGGTAAAGTCAGTGATATAAAACAGCCTGATCCAGAGTCAGGGCCAAAATTTGACAAGCACTAAGTTGCTACAGAGATTAACCAGGGTTAGTTAACCATTCGTTATCGTAACGAATATGCATGGTTAACTGGCCCAATTTATACCCTAATTTAGACTAAGTAAGGGATTGTCGTCTATAATTTGATTACCTGGTTCCACAGTTTAACACAAAGATTGGTTAAGGAGGTCTTGTTATATCCAATCATGACTAAAGGCAAGTATTGATATATATCTGCTCATTATGTATAATGAATGGTTTTGCATCATTTGCTATTTTAAGGGTTCTTTATGGATGTGAATTTAACGTCGCAGAAAATCGGATATACGAGTAGAACGGAAAGGGATCAAATTTTCTCAAGAATACCAAAAAATACTAAAATTCTTCGGTTATCCAATAACGGCTTAAGGTATATGGATGTTTCCGAGTTAAATCAAAGGATTCGTGAATTACCAAAAGAAATAGTAGAGCTTCATCTTGATGATAATGAACTTGGTTTGTTGAAGTATGACGATTTCAACAGTATCGTTCACACCATCGGTGATAGCATGCCTGTTCTTCAAAAACTAAACTTAAGTCGCAATGACTTATATTGTTATTCAGCTGATAAGCTGAATCAGGCGTTACATAATTTACCAAAAACGTTACAAGTTTTAATCTTATCTGCCAATAATTTGGTATTATCCATTGAATCTAGCTTGGCTCAATTTATTTCAAGCCTTGTAAACAAACTTTCCATATCAGTTGTTGATATTTCGGGTAATGGGCTTGATCATACCGGCCAAGATGAGGAAGTGGGCCTTAAGGCGAGTTTCTCTATTATGCTAGAAAGAATCATTTTTTCCGATTCATTGTTCATGACCAAATCGGGCTTTGTGAATAATCCAAGTAAAAACTCGCTATTTAACAATGCCAAAGATGAAGTCGGAGGCACCCCTTCAGATCCTCCGATAGTCCATCGCAACAGTCTTATTTAACGTGATGCTCAACTTTTCACGGAACAAATCGGGCCCGGGCGCGTGAGCGAGCCCGAGCCCGGTTTTTAAACAATTCCAAGGCGTTCA
>NZ_CAXMZT010000005.1:0-262177 GCF_964199965.1 Legionella sp. W05-934-2 | reverse complement strand
ACACAGTTTGTCTTTATTTTCTTAAGGAACTCGCCCAATCGGCGTAGGGTGCATTCTACGGATTTTTTATCCTTTGTCAAATGATTTTTTGTATTAACCACGCTTAATTAATGACAGCTTCGCCAAACGTCTTTTACCAACTTGGATAATATAAATATTCCCCGGTTCAAGTTGCGCTGCTTGGTCTGATACTTTTTCCTGATTCAATTTAACGGCGCCTTGTTTTATCATTCTTATTGATTCAGATGTGCTTTTTGTTAAATCCAGTTCCTTCATAATATGGATCAATGATTCTGCTTCATCGGATTCCCTTTCAACGGTTGGCAGATCATCGGGGATTTGTCCTTTTTGAAAGCGCTCGATAAAGGCCTGGTGGGCTGTTTCCGCCTGTTCCGAACTATGAAATCGAGTGATTATTTCCATAGCTAGCGCTATTTTTGCGTCCCTTGGATTCATACCTGCAGCGACATCTTTTTTAATTTTATTAATATCAGAACTCGATTTTAAACTGATCAAGTCATAATAACGCCACATTAGATCATCGGAAATTGACATCACTTTGCCAAACATGGTCTCAGCTGGCTCATTGATACCGATATAATTATCCAAGGATTTGGACATTTTTTTTACGCCATCTAATCCCTCTAATAAGGGCATTGTCAAAATGGCCTGAGCTGGCATTTGGTAATGCTTTTGTAACTCACGCCCCATTAACAAATTAAATTTTTGGTCCGTCCCACCTAACTCCAAATCAGCCTTTAAGGCAACGGAATCATACCCCTGTATGAGCGGGTATAAAAACTCATGAATGGCGATTGGTTGCTGGTTGTTATATCGCTTATTAAAATCATCTCTTTCTAACATCCTGGCAACAGTATAAGTTGACGCCAGTCTAATCATGTCTGCGGAGCTAAATTTATTAAACCAGGTTGAGTTGTATTCAACGATTGTTTTTTGTGGGTCAAGGATTTTAAATACTTGGGTAGTGTAAGTTTTAGCGTTTTCGATCACTTCTTCCCGAGATAGCGGTTTACGCGTGACGTTCTTGCCCGAAGGGTCACCAATCATTGCCGTGTAATCACCAATGAGAAAAATGACATCATGACCTTGCAATTGGAATTGCCGCAATTTACTTAATAACACGGTATGCCCTAAATGCAGATCCGGCGCTGTGGGATCGAAGCCAGCCTTAATCCTGAGTTTTTTCCCAGATTTTATTTTTTCAAATAATTCTTCCTCCGGAATTATCTCATCGCAACCACGTTTAAGTGTGGCGATATCAATTTCTGACATGTTTTAAACCTATTAATTTATTGACCTATTTACTAAGTGAAGGTATCTTATCGCGGATTGATAAGACTGTCGATAACTTCGGATAAGTCGAATTGATTTGATTTTAACCAAGGAATCATTTTGCACACAGGACTTGCTCCCAAAGGCAACCTGCGTCATTATGAATAAAAAAGAATAATAAATTGTATACCCTTGTTACCTTTGGAAAGTTTGTTTCGACGTTGCAAGGTTATAGATGTTGATTGGAGTGTTCATGCGGGAGCCTAAAAAGCCATCCAGATTAATGGCAATCATGGCATTATGTGTCGCTATATCGCTGCCATTTATTATGGTAAACACGCTTCATCACAAACACAAACCTATCAAAACAAATATCAAATTGCCTGCACAACTGCAGCTGCCACATAGCACCAATTCAACACCTGTTGCGGAAAATAACTGGATCACTATTACCACGAAGGATGGCGACACCTTAACAAGCTTGTTTATACGAAAAAAATTAGATACCCGCCAAATTCCAGCGATCCTCAAATCCAGTCCGACGGCCGAAAGGTTAAATCACATCAAACCTAACCAAAAAATGCAAATACTTCGAGTGGATAACACCCTGCAAAAATTATTGATGCCGGTGACAGCAACCCAATCACTGCTTGTCTACAAAGAAGGAGATGGCTACTTAAGCAAGATGGTCTCCCGGCAAATGAGCAAACACAACCACTATATCACAGCAACTGTTAAAGGCTCTTTATTTGGCACAGCAAAAAAATTGAATATCCCAAGCAAATTAATCAATCAAATGGCGCAACTATTTGCATGGGAAATTGACTTTAGCAGAGAAGTAAGAGACGGTGATCAATTTACCATTATCTATAGTGCTTATTACAGCGAAGATAAAATGGTTGGAACGGGAGATATCATCGCAGTCACTTATACGTCTCATAAAAAGGTGTTCCAAGCATTCCTCAATGTCGACAAAGACGGTAATCATGACTACTTTGATGCTGATGGAAGGAGCTTAAAGAAAGCATTTGATCGTTATCCATTGAGATTTAGCCATATTAGCTCTGGATTTAGTAACAAACGATTTCATCCCGTATTGAACTATAAACGTCCACACAATGGTGTTGATTTAGCCGCACCTTTAGGTAAACCGATTCATGCAACCAGTGATGGTAAAATAGAAAAAATCCAATATTACAATGGCTATGGCAATATGATAAAAATTCGCCATACTGACCGTCAATTCTCAACTATATACGCCCATATGCTACGATTCGCAAAGGGACTGAGTAACGGAAGCCGTGTCAAACAAGGACAAGTGATTGGCTATGTTGGCCAATCAGGGTTAGCAACAGGCCCTCATTGTCATTATGAGTTCCATGTTAACAACCATGCTACCAACCCGACAACCGTAGCATTACCCAGGGCCCCGTCGATCCCCAACAATCAACTTGCTGAATTTAAGACACGCTCCTCAACCTTACTGGCTCAACTTAAACTGTTTGAAGAAGCCAATTCTTTAGATAAGCATGGCCTCCATAAAGCCGTTGTTTAAGTGAATAACCATCGGCAAACGATGACAGAAGCGATTATTCCCGATAAATCTGCTAATAGACCGGCGGCTATGGCATGTCTTGTGCGACGAATACCAACAACACCAAAATAGATGGCGATGACATAAAACGTTGTTTCAGTGCTTCCCATCATGGTCGCAGCCATTTTGCTAATGATCGAATCACCGCCATTTTGTTTAATCAGTTCAGCGGTAACGCCTGTTGCTGCTGCGCCCGAGAAAGGCCTGACTAAGGCTAATGGCAATAACTCAGAAGGCATCCCTATAGCGGATAATAGGCCTCCGAGCAAACGATTCATCAACTCAAAAAATCCCGATGCTCTTAGCATCCCTAATGCCATCAACATACCAACCAAATAGGGAATAATTTTGACACAGGTAGGAAAACCCTCTTTAGCGCCTTCAATAAAACTATCAAATACATTCACTTTTTTGAAAGCTGCATAGACAGGTATGCCGACAACAAACATTAAAAAGATAAAATTGGATATATTAGTCAACATCAAGTATTTTCCGTAGGTTCAGTTTTTACTTTAAAAATTGGCCAAGCCGCTAGATATTTCACACTTATAATAGCAACTGCAGTGGATATTGACGTGGCTATTAATGCTGATATGACCACATCGCTCGGATGAGTTGCATGGTTGATTGCCAAAAAATTAATTGCCGTAATTGGGATAATTTGAACGCTGGAAGTATTGACCGCCAGAAAAGTACACATGGCATCACTGGCCTGATTTTTATATTGATTTAATTTTTGTAATTCTTCCATTGCCTTAAGGCCAAAAGGTGTTGCAGCATTGCCAATACCAAGCATGTTTGCCGCTATATTCATAATCATTGCACCCGTTGCTGGATGATCCGGGGGAACATCCGGGAATAGCCAGCGCATCACAGGTCGAACGGCGCGGGCAAACAAATTGACTAAGCCAGATTGACGAGCCACCTCCATTATCCCTAACCACATTGTCATGATTGCGGCCAAACTCAAGGCAATTTCAAATCCTGTCTGAGCATAGTCGGTACAAGCTTTTACCAACTCGTTTACACGTCCTTCAATAAATGCCACAATAACCGAAACGACGATCATGCCCAACCAGATAAAATTTAACATTTTGTCTTTTAACCTTTGATACTATTCAAAAGAGGAATACCATGCGATTTAGTTTACTAATAATCAACTTGATTGCAGTTATCCTACCGGTCTATTCACAACCAGTCCACCCAATCGAACAAAAAACCGAAACGATACTGGAAAAACTATATCATACTGATGCGTTTAAACAGAAGCAACGAATTGAGGCCCGTCTTCAATGGTTATCCAACAACTATCTCAGCAAACCCTATATCCTATTTCCCCTTGGAGAAGGTATAACTGGTGAATATGATCAGCAACCAAGATACCGTCTAGATGGCTTTGATTGTGAGACATTCGTGACAACCCAACTTGCGCTGGCTCTAAGTAATAGCCCTCAGTCTTTCAAACAATGTATCGATAAAATGCGCTATCATGGGAATACCATATGTTATTTACGTCGTAATCACTTCACGAGTATCGATTGGAATCGGTCAAACCAACGTTTGGGTTTATTGCAGGATATTACCCGCGAGATCCATGGTAACAATCAGCAGAAACTCTATAAAACAGCGGTAGGGTCTATTGATAAAGCAAGTTGGTATCAACACATCTCGTCGGATAGAATTAAGCTATTTGAAACAACCCGTTCAGAAATCAAAGCACGCATGCATGCCTTAAAAAATGCCGGAAAAGTTTTCAAACCCCAAAAGGCAATAGTTGATTATATTCCAACAGAAAGCTTGCTTGATAAAAACGATGAACTCAATATGAAAGTGGTTCGGCAAATTCCAAATGGTGCGATTATGGAGATTGTTCGGCCTAACTGGAATTTGCGTGATAAAATTGGCACCAATTTACATATTTCACATTTAGGTTTTATTTTCTGGCATGATAACCACCCTTATTTCTTGCATGCATCCAGTGAGTCTAAAAAGGTAGTTAAGGTCCCGTTGAAAACCTACTTGCATGAGATGAAAAAAAGCCCAACAATTAAAGGTATCAATCTTCAGGTTGTGCCCTTTTCAAATATCAATGAGTCACCTTGTATCCACTTGTTTAAAAACGAATAATGAACAACGCATAGGTAATAGATTGCGAAATCAATCAAGATGCTTAATAATGTATGAACGGTAAACGATTGGGGGTATCATGGGACGTTGGTTCCGATATATAGTAATTGGATTAATCGGTTTGAATTTGCAAGGTTGCTTCCATCCTCCTTATAACCACTTTAAACTCTACAATCGCACAGCAAAAGATACGCTTGTTGCAGGTAGCGCAGGAGCCGTTGCCGGCGCCTTAGCAGGTTCTACTGTTACTGGATTAGGGTTGGGCATTGCGGCTGGTACCACCTATGGCTTATATCATGAAAGTGAATCTTATATAATCAGACAATTGGAAAATCAAAGCATTCAATATATTCAGTATGGTGATACACATACTTTGATCATACCAACAGACAAATATTTTTTAATTAACTCTGCCAACATCAATGATCTCGCGTATCCAGGATTAAACAACGTCGCCAAATTATTAAACAAATATCCCGATAGTCAAGTTTTTGTGGCTGGATTTACGGATGATATCGGCTCTAAGCTCCATCAACGTAAAATGTCCCAAGCCCAAGCTGAAGCAATGTTGACATTCCTGTGGGCATATGGCATCTCAGCTCAATGCTTAGATGCAGAAGGATATGGGCAAAAATTTGCTGTTGGCGATAATAAACTTATCCATGGAAGCGCCTATAATCGCCGGATTGAAATTCAATGGTATCACAAACCCAATCAACCCAAAAAACTTGCATTCATGGGGTGGAAAAACTAATTAATGAATAGTCGTTTGATAGGAGGAATTCTCCTAATTGTAGGTACATCTATTGGCGGTGGAATGTTAGCTTTACCCATTGCCAATGCGGCAACTGGTTTCTGGCAATCTACGTTTTTTTTGATTCTATGTTGGGCAGCAATGACGGCTGGCGCTTTTTTAATTTTAGAGGCAAACCTCTATCTTAAAAATGGCGGCCATATGGTCTCTATGGCTCTATTGACGCTAGGTAAATGGGGCAGTGCATTTACCTGGCTAATTTATTTAATTCTCTTATACACCCTCCTTTGCGCTTATATTTCTGGCGGCTCAGATGTTCTAAATAGCCTACTTAAAAAAATGGGGTATTCCTTATCCGATACCTATGCATGCCTGTTATTTGTCATCGTTTTTGGGGCCGTGGTATATAGCGGCATACGTCAAGTTGATTGGCTCAATCGTGGTCTCATGTTTGGTAAATTAGGCGCTTTCTTTTTTTTAATTATTTTAATCTCCCCCTATGTTGATGTTAGTCATTTCCAAGGAGGTGATTTTCATAACATTTCCGGCACAATTATGATTCTCATTACTTCCTTTGGCTTTGCCATCATAGTCCCCAATCTGCGGGACTATTTTGAGGATGATATAAAGAAATTAAAACAAGCTATTTTAATTGGCTCTCTCATCCCTTTGTTTTGTTATATTGCCTGGGATGCTGTTATTATGGGGAGTATCGCTAACGAAGGACCCCACAGTTTACAATCCCTCATTAAGAGCGCTCATTCAACCAGTGACCTTGCTCAACAATTATCAGAAACCATTGACAATAGTCTTATTCAGCGGTTATTCCATTTCTTCATTTCCATTAGTATGTTAACCGCTTTTCTAGGTGTATCATTGTGTTTAATCACATTTCTTGCCGACGGCTTCAAATGGCAACAAAAAGGCCTAAAAGGAGGGGTTTTATTTACTCTAACTTACCTTCCCCCGCTGATCATTGTTCTCCACTACCCAGGGGCGTATATCGATGCACTCAACTATGCCGGCATATTTTGTGTTTTATTGCTGTTACTATTGCCAGCCATAATGTGTTGGTCGGGCCGTAGCCGTTATCATAGTGAACCATTAAGATATCGAGTAATGGGTGGGCAATATTTGATCGCTGCTGTGATAATTGTTTCTATTATCTTGTTAACAAATAGCTATGTTCACTTATTATAAGACGACTAATTTGCCTTAGCCTATATTGCGATTGAAAGCAGATATATAGCAACCACACCAACCATGACTAATACCGATTTCCCGCCTGGGACAAGCATGAGTGATTGATTATTATTTTTACGCCCTTGCCAAGCCATGGCGACTGGTAATAATAGGAGTAAGACAACACAGCAAATACCCGCATAACGCATTGCACTCAGGTAAATTCCAGGTTTCACTAAGACGATTAGTAGGGGGGGAAGAAAAGTTAATAAAAACGTTCCCTTTCCTTGAAGGCCGCCTTTTTGCCATTTAAGACCGTCAGCTAAAAAATCAAACAATCCAATTGAAACCCCGAGAAAAGCGGTCAACATGCATATTGATGTGAAAAATGCAAAAAAACCGCTTATCAATTGACTACTCACAGACAAGCTTAGCGCATTGGTTAGACCACTCGTTGCATGACTGCTTTGCATCAATTGCAGCAAACCAAATTCACCATCTCTTTGTATAACGCCCATGATGACGGCATCCCAAAGAATATAGCAGGTTAACGGAATCAATGAACCCCAGAGCACAACTTTGCGTAATTGATTCACATCACTATCGAAGTAGTCACGAAGACTAGGCACTATGGAGGCAAACCCAAACGATGTTACTAATACCATCAAACTACCAACAGCGGCTTGAACTCGTCCGCCGGATAGTAAAGAAACGTTGATGTGTGGACTGATAATGAGAATGAGTAAAATATATATCCCTAGTTTGCCAAACATCAATCCGCGATTGACATAATCAACGGCTTGAATTCCTGCATAAACAATTAACCCAAAAAGACCAGTAAATGCAAGTGCTGCCATTGGTTCACTCAGTGGCAAACCGATATTAGTTAAGACCGAACCCAGCACATCGCTACCACCCGAAATATAACCAGCAAGCAAGGTGTATAAAAGAAACAGATAAGCAATCCAAGCAACGATTTGACCAGGCATACCGAGTGTGTGCCGGGCCATGGAAACCATATTACTTCCTTCTGGCAATCGTAAATTGACCTCTAAAACCAATAAGGCACCTGCAGTCATCACTAGCCATGTCAATACGAGAAAAATTAGGGAGTTAAAAAAGCCAACTTCGGCCGTTACCACAGGCAAAGCCAGCATGCCTCCACCAATTGAGGTGCCAATGATTAATAATATGCCGCCAATTAGTTTACTATTCAAATTCCACGCCAGTTTAAATTTTAAACACTATGTTAATAAATAATGCCGGATTTGTCAATCCCTATTACTATTTTTTTTGTCAATCTGATAGGAACAAGACTTACGAAAAACACCAAGCAGAATCTGCTATACATCAAAAATCATAACTTCGATTCATCACCCCTTCATCCGCCCTTTTGCCACCTATTCCCTATGCCTTGGGAGAAGGAAAGCTGAAGGAAGATATTTAGAGGTCCAGAGGGATACATTATCAGTAATATTCATGGATAAACAGCTTTATGTATAGCATTATTTGTGTTCTTGGGTATACTAACATCTGTGTTAAAATACAAGAATATAGGATGCAAAATCGACCTTTCTTGAAATGGGCTGGGGGGAAGCAGCGTTGTCTACCCCATATTTTACCCCACTTACCCCAAGCCAATCGATTGATAGAGCCTTTCACTGGCGCAGGTGCTATCTTTCTAAACACCAATTATCCAAACTATCTATTAGGTGAGATTAATTTTGACTTAGTCAACTTATTTTCAATATTACGCGACCATCAAACTGATTTTATCAATTACAGTGAAACTTTATTTCGCGATCAACATAATAGCAAAGCCAGCTATTATCAATTAAGAAATCAATTTAATCAATGCACTGACTCTCACCAGCGCGCTGCTTTGTTTGTGTATTTAAATCGCCATGGGTTTAACGGACTATGTCGATATAATTCCAAGGGCATGTATAATGTCCCCTATGGAACCCAAGGGAAGTCTGGCCCGTATTTCCCAAAAAACGAATTAATACAATTTGCTAAAAAAGCAAAACATGTTGAGTTTATTTGTCAGGATTTTAGAGACACGTTTGCCCAAGCTATGCCAGGAGATGTGATCTATTGCGACCCACCCTATGTGCCCATTGATATGGAAATTAAATCGTTTTCTTATCACCAAATTCCATTTAACATCGAAGAACAATCCTCACTTGCCTCCCACGCACTTACAGCAAGCAAGCAAGGCATCCCCGTCATTATTTCAAATCACGATACCCCATTCACAAGAATGCTCTATAAAGAGGCTGAAATTATCAGCTTTCCTGTCCAACGGTTCATTAGCTGCAATGGGGCAAAACGCCAACAAGTCAAGGAATTAGTTGCTATTTATCATTCGCAAAAATGAAATTATCCCTTTGCCGTTCTGACATCTTTGAGAAAAAACGCAACAATCGTGACAAGTAACATTGAAATGGGTAAAACGGATAATGCAATTTGAAAATCAGGCACGGAATATTGATGTATTGGCAACGTAAAACGCTGTTCTTCAAGCATATCAAGAATTTTGCCAACAAGCGGTTGAAAAATAACCCCTCCTAAAGTCACAATCAAGTTGGTGACAGCGAATACTGTCCCGGATAACTCAGCGCCAGAATTCTCTTTTGCCATAATGAAGACAATAATTTCAACCGCACTAAAAAGTCCATAAAAAAACAATAAAATATTTAAGGTCATGTAAGACAAGTTTGGGAAATATAAAACGAGTGAAATACAAACACACGCACCGATAGCTCCTAAAGCAAGCGGCATGAC
The DNA here is from genome assembly GCF_964199965.1 of Legionella sp. W05-934-2. Taxonomy (NCBI): domain Bacteria; kingdom Pseudomonadati; phylum Pseudomonadota; class Gammaproteobacteria; order Legionellales; family Legionellaceae; genus Legionella; species Legionella sp. W05-934-2. Next base: position 252,440 of record NZ_CAXMZT010000005.1, on the reverse strand, counting down.
ACGTCTACCCGAATTATCCGAGAAGAATCCCGCTAAAGGTGCACCGATAGCCCACCCAAAAAAAACGGATGACACCGTCTTTGCTGCTTCCATGTTACTGAGATGGTGCGCCTGCATTAGATAGGTTTTACCCCACATTTCGCCGAAAACAGATAAAGAGGTATAGAGGCAAGCTCCAACAACGCCTATCAGCCATACTTCATAACTAGTGACCACTTTAAACACTTGATAAAAAAACTGAGGCCAAGGCTGGACATCTGGAGAGTGGCCAGCAGGGCCATCTCGTACTAAAAGGAAAATTAATATCGATAGGCCCGCGCCCAAAAAAATCATTAGATACAGGACATATTCCCAGCCGAGATTAGCGCTCCATTGAGAGATTTTAATTTCCCCATACACTAAACCTAACATGCCCATGGTTGTAATTAAACCGACGACAAAGGAAAAATAGCGACGTGGAAGCCAATTTGTGGTTAACGTTAATACGCCAACAAAGGCAAATGAAGAACCAAAACCAACCAGGAATCGACCACTAGCGGCAAGCCACATCGTGTCGGTAAAGGTATATAAATACGAACCCACCGTACAACTAAAGCAAGCAAATGTTAATAGCCGCCTGGGCCCATATCGATCCATGAGCATTCCCACAGGTAACTGCATTGGTGAATAGGCAAAATAATAGAAAGCTGAAATTTGTCCGAACGTTCCTGCTGTCACATGGCCATAGGCCTCACTTAACTCACTTTCCAATGCCCCGGGAATAATTCGCAAAAGAAACTCATAACAATAGAAGACGCCGCCGATAGAAATGATCAAAACAGCTAATAAATTGATTGTTTTACTAGAATCACTTATTTTGGGGTGCATGGGCATGAGTTTCTTTGAGGAAAAAGGTCAATATAGCTGCAATGAAAATTCCTACTGGGATGATAATCATGGCAAATTGATAGTCACCAATACTATACATGTCCCTAACTGCATCCTCTGGCATCGCAGATAAATTCATATGCGGTAACCGGCTTTGTAAGCTCCAATCAAGCAGACGCCCTATTAACGGTTGTATAAAGGTGGCTCCAAGCATCACAATCGTATTCGTTGTCGCCATCGCTGTTCCAGCTGCTTCTCCGGGGCTTAACTCACGACCAACAGCAAACACAATTGCTTGGGCACTATACATCATGCCTAATAGAAAGACTAGGCCATAAATTCTTTGATAATCGAGTCCTGGCATATAAATGATAATGCTCATTATGATGCCTGACATGACTGCACCAAAAAGCATAGGCAATTTCCGTCGATGCAACTTATCTGAGATAAACCCCATAATGGGTGCGCCGATGGTGAATCCTAAAAATATCAAGGAATTTGCAAAGTCGGCTTGTCCGGATGTTAATTTTTGACCATGCTCAAAATAGGGGATACCCCATAACTCAGCAAATACAGTTGTTGGCAAGTAGACCAAGCACCCATACATGCCGTTAATCCAAATTTGTTTATTAGTTAAAATTTTCTTTAAATCAACCAGGCTTTGTCGAAAGCTATCGATAGTCCCGGAAATTTCCTCTGCATTTGGATGGTCTTTAACACCTAACCATAAGGCAGCAATGATAAATAGCCCAGCAATGGCAGTGTAATAGACAGTATCTTGCCAGCCTACCATAGACACTAAATATCCTAATAAATTATCGCCAAGCATTGCACCTAGCGTACCTAAAGCGGCGGCGAGGCCAGAAACCATCGCCAATTTATCTTCGGGTAGCCAAAGTGTTGCAAGCTTCAAAACGCCTACGAAGGCAAACGCTGAGCCAAACCCTACTAAAAAACGGCCAAATGCTGCAACCCAAAAGGAATAGGTTGATGCGAAAATAATTGTGCCAACGACACACAATAAACAGGCGAGTGTCAGTAACCGCCTAGGACCATATCGGTCCATTAAAATACCAACGGGAATTTGCATTGGCACGTAAGCATAATAGTAGAATGCAGAGAGGAAACCAAAACCAGTTTTATTCAATCCAAAATGAGCCTGCAGCTGGGCTTCCATAACACTTGGAGATATTCTCAGTAAATACTCATAGCTATAAAAAATGGCGCCCAATGCACAAACAAACCATGCATATGAGATATGAAGATTTTGTTTTTTCTGCAAAATCAGCTCCTTAATGTTATTATCTAACCAACTTACCGGAAATTCTGACTTTCAGCAACACCACTATCAATTGCTGCTTGAGCGACAGCCTTCGAAACCGCATTTAGAAGACGCGGATCGGTTGGCTTTGGAATGATATAGTCTGGACCAAAAGTCCAGCTTTCAAATCCCGAATAATCTCTTTTAACCTGCTCCGGCACTGGTTCGTGCACTAGCTGCCTTATCGCTTTGACAGCTGCAATTTGCATTGCTTGATTAATGCAGGTTGCCCTTACATCCAGGGCTCCACGAAAGATGTAAGGAAAACATAATACATTGTTCACTTGATTTGGATAATCACTGCGCCCTGTTGCCAATATTAAATCATTTCGAGCACGATTTGCAACATCAGGTCTTACTTCAGGGTTTGGGTTTGATAAAGCAAAGATAATCGGTCTGTCAGCCATGGATTGGATCAAGGCCTCATCGAGCAAATCAGGTTTAGCAACACCAATAAAGACATCAGCTCCCTGCAAAGCTTCTGGTAAATGGCGAGCGTCGGTTTCACGAGCAAAGGCGAACTTGTAAGCATTTAAATCTTCCCGACCTGTATGCACTACGCCCTTTGAGTCCAGTAGTAGAATATTGCTTTTTGAAGCCCCCAATGCTACCAACAAACGCATCGAGGCAATTCCAGCCGCTCCTGCTCCTACGCAAACGATCTTAACATCACTGATGTTTTTCTTTTGCAGATCTAAGGCATTGAGTAACCCAGCCGCGACGACTATCGCCGTTCCATGCTGATCGTCATGAAAAACGGGGATATTTAGTTGATCAATCAGAACTTGTTCGATTTCAAAACACTCTGGGGCTTTGATATCTTCTAAATTGATGCCACCGAATGTCGGTGCTATTCGCTTAGCGGTTGCGATGAAGGCGGCAGAATCCTCTGCGGCAATCTCAATATCAAACACATCAATATCGGCAAATCGCTTAAATAAAACCGCTTTCCCCTCCATGACCGGCTTGCTGGCTAGCGGTCCAACATCTCCGAGCCCCAAAACAGCTGATCCATTGGTCATCACGGCAACCAAATTTCCTTTCGCCGTATAGAGATAGGCCGCTTTTTCCTCTTTGGCAATTGCAAGCACAGGCTCAGCAACACCTGGGGTGTAAGCTAATGATAAATCATCTTGCGTATTGGTTGGCTTTGTAAGCGTTATCCCCAGTTTACCTGGCTTTGGATCAGCATGATAGGCTAATGCCCGCTCTTTTAATGTATCTCTATCCACAGACCACTGTTCCTACTGTAATTTTCGGTTTATATTCAAGCAGAATGTAGCGCATTTCAATAAATGTAATGCCGTATTTCCGCAAAAAGTGCAGTCATTGCTCAATAAGATAATTCAGATCCTTTAGTCTTTAGAATTTCTTTGATACCGGTCTTTAAAACGCTTCACCCTACCACCAGTATCAACAACTTTTTGCTGACCTGTATAGAAAGGATGGCAATTTGAACATACTTCAATGGGTAGATCATCCTCTAAGGTTGATCGTGTTTCGAAGGTATTCCCGCAACTACAAGTCACCTTAATAGTTTTGTAATCAGGATGAATTGACGTTTTCATAGTTCATTCTCACTTAGTAAACATGGATATCGCCACCCAATATGTCTTGCATTTGGGCACCATATCAATCAAAAATGACGCAGAACAATAACAGAATATGGCGAATAAATCAATTATTCCATTCACGAAAACAATTATATTTTTGTCCTGTACAATGATCTACAAAATATCAAGGCGCTTTGTAATGGACAATTCCTAAAAATAGCCGTGTTTGCTAACGTAGTGATGCAATCCAGAAAGGATTTCTGTTCGGATATCGAACTGGATTGCTGCGCAAAGCTCGCAACGACAGGGCTTTTAAGAATTGTCCAGTACAAAGACCAAGGAGCGTCCCTAATGTTTCGCTAATATTCTCTTAAGGTTATGGAATTATACTAACTTCCTTTTAATTTGTAGTTGATTTTTTAGTATGCCAATCAATCGAAATACAATTGCATCGCAATTATTGCAAAACGCCTTGCGAGGCATCAATTCAACTAATCAGGAAGATATTAATACACAGCCTGCTAAATTATCTGACTTTGCCTTATTTACTAAAACTAACGAACCATTAAATCAAATTTCGCTGCAATCCTATAATCTTCAATTAATGAAAGAATGGCGATCGTTCTTGACTAACAAAGCAATCCAACCCACAACGCCTCACTCAAAATCAAGCCAATTTAAATTAGCGCTGCTAACTTTCTTGGGCACACTCTATTTTGCCTGTGAAGGGTTTGATGGCATAACAGCTTTGCTTACCACACTAGCCGGTATCATCACTCTCCCAGCTTCCTTACTCATATTCTTTGGCATCCTATTTTCTATTTTATCCGTCATTATTTTTTATAGCTTCGACTTAGTAGAAATATCGAAAAATCTCAATATTTCGTGGCGTCATACACCAAAATTGGTCGATCTGTATGTTGAACAATTTGATGAAATGAAATCGATCATTCGTGATATGAGGTCTGAACTAAACCTTGGCAACCTGGAGAGCCTAGATAAAGATCAATGCATTATTTGGCTTAACCAGCTCGAGGAACATTATCAAACTATTCGACAACAAAGTATCGTTTTAAATCAGCAACTTGACCGACCCGTGATGAATCATATCCAAAATGCCATAACCTTTCTCGCTGGCTTGATCCATTTTAGTAGCGGTTTTTTTGCGGGACAGACCGTGATGATGTATATTTGTGCAGGACTATCACTGACAGCTGCCCCAACGGCTTTACCGATCCTTGCTTTCTCTTTGTTCATCGGTATTGCCGCCGTATCGATTTATTGGTATGTTGAAAAGCCTGGCATTGAAAAATTTGTTAGCCGTTGGATTGGCATCGATAAAGACAAATTAGAAAAGATAGACAAACCAGGGCGAATTGATCATAAAATTGATGAAATTAAGACGCTAAAAACTGCTCTCGGCATGTTCCGAAGCGCTGCTAACGATACTAGACTCCGAGAGACTTCGGTGGATGAACTTCCCCAATGTCATCATATCCAAGGACAAGTAGGCGAAAAAGCTATCGCCTGATAAGTACCCTGGGTTAAGTTGCAAAAACTCATCCCTATCTTTGAGGTGATATTGGCTCCAAATTGGCTTTAATGGGACTAGGCCTTTCACCAGCTGTGGATTGCTTGGATCAAATTGCCAGTCATGTATTTGACATAACTGCTTCATCAAATGCTTTACTAATCCATTGCCACGCCCATCTTTTTTGAAATCCGACATACCCATCATTTCACGGATATAAGCATAACGCTCCGGATTATTAATATTTGCAAAATACACTAGCTGCTGATGAGGCTGAAATAATTTATACCTCAGGGCATCCATGAGACAAATTCGTGAAGCATGGCCATTAATCTGCAACATCGGATGATGATAAGACCCACCATAATTGACAGCGTATTCGAGGTTATTGACGGTTAAAATGCGTCGGATCAATCTGGTAAAGCCTACAATTTTCTCATTCGAATGATAAACGACTAAGATTCCAGGTAACTGCAGACATAATATTCTATCTTTAAATGACTGATAGTTATCAAAAAAATAAAACTGATCAACGAGCTCATAAAGCTGGTTGCTTAGCCGTTCAACTGCTATGTCTGATTTAGACTGTAAGTCAACTTGTTCACAGCTAAGTCCAATATTGGGGTTCATTCCTCGACCCTGAAAAGTGACGATCTATTGTTAATATATAGAAGAAATTCTATTAAAGTCAAATAGATATCATTTTTTAAAGATTTAGGGTCTGTTTCACAAAGGGGACTGTTAATTTGCGTTTTGCTGCCAGTGATGCTCTATCCAGTGTATGTAGATGTTGGGCTAAGTCATGCATGTTTCGTGAAGTTCGAGCCATTAAAAAATGGGCTACTTTTTCTGGCAAATCAATCCCTTGGCACCATGCCATTTTACGAATAGCAGCAACTTTATGCTCATCGGATAACGGTTTGATGGGTAAAGACAACCCCCAGCTTAAACGTGAGCGAAGATCTGGCAACTGTATGGTTAACAAATTCGGCGCGACAGCTGCACTGATTATTAAGCGTGTTGTTTGATTATCTCGGACTCGATTATATAAGTGAAATAAAGCCTCTTCCCAAGGTGGGTCTCCGGCAATGATGTCTATATCATCAATAGCTATCAAGTGAAAGTGGTCCAAATCTTCCAGACAATCAGGCCCAGTCATTTTAAGAATGTGTAAAGGGAGGTATATGGCATGTCGTTGATTTAAGTTTTCCGCTTGACAACATGCTTGCAATAAATGGGATTTACCAACCCCCATTTCACCCCATACATAGAGAAACTGCTCGCTCCCTTCTAACAATTTATTCACTGCCTGCTGAAGAATCGCGTTATCACCCCAACAAAAATTGTCAATTGTTAGTTGATTATTTAGATGGATACTTAATGGAATTTGTTCAGTCATACCGTTTTACTGCTACGTACCAAGTATGCTTTTTTGCCCCACGTCCAAGCATAATCTACGAAACTAGTGAGCGTCGTTGCCGCTGTTAATAAGATTAAACCTTCAAGAAAATACCCTCTCAGCGGGAAAAACGCTTGCTCAAATAAACATGCCGTCACCAACACCAATTGAAAACAGGTATTCCATTTACTAATAAAACTGGGAGGAAAGTTAGATTTTCTATCAATGAGGTATGCCCACAAAAAAGCACCAACGGAAATGGTTAAGTCACGCAGAAAAACCAAAACCACTAACCACCATGGCAGGATATTTAGCACACCAAGTGCGATGAAACTGGTGGCAACAAGCAATTTGTCAGCAAGTGGGTCTAAGAATTGTCCCATCGGGGTTTGCCAATTGAAGCGTCGCGCTAGCCATCCATCTAACCCATCGGTCATGCCAGCTAGGATATAGACATATAGCGCTGGTTTATACGCATGGTGAGATAAATACCACACAAATGGAATGATCATTATCAGTCGAAATAGCGTCAGTATATTTGGTAGTTGTCTTAGCATATTGTTCTACATGAAATGGATAAACCACCCCCCTCTATCAAAGGCTAGTCTAAGCAAACCAATCAATAAAGGAAAATAGTAGTTTCAGTGATACATACCCGTGATCATTCAAAATGCAAGTTTTCTGCTTTTTCTTTTTCGCCCTGCAAAACGTTAAAAAACACACAAGGGAATGAGCCATTTCGCGTTTTTAACGTTTTGCAGGATCAAAAAATAAAGGCGCATAAATCCTCGCATTTTGAATGATCACGGGTATAGTGTATACAATGATGTATCATCTGTCACGTTGTTAAGCAACGATAGCCCTGTCTCAGCATTGATCGGGACATCGGTAAGATTTATTAGAGAACCAGGACTTAGCTTGTATTCGAGGATAGTTGATAGGTTTCATCTAGCATGAAGGCGTTAAAGTTTTTCGTTAATAATGAGGCCTGGTTTATAGCGAATGTTTTTGATGTCTAGGGTGTAAGTAAATATCTTTTTATCAAATTTAACGCCATTGATAATGGCATGGCCAATAAAAAATTGAGACTGAAAGTCCACAGGGGTTGATTTTTCTAAATATTCATTACAAATAACGCGAATCTGATCCTTTGTTATATCCACCAAATGACAAACGACATGCTCTTCCTCATCAATTGATAAAAATACTGCGACCGGTTGAAGTGGCTCAATTTCCATAATTTCTCCTCACTAAATATATCAATACAATCATTCCTATATTTAGAGGCAAAGCAACACTTGTTGGACAGGATAATTAAATTATAGCATGTTAGTTTATTTTTTTTCCTCAAACCCCACGCGAATTATGCTAATTTTTTTATTCGCAAGATTTTTCGAGGGTTTCTAACATGGCAGCAAGACCATCGTTCCCATTAAAATGAATGATCAACGTGCCCTTTCCCGATGCCTGGGTCTTTATCTGCACTTTCGTTGCCAGATGCTGACCAAGCTGTTCGGTGCGTTTTAACAGTGGTTCTGGGATAGCCGTTGATTTTAACGCAGGCTTAGCTTGATGGCCCTTAAGCAAAGCATGTATCCATTTTTCCGTTTCACGTACGGTGAGTTCTCGCGCAACCACATCTTTGGCAATCGCAAGTTGTTTTGAGTCTTCCAGTGCGAGCAGTGCACGGGCATGGCCCATTTCTAAATCACCGTGATTAAGCATCATTAAAACGGGTTGTGATAAGCCTAATAATCGTAGCATGTTGGATACAGCGGCGCGCGACATTCCCAATAACTCGGCAACTTGCTGATGGGTTAAGTCAAATTCATGGCATAGGCGCTTCATTGCTTGTGCTTGCTCTACCACGTTGAGATCTTCTCGTTGCAAATTCTCAATCAATGCCATCGCCATCGCTGTTTCATCATCCACTTGTTTGATGATCACAGGAATTTCATCAATTTGCGCTAGCTTACAGGCGCGAAATCGTCTTTCACCAGCGATAATTTCATAGCTATCCTGGGTAACTTTACGAACGAGTATGGGTTGCAATAATCCTTGCTTGCGTATCGATTGGGCTAACTCATCCAAACTATGTTGGTCAAACTCACGTCTTGGTTGGTATTTTCCTGCTTTGATGCGAGTCATTGGCATATGCGCAATTCGCTCACTACGAGAATCGTCTAATTGCGTTGTCGTTTGGCTTAATAGTGCCGATAAATTTCGCCCTAAACCACTACGTTTTGTACTCATTGGTAACCCTCATTAGCTGATGACAGTTTGTCGGTTTAGCATTTCCGCTGCTAAAACCATATAGGCTGATGAGCCAGGGGAGGTTCTATTGTAATACATAGCAGGCATGCCGTGCGATGGCGCTTCTGCTAAACGAACATTCCGTGGAATCACTGTCCGATAGACTTTATGACTAAAATGCTCCAATAACTGCTTGGAAACCTCCATACATAATCGATTGCGAGAATCATACATGGTTCGCAATACCCCTTCAATTTGTAATCGTTGGTTCACCGAATCGCGAACTTGATCGATGGTTTGAATCAGTGCAGCCAAGCCTTCAAGGGCATAGTACTCACATTGCATGGGAATGAGCACTGAATCGCTTGCCACTAACGCATTAACGGTAAGCATATTAAGTGATGGGGGACAATCGATAAGAATAAATTGATAATTCGATTTAATAGGCTGAAGTGCTTTTTTAAGAATTGCTTCACGTTCCTGGCACTCCATCAAATGCACTTCAGCAACGGTTAAATCACCATTGGCAGGCATCAAATCAAAGCCAAAGAGAGTAGCGATAATAGCCTGTTCAGCTAAACAATCGCGCAGCAGCACATCATTAGTTGAATGCACCAAACTATTTTTGTCGACCCCTGCTCCCATCGTCGCATTACCCTGGGGATCCAGATCGATTAACAACACCGATTGCTTGTTTTCAGCCAAAGAACTGGCTAAATTAATCGCCGTTGTCGTTTTACCCACGCCCCCTTTTTGGTTAGCTATGGCAATCAGTTTAGCCATATGAGCCCTCTCATCGTGATTGTTGTATTTTCACCACACAGCGACATTGCTGCAAATGGGGTACCTCACAATGATAGACAGTATAGGGATAATGAATACTTTCCAATTCTTGTTGAGGCACACGTCCTTTCATTGCTAGCCATACACCTTCAGGCTTGATCAGGTGTTTAGTATACTGCAACATTTGATTAAGATCACTAAAAGCGCGGCTGAGAATACAATCGAATCCAATCTCATCGACAGTTTCTTCAACACGGCCATGGATAATTTCGATATGACTTAAATTTAATTCCCGTTTGACGGCTTGTAAAAATCGTGTTTTTTTACCATTGCTATCCAACAACGTCACTTGGTATTGAGGACTAGTCAATGCAATTGGGATGCCCGGCAACCCTGCGCCAGTGCCAACATCAAGAAGCCGCTCTCCGTGTAAGTAGGGTAGGATTGCAAGGCTATCGAGCAGATGTTTATCAACCATTTCGATGGGATCTCGTATCGCGGTGAGGTTGTAGGCTTTATTCCATTTGATGAGTAACATCAAATAATCAACCAATTTGTCAGGTTGAGCCAACAATCCCATTTTTGTCAACCCATCATTTAAGCGTGCAAGTAATTGTTCACGCATTATGCTGTCAACTTTAGTTTTTTCAGATGAACCAATAACAAGGATACTGCAGCCGGGGTAACGCCGGAAATTCGGCTTGCTTGTGCTAAGGTATTGGGTCGTATTTTTGATAGCTTTTGGACAACTTCAGTCGATAATCCAATCACAGAACAATAATCCAAACTATCGGGTAGTCTCGTTTGTTCATGCTTGCGTAGTCTTTCAATTTCCATTTGCTGACGTTCAATATAACCCGCATATTTACATTGGATTTCAACCTGCTCCGCTTCCACGGGCGATATTTCTGGCAAATCAAGATCAGAAATTTGTTGCAAGTGTTGATATGAAATCTCAGGTCGCTTTAACACATCATCGGCACGCGTATCATGCATGAGGGGTTTCTCAACCTTTCCTTCAAGCATGGCATTATGTTTTATTCGCACCCAGGTATCTTTTAGCTTTTCTTGGGTTTTGGCAATGGTTTCTTGTTTGGCACAAAATAACGACCACCGCTTTTCACTGACTAATCCCAATTGATAGCCAATCTCCGTTAAACGGCTATCGGCATTGTCTTCCCTGAGCATTAATCGGTATTCTGCCCTAGACGTAAACATACGATAAGGCTCTTGCGTGCCATTGGTGACTAAATCGTCAACCAAGACTCCAATATATGCTTCATCACGCTTTGGAGACCACATTGGCTTGTCTTGAATAAAGCACGCTGCATTGATACCCGCCAAAATGCCTTGCGCGCCTGCCTCTTCATAGCCAGTTGTTCCATTAATTTGACCAGCAAAGAACAAATTATGTAGGGGCTTCGTTTGCAAATAAGGGGTTAATCCTCGCGGATCAAAGTAATCATATTCTATGGCATAACCTGCTCGGGTAATGTGCGCATTTTCGAAGCCTTTGATGGAGCGAACAAATTGCCATTGCACTTCAAAAGGTAAACTGGTTGAAATACCATTGGGGTAGATTTCTAAGCTAGTCAAGCCTTCTGGTTCAACAAAAATTTGGTGGGAAGCTTTATCTGCAAAACGCACAATTTTGTCTTCAATTGAAGGGCAGTATCGTGGTCCTATACCCTCTATTTCACCACTATACATAGCAGATTGATGCAAATTTTGCCGAATAATATCATGCGTCTGTTCCGTGGTATGAGTAATATAACAACTCACTTGCTGTGGGTGATCGGCGATTGAGCCAAGATATGAAAACACAGGGGTTGGGTAATCACCGGGTTGTTCCACCATTTGGGTTAAATCAATGCTTCGGATATCTATCCGTGGGGGCGTGCCCGTTTTTAAGCGACCAACCGGTAAATTGAGATCGCGTAGTTTTTGCGCCAGCGCTATCGAGGGTGGGTCACCTGCGCGTCCCCCAGCATGGTTGCGCTTACCCACATGAATTTTACCGCCTAAAAAAGTACCCACTGTCAAAATGACGGATTTTGTTTTAATCACCAGCCCTAATTGAGTGACCACGCCAGTCACTTGATGATTTTCAATGATTAAGTCATCCACTGCTTGTTGAAAAAGGGTTAAATTTTGTTGATTTTCCAAGCGGGGACGAATGGCTTGACGATACAAGACACGGTCTGCTTGAGCACGTGTAGCGCGCACGGCAGGCCCTTTAGAACTGTTTAAGGTTCGAAACTGAATTCCGGCTTCATCTGCAGCCAATGCCATTACGCCATCGAGCGCATCAATTTCTTTAACCAAATGGCCTTTACCAATTCCCCCAATAGCGGGGTTGCAAGACATTTGCCCTAACGCATCGAGACTATGGGTTAACAATAAGGTGTCAGCTCCCATGCGAGCACTTGCTAATGCCGCTTCCGTACCCGCATGTCCACCGCCTATAACGATGACATCAAAAACTTTATGAAGATCCATGACTGTAGAAAAAAGGATAAGTAAAAAATGCGATATTATACATTAAATTTATACAACAAGCCAAAATATTGGAATAGAAATTTTGGGTGGAGGAAGCATCGATTGATGGCGGTAGCCTTGCCCATTGTCAAGGAACTTGACTATCCATCCAACTCTGGGTCAGTTTGACAAATTGGAAAACTTCTAACTGCTCTGGGCGAAGGCCTGGGTCTATGTCAATCGCTTCAATGTCTTCTTTTGTCATGATTGGCTTTAGATTGTTAGCTAAGGTTTTGCGGCGTGTCGAAAAAGCTTGCGCGACCAGTTTCTCAAGTGCATCTCGAGGAACCTCACCAAATAGCGGGGCTTTATGGGGTGTCAAACGAACCACAGCGGATTCAACTTTCGGCTGAGGATGAAAGGCCGTTGGCGGCACATCAAACAGGTAGTCCGTTTGGCAATAATATTGACATATCACTGAAAGTCGCCCAAATGTTTTGTTTCCTGCCTCAGCGCAAATCCTTTCAACCACTTCCTTTTGTAACATAAAATGCATATCTTGAATATGATCAGTGCTGCCTAGCAAACGCATAATTAGCGGTGTTGAAATGTTATAAGGTAAATTACCGACAACACGAATGGGCTCGGGCCATTGGCTAAAATCAACGGTTAAGGCATCTGCTTCGATTAACTCAAATGCATGCTCATTGAGCAATTTTTGTAAATGGAGGTAACCAATCAAATCTCGATCGATTTCAATGGCCGTTAGACGCTTTGATTGACCACAGAGCTTTTGGGTCAATACCCCCATTCCAGGTCCAATTTCAACAATATGATCCTCAGAATGGATATCCAAAGCGTATAATATTTGCTGCACAACACGTTCATCGCGCAGAAAATTCTGGCCAAATCGTTTTTTTGCCTGTATTTTCAATGAGATCTCTATTATGACCAATATCTGTTCAAGATAGCATTTATTCGCTAAAATTGCGAGTTCAACTTACCAAATTATTATTGAATGACACAGAAAATTGATGCTCCTTGGCAACTTGGCGGACTGACGTTGTCTCACCGATTAATCCAAGCGCCCTTGGCAGGGTATAGCTGCGCGCCTTTTCGCCGACTATTCAATCATTATCATCCCCCTGCTTATTGTATGAGCGAAATGGTCTCTGCCCAAGACATCTTGACGAAGCACGCCAATCATAGTCGCTATTTGTATCGCCACCCTGACGAACAAATACTAGGTTACCAACTTTCAGGCACCGACCCCACTATCATGCAAAAGGCAGCTTTACGTTGTGAAGCATTAGGAGCTGATCTAATCGATATCAATTGTGGTTGCCCCAAAACTAAAATCCGTCGAAAAGGCGCTGGATCAGCACTTTTGGAAAACCCAGACCAGCTCCTAAGAATTATTGCGGCGATAAAGGCTGCCATCTCCATACCCTTAACTATCAAAATACGCTTATTAGACAATGAAAGGACCACCCCTCTTGCCCAGCAAATTGCCAATGCGGGCGCTGATGCGCTCGTGGTCCATGGACGTACCTATCAACAAGGGTATGATGTTCCTAGTGATTGGGAGCGTATTGCTACCATTAAAAAGTCGATATCCATCCCCGTGATTGCCAATGGCGATATTGCCGATTTATCAAGCCTTTCTCAAGCAATAAGAACAAGCCAATGTGATGCCTTCATGATTGGTCGTGCTGGCACTGGCAAACCTTGGCTTTATCAACAATTATTAAGCGGGGTTACCTGCCAACCGTCCTTTGGAAAGCGGGTTGAGTTGCTCATCGAACAGCTTGAACATATCGCCCTAATCGACGGTGAACCCTCCGCACTCTTACAAGCGCGCTCGTTAGTCCGCTACTTTTTTAAGGTAGAAAGAGCCAATATTCCCTTAGAACACCTATATCAATGCAATACCTTAACAAAATTGCATCAACATTTGATGAATTGTAGTATAATGGCGCATTGAAGTTTCTCTGGATAATTCATGATCACTAATATTAGAAATATCGCCATTATCGCTCACGTCGATCATGGCAAAACCACACTTGTTGATAAACTATTACAGCAAACCGGTACACTTGATGAAAGAGCGCCCCATATGGAGCGTGTCATGGATTCAAACGATCTCGAAAAAGAACGAGGGATCACTATTTTAGCCAAAAATACGTGCATACGGTGGCAAAATTATCAAATCAATATTGTCGACACCCCGGGTCACGCTGACTTTGGTGGCGAAGTAGAACGCATTTTATCGATGGTTGACTCAGTGTTGTTATTGGTCGACGCTGTTGATGGACCCATGCCACAAACCCGGTTTGTTACCCAAAAAGCCTTTGCACAAGGTTTAAAGCCGATTGTTGTGATTAATAAAATCGATAGACCAGGGGCTAGACCCGATTGGGTTGTCGATCAAGTTTTTGATTTATTTGATAATCTCGGGGCAACCGATGAGCAGCTTGATTTCCCTATCATTTATGCCTCTGCTTTGAATGGGTATGCCATGCTCGAATTAGCGGATGAGGCAAAAGACATGGAACCGCTGCTTCAAACAATCATTGAAAAAGTTTCCCCACCACCAGTCGATGAAAATGGGCCATTCCAGATGCAAATATCTTCTCTGGACTATTCAACTTATGTCGGAACAATTGGCATAGGTCGTATTACCCGAGGGAAAATAAATGCCAAGTCGCCGGTAAAGATTATTGACAAAGAAGGCCAAGTTCGCAGTGGTCGTATTTTGCAGCTACTTGGATTCAAAGGGTTAGAGCGAGTTGAAGTGATGTCGGCTACCGCGGGCGATATCATTGCAATTAGTGGCATCGAGATTTTGAACATTTCAGATACCTTGTGTGATCCGAACCACGTTGATGCCCTACCGCCCTTAACCGTTGATGAGCCCACGATAAGCATGACTTTTCAGGTCAACGACTCCCCTTTTGCGGGTAAAGAGGGCAAATTTGTCACTAGCCGTAAGTTGAAAGAACGTCTCGAAACGGAATTATTACACAATGTGGCCTTGCGGGTTGAGCAAGCAGAGGATCCGGATAAATTTCGCGTATCTGGCCGTGGCGAGCTCCACTTATCTATTTTGATTGAAAATATGCGTCGAGAAGGCTATGAACTGGCTATCTCTAAACCGGAAGTAATTCTACGTGAGGTTGATGGCGTCAAACACGAGCCTTATGAGCAACTCACCGTCGATGTCGAAGAAACGCATCAAGGCACGATTATGGAAAAACTGGGTGAGCGCAAAGGTGAGCTAAAGAATATGGTTCCCGATGGTAAAGGACGCGTTCGTCTCGATTATGTAATTCCGACTCGCGGGTTAATCGGGTTTCACACAGAATTTTTGTCAGCAACCTCAGGCACGGGTTTAAATTACCATGTTTTTGATCATTATGGCCCAGCGTTTAAAGGCAGACTAGGAAAACGTATCAATGGCGTGTTAATTGCCAACTGTCATGGCACAGCTAGGGCGTTTGCTTTGTTTAACCTACAAGAGCGAGGTCGACTATTTATTGGTCCCCAAGTCGAGTGTTATGAGGGAATGATCGTTGGTATCCATTCGCGAGAAAATGATTTAGTCGTCAATGTGACCAAAGAAAAGCAATTAACCAACATCCGTGCAGCCGGTTCAGATGAAAATATTATCTTAACCCCTCCAATTAAGCTATCCTTAGAGCAAGCCCTTGAATTTATTGATGACGATGAATTAGTGGAAGTTACACCCAAACATATTCGCTTGCGCAAAAAAGCGCTGAAAGAGCATGAGCGCAAAAAAGCCATGCGCAGCCAAAAAGAGGATGAATAGCGTATTATGAAATCTGTGTTTAAACGAGCAATTCTTTATGCACGGCAACACCGCTCGAATGGCCATGTGATTGATAGCCTAGAAAAGCTATCAAAATTTTTACCCAAGCATGGTCTCGATGTTTACCAAGATATCGACACCTCCGAGTGCACGAAGCTTAAGCTACCTATTTTGTCTCGAGAAGAAATGGGTAAATCACAAGATATTATTATTGTTGTTGGTGGTGATGGCAGCCTGTTATCCGCTGCCCGAATGGCCATTAAGGTGAATGTCCCTGTCATCGGCATCAACCGAGGACGCTTAGGCTTTTTGACCGACATAGCGCCTGACGATATTGATGACCAACTAGCGGCGGTGTTACGTGGCGAGTTTATAGAAGAGCGTCGGTTCTTGTTACAAGCTCGTATCCATGATGAAGAAAACACCTATTTTTTAGGCGATGCGCTCAATGATGTTGTCTTAAGTCGCGGGAATGAAACCCATTTGATTGAGTTTTCCATTGAAATTGATAAACAAAAGGTATGCAGTTATCGTTCCGATGGACTCATAGTTGCGACGCCAACCGGCTCAACCGCCTATGCGCTGTCGGCGGGTGGCCCAATCATGCATCCGCAACTAAATGCCGTCGTAGTCGTCCCGATGTTTTCCCACAGTTTGAGCTCTAGGCCGTTAGTTATCGATAGTCATAGCCAGATTGATCTGCATATCAGTGAAAGAAATGAAGCGGACTTGCGCATCAGCTGCGATGGTCACCAATCACGGATGGTCAAGCCAAACCAATATGTTTCAATTACCCGCAATGCACAGCAACTAAGGCTCTTGCACCCAGTCGATTATCTCTATTATGATACCTTGAGAAAAAAACTCGGTTGGGAATCCAAACATCAGGAGTAACGCATGCTGACCGCCTTGCATATTGAAAATTTTGCCATTGTCAAATCACTCACCCTTGATTTTAATGACGGTATGACCGCGTTTACCGGTGAAACTGGCGCTGGAAAATCCATTATGATAGATGCCTTGATGTTAGCATTAGGGGAACGAGCGGATGCTTCTGTTGTAAGGCAAGGTGAAAATATATGCACAATTACGGCAAGCTTTACATTTGAGCCGCACAGTGATCCCGCTATCTGGTTAAAAGACCATGACATTATCGCCGATGAAGGAGAAATTATTTTACGACGGTCGATTGCCAATGAAGGGCGCTCAAAAAGTTATATCAATGGCCAACCGTTTCCTCTGAATAAAATTAAAGAGCTTTCCTCCTTATTAGTCGATATTCATGGCCAACATCAACATCAACGTTTACTACAACACCCAACACACCGCCAACAACTGGATGATTTTGCCAACCATCCAGAGTTACTCATGAAAGTCAATCAACACTACAAAGCCACTCGCCAATTAGAACAAGAAATAGCTCATTTACGGCAGCTAGGCACTCATGAAGAGAAAATTTCGCTGCTGCAATTTCAAATTGACGAGTTAAGCAAACTGGCTGTCAGCGAGGGTGAAATTGAAACCCTTGATCAAGAACATCAACTTCTCCATCACGCCAAAGATTATCTACAAAGTAGTCAACTCGCATGCCAACTATTATCAAGCGAGGAGGGTAACCCCGATATCAGTAGTAGCCTGAATCAAGTTTTGCAGCAATTACAATGCTTGCCTGAATCCCACCCATCGATAAAAAGCGCCTTAGAGCTAATTAATAATGCCATGATTCAATGTGATGAAGCATTTTCCGAAATCCAACAATTTGTTGACCAAATTGACCTGGACCCCGAGCGGCTGTATAACGTCGAAGCACGTTTAAGTGATATTCATCAAATGGCACGCAAATATCACATTGACCCCAAAGAACTTCCCTCTCACCTTTCATCTTTAATGAATCAATTAGACAACCTAAAAAATAGCGAGACGCGTTTAAATGCCTTACAAATTGCATTCCTTGAAGAACAAGCAAAAGCCCAGGCTGCCTGCCAAGCCTTGACTGAATCTCGAAAAAAACACGCATCAAACCTAGCTGCCGAAATAACGGCTATCATCCAGAAACTGGGAATGCCTAAGGGTGAAGTGCGCGTTAGTATTACCCCATTAGAGAAAATCCAATCGCATGGCTTTGATAAAGTAGAATATTTAGTTTGCACCAACCCTGGGATGCCCTATGATAGCTTATCAAAAATTGCCTCGGGGGGAGAATTATCTCGGATTAGCCTAGCTATCCAAATGATCACTGCCGAAAAAGGCTCAACCCCTACCCTGCTATTCGACGAAGTCGATGTGGGCATTGGCGGGGCAACCGCAGCACTCGTTGGCAAGTTGCTGCGTCAACTTGGTACTCGCCTGCAAATATTTTGTGTGACCCATCAACCGCAGGTTGCAGCCTCTGCCCACCACCATTTTTTGGTGGAAAAAACCATTGAAGATAGCTCCACTTTCTCATCAATCACTGCCCTTAGTGACCATCATCGCGTTGAAGAAATTGCGAGAATGATGGGGGGGTTAACCATTACTGAACAAACGCGCTCGCACGCTGAAGAAATGTTATTCGAAAGCATCGCTGAAAAAACTATTTAAAACAGGGAATTACGCTGGATACCGCTCATTAAGCACGGTTCGCAACGGTTTGAATGTCATGTTTATTCTTTAGCTTTCTCAGCATAACAATTTTTAATATGCTCAACAAAAAGATGGATCTTTGTTAACAAATTAGTGCTACGCGGGTAGGTAATATAATTTGGTTTAGGAAGACACCAATAAGTTGGCATGAAGAATACAAGATCAGGGTAATGCTTGCCAAAATAGGTAGGTAAATAAGCGATTCCTGTATTAGCTCTCACTGCTTCAATGACGATTGCACTATTGTTTATGTTCATAGAACCACTGATTGAGGCATTCCCTTGTCTCATAAATTAACCGCATTAACAAATTATCAGCATGAGCGAGAAGATCCTGAAGATTATTTAAGGGATCTTCTTATCAAGCACCACCAAACCAGAGACGAGCAGATTGATAACTTACTTGCTGCTGATAGCTTTATGAGTAAGCAAACGCTTTGTTATTTATCAGATCCGATTGCAGGGCATAGCGCAGCGGGTCATATTGGCGTTCATAATCGATACTTTGCCGGGACCAGGTATATTGATGACATTGATTCATTATGTCATCACCTTTGCAGCGATCTGTTTTCAGTAGAATTTTGTGAGCATCGCGTGTTAGGCGGCACTCAGGCGAATATGATTGTTTATGTTGCTTTGCTTCGTCCCGGTGATAGAGTATGTGTTGTATCACCTCAATGTGGCGGCGATTCAAGTACCCATGAGAACTCCATTCTTTCTAAATTAAATGTCAATATTGATAACATTCCGTTTACCCAAGACTTATCAATTGATTTCGAATTATTGGAAAAACAGTTCAAACAGCACCCCTATCGCCTATTGTCATTTGGTTTTTCCGTCAGTTTAATTCAACCCGACTTTTATCAATTAATCGAGCTATGCCATCGGTATGGTGTTATCTGTCACATTGATTGTGCCCATGAACTTGCTTTGATTGCCAATGGATTATTCCCAAATCCACTCAAATTTGGCGCTGATATCATGACTGCCTCAACCGGAAAAGCGTTCGCTGGGCCACCAGGCGGTATTATCTTATGGAATGATAAAGGATTTAGTGAGGCGCTCGTGAACCACACGTTTCCCTTTTCAGTAGGAGGCTATCAGAATAACCGGGTATTGGCTTTAGCGCAGACTTTAATTGAATATAAGCAAGGTAAAAAGTACTATTTGAAGCAGGCAATGCAACTTTCTAAACTGTTAGCTGATATTCTAACAGAATCTGGTGTCAGCATCGCTAGATATAGAGGCGTGGCAACATGTACTCATCATCTTGTGATTGATTGTCCAAAACAAGATCCACGTCGTGTCATGCATCAATTAGAAGAAAATCATATCTTAACCAGTTTAGCGGTCATCCCTCTAACCAACAGAGTCGGTTTGCGTTTGAGTACAATTCAACCTGCTATACGACAATATGAACATAAAGATTTATTAAAACTTGCCTTCAGAGTGAGAGAAAGTATTTTTTGAAATAGTCACGATTTCTTTAAAACCGCCTATTGATCCATTTTCCCAAGGCAAAGAGAAAAAGTGCCCAAAATGCTGATGAGGGGTTGTTATATCGAAATGACCATTTTGATAGGTAGCATATGATGCTTGCGATGCTTACAAAATCTCAGAGGCAAGGATTAAACATATTGATGAGTAGGCCCATGAAATGAGTGGCGTTTTGACATTTTTTCATCATTTGCCTGATGAAAACGCCAGATATCAAAGCGTGGTCTTGGTTGTGATGCAACGTTATCACTGCTTGAGTTAGCCTGATCTAGCGCCGTTTGTTGTTCATTTTCCATCGTTGAATCAAACTCTCCCTCCTTATTGCCCAAATGACTCAAAAAAGTAACACTCCGAGATCGACGAAGCTGATATTGATTGGATTGAAATACTTCAACTAATTGCGCATCCTCTAATGACAGCAAGGGTTTACACGGTTTATGCTTATCAATATATTTCCCCCATGCAAACGTACTAATACAGAAAAGTACAATAAACACCGCACCAGTGAGCGGTATCACTGGAGTGCCGGCAAAGGCAGGTAAAGCAAACAACATGCCGATAAATAACCCCGTCGTTGTGACTAAACTTAGCCCAAGTCGACGTCTTTCATGCGCAATATTATTATCTAATTCTTCTAAATATGCTTTTAGCTGCTGTGAATGAGGCGTGTCTTTTGCTAAATCAATAAGCTGTTGCTTTAATTGATTTAAGCGTGACAATTCAATATAAGCACGAATTCCTGCCAATGCTATGTCAAATGCGTATAAAGCAACGGTCAAATACATAGACCAAGGAGCCAAGCTTCCCACCAACACAAAGCAATTGATTAGTCCCACAAGAAGCCACACGCTATCGTTGGCTAACTCAAACCATTTATCTTTTAATTGCGATTTAAATCGCAACAAAAACCCCAAATTTCGTTGCCTTTTGTCCATCCAGGGATGGGGAAGGACATTTTTTAGCAGCAGAAATAGATTAAGCGAAAGCCTTGGCACATAAAACACCCAGGCTAAATAGGCAAAAATCGGGTTCGCAATCGAATCCATGAAAAAGATAGCGTTGGCAAAGCCCGGAAATCCTTTAAAAATGGGAACAAGCGCGTCTAAGACACGTTTAACACGAACAATTAATAGTCTTGGCCAATTAACACTTGCTGTTTGTTCTCGAAACCATTTTGATATCGGTTTTTCATGTGGTTTATGAGCCTCTTCATGATCCTCATCCATATCAAAATCGCGGATCAGTTCAAACCGATAACCATAGGAACGAAGTAAGCAGCGTAAAATAATTTCTTCTTTCTCAAGACGGCGAGACTCTAGAGGTGAATTAAAATAATGGGTATTGATAACATAAAGTAAATTCGCCAAGGCCAATGCATTTTTAAGATGCGATTCTAACAAATGGTCATCTTTATCGATTTTAATGGAAGCTTGGATACTCTTAGCAATGAGGGAGCAATTTAGAGCATAGATAATAAGGAGGTGATCGTAATCGTAAATAAAGGGACGAAAAAATTCATCCCCTTGGCCATCCGGGGTGTATTTATCTAAAAGCCTTGATTTAAAACACCAATAATCTGGCTTTGATTCATCGCAAACCTGCGGCGTACTTGGTTGGAGTGACTGCAGCAGTGACAATATAGCAGCCATATAGTAATCAGTTCAAATACATCATGCGCACATTGTGTCAAAAAAAATGGCTTTTATCAATAGCAAAATATCTTTGCTCTTCATGCGGACATGAAGTCTATCATACATCAATCAGTAACATCCCAAAGCAACTCTATCATTGACCATTCTGTTCTTTTTTGATACAATATTGTTTTTTTGTTTGGTTCGCACTTATGAAGACTACGATAGAAATACTCCAAATGTTAGACTTAGTTTACGAATCAAATCCTCTACCAATCATTGAGTCATCTGTTGAACCAAATGGCGGCTTGTTAAATGTAGAAAAAGCACTCAATAACAATCCCGAGTGTTGGGATGTTGTCCATATTGGTGCGACGGAGCTAAAGAAAAAAACGATTATCGTCAATTGCACAACGGAAGAATGGTCAAAACAAAAAGCATTTAACCAACAAATAATAACCCGACTAATCGAAGCAGGGCATCAAGTCTATTATTCAACGGAACAAGGTTTTACTCAATATACCAATCCATTGGAACCAGTCGATCAAATTAAACTGCTTACTCCTACTGAAATTTCTCAAGTTTTAGCAAAACTAAATTTACCTCGCGATCGCATGGATCTGTTTGATCATAATCGATTAACTACAATGCACAAGACTATTTTAGGAAATCCAGATTTATATTTTTATTTCTTCAATGTTTTGGCTGATATCGAAATGGGTTTGTTTGACGGTATTGAGTGTAACGAATTCATCAACAGAAATTTTGTATCTGCAATAAAATGGGAAAACGAAAAAAACAATCGATGGGCAGAAGACCCTTTTCATAAGTTAGCACTTGACACTTTTGATCAACAAACTGATATGTCAAATCCACAATTTAAATTAAATCAAACGGAGGATAATCATATCGATTTAGATATACCCCCCGATATCAAATTGTCATTTTTAATACAACACCAGCCTGATTTTCTTAAAAAATTGGCCGCCATCAATTTAGCCAACCACTCTGTCAACTTGCAGCAATTTTTAAATCAAGCCGAAAATCTTGAGTCAGTTTCATTCGCAAATTGTGAATTAAATGAATCAAATGTATCAGATTTACCAACCACTTCATTACAAAATATTGCATTTCATCAATTGCATATCCAAAGGGACCTTTTAAATAGTTTGCTTGAGAAGTCCCCCCATTTAAGCAGTCTTTCCTTTGATAATGTGTCGGTAAATGATGGATTTTATGACGATGATTTATCCGGGAAAACCCTCCAAAATTTAAAAACATTGTCTTTTAAAAATTCTTCTAGTATTAGCATATCGGCGTTTTTCAATTTTTTGGATCAAGCTAAAAACATAGAACAACTAGACTTTATCAATTCCATTCTGATAGAAGGAAAGAATTTTTATATAGGCTTCTGCCAGTTACCAAAATTAAAAAAGCTAAGTATATCTGGCGTTTGGTTAGATGTTATCAATGAATTTATCAACTCCACACCAAACTTAGAATCGATTAGCATCAGTGACTTAAATCAAACTAAATACCATTATGATCTCTCATGCCTGGAAAAATATAAAAAACTCCATACCCTTCAATTTTGGCAAAGTGAGTTGTTACCTTATGAGCTTGAATATCTGTTTAACCAATTTCAAAACATGAAAGCGTTTAGTTACAAAAATTGTGCACCCTTTGGATATGACAACGTTCTTCACCTCGAGAAAAACCAACTCCCAGAACTAGAATCCCTGGACTTTGGCGGGACTTCTTTAAATAATGCCTCCCTCATTAATCTGATAGACGCAGCCCCTAAATTACATACGCTCAAAATAAATAAACCCCTTAATTTCAGTGATTTTCTTAATTACTTATCCCCTCACTCATTAACTTCACTGAAAATAATTCGTTTTGAAAATGGCACCTTATCTATCAATGAGATACAACAGCTAATTAAAATAGCGCCCAACCTTGATACCATTGAATTCACAAAGCCTAATGATACGGAGGCCCTTGAAAACATCAATTGGTTGAAACAAAGTTACCCCCACCTCAAATTGAATTTGGTAGAGCCTAATTTACGCAATAATTCGATGGATGAAGACTATAGCCCATTTGCAAACTATTCTCTTGATGGGGAAATTAGCGAAACAAAAAGCCCCCCTGATTTGGTTGCAAGAACACTCTTTAAAAGCAAAAACCACCAAGATCCCAGCATCAGCGATTACCACCTACTCATGTTTAAATGGGAACCGAGCACACAATCTTTTACACCCGATTATCCTTTAGATGATGAGTTGACGCCTGTTCAGGCATTGGTTGGATTATCCAATGACCAATTAGCGAAAGATTTTGATGACGCCAAAACATTCAATGAATGCGTCTATGGTCAACTGAGTTTAACCAAACCCGCCGTTAATACTTGGTTACGTTTACCTGCTTTAAGTTCTGAAGATGCCCTGATTAGTTATGCAATCGAGCACCCAGATTATGAAATAAAACGTCATAATCGGTCTGGTTATTATTTTATTAAATTTAATAAACCTTGCCAACAAAGCTGTATTAATTACATTCTTAAGCCAGGTAACAACAAAGAATTCGCGCTAAATGAATTCGTGCCTGAGCAATATTTGCAATGGATATCAGCCTTATCCTTCAATCAAGATGGAAGCCTTGAAAAATCGGTTGCTTATAAACAATTACAAGCTTTAGAGCCAAGCGTTTTGCTTAAAGCTTTAGCACAGTATTGCTACTTTGATAAAGAAAATGCTTCTTCCGATATAAAAGGCAATACCATCGATATATTAAACGGATTAATTAAAACAAGAGCCGGTGTCTGTCGCCATCGTGCTCGCCTATTCGTTGCCCTGGCAAGATCATTTGATCTCGATGCTGAGGTGATAGCAAATGACATTCATGAATTTGTGAAGGTTGAACACCAAAAAAATCGATACGTTCTCGATTTAGGGGGTGGCCAAGCGAACGTTACGCATCTTCCAATGCCCGATGTAACACACTACGCTGAAAATCTGGGTATGTCGAAGATATCCAAAAATAACGATGAACAGTCAGACAGGCGAATGCTTTCTTTAAAACCAGACAATCCTTTTCAAACTTGGAATAGTGTTGCAATGAATGCAAAAAACGCCGATGAATTAGTAACAAATCTTATCACCAGTCATGCCTATACTCGTCAATGGTTGATTTTTAGAAATTCACAAGCAATAGAAGCATTGCATCAAGCCTCTTTGAATCATGAAAATCATTTCTTTTCAGAACACTTAGATACCTTAAAATTGCAATCCTTAAGGATCAGTGGTGGGGCCGATTCAAGAGTGGAGAGTCCCATTTGTCAATTTATCAAACGAGCAAGCGCAACGCCTGAAAAAACATTTACTTGGTTTATTAACTGGTCCGATGCCAAAGCCCGACATGTTGGATTAAACAGTGTCATTGACAATGAAGATAGAAATTTAGATGGCCTAAAAATCCCCGCAAATGTTCGCATTGTGGTTTGTAGCGACCAAAATTCAGCTGCAAAAATGGGGGATGATTTTTATTCGCGCTTTGATGCTATCAGCCAAGCCCCCGAAATTGAAATGCCAGATCTTCCTCCTATCCATCCCCATCAACCCATTCAAGAGACTGATGTCATAATCCCATCACCGATAAGTTGGCAAACAATTTTGCTGGGCCGTCCTAATATCCAGGAAGATGAATTAGATATAGCCCCGGGTGCGCTAATCCATGCTGCCGAGCAAAAACTATCAAAACTAAGAATACAAAACCCTCCATTCGAAGACCCAAGTTTTCGCTTTTTCATCAAGGAAGTATTAGCCAAAAAACGATTTTTCTTCAATGGACAATGGTATTCATTGCCAAGTGATTTTACCTTTGATTTTGCTAAGCCTGACTTATCAAATTTCCCAAGCATTACGCCGATGGGGATGCAAGCTAGCTCAAGAAAAATCATCAATGCTGCAACGTATTCTCAGTTGTTTAATCAATACCTAATCACCTCGAAAAATAAGCTTAAATCAGGACCAGGATTTTTAGAGGCCCATCATTCTCTTGAACTGGTGGTAACGGATGATTTATCGGAACTTCAATGGTATCTACTTCTTAAAGAAGCAAGCGATAAGAAGTGTTCATTATCTGTCAAAGCGACCCCCAACGTTACTATCCCGGGACCACTCCAAGCAAGTGTTACCCAAATAGAACCACTCGCCAATCACAATCATTTGATTGTCACAAACGATCTAGACGATGCGGAAGAAACTTGGCAAAGCGCTGACAGCATCACCATTACCGTTGATGCAAAAACAAGCTTTAATCAATTATTTTTCCATATATCCCTGAATAACAAACAGTTTACCGGTCAAGAAACCAACTTATTACAGGCTCTTAAAGAAGGAAAACACATCATTCTAAAGGGTGAGTTTTCCTATACACTCGCCCAACGGTTACAAAGTTTGTTTATAGACCCACCGTCAATTCAAGTGAATGGTAGCACTATACCCGTTAATAACCTAACGCTTATCACCACGAAACCAGCACCCTTCACCGCTATTCGACAGGAAGCACATCGCTATAATCCAGAAAAAGACTTGAAAAAATTAGAAGAACCGATTGCTTCACTCATTCGTCAAACCTATCAACAATTAAATATTAAGCCTTGCCATAGCCATTTTGGTAGCCTACCAACCGGTTTAAAGTCCCAAGAAAAATGGGCGCACGACCTGATTGAAAGATTGGCATGTCAAGCTGACGTTCCACCTAAGTCAACCCTACCGACTTCACCAGAACAGATACTTTCTTATTTGGACAAGCACGGGTTCGTTTTTCTAACAAGTAAAACGGGTTCGGGGAAAAGCTATTTTGTTCAAAAAACGCTTCAGAAATATGCGCAGAAAAATCAACGCCCAGTCAAAATTTATTATGAAAAGTCGTCGATCAAAGATTGGTTAATGCATGAAGATGCTAGAGAACCCATTTTATTTTTCGATGAAGCCAATATCTCCCATGAGCAATACACAATTTTTGAAGCCATCGCCAAAGGCGCGAAAGAAATTTGGTTTGAAGGAGAACGATATCCTTTAAGCAATCATAAAGTTATCTTTGCTGGAAATCCTTCCAGTTATGAAGGACGGCTTTTACCGGATCTGTTGACGCGATACCCAAACTATTTCCATTTCCAAGGAGAGTCCTTGGAAAATATAATAAGGCCTTTGCTTAAGCAGTACGAAAATCCTACTTTGCTATTTAACCTAATTTCTAATTATTATGAAAAAGCGCAAGAAGCTGGGTTAAACATTTCTCCCCGAAATGCTCAAATGATGTGCATGCGCTTCTTTATTTTAAAGGAATTACCAGGGACAAGTGGAATGAATGATTTGTTTCTGATGCGCTATGCCGTCCTCAATGAATTAAAAGCCCTTACCTTTGATAAATCGCTCACTCAGCCCATTCGTAGAGAATTAAAGAAAACCGATAGCTGGAAAGCCGATAAAAAGCGATTAAAAACCTTGATTCCAGGTCCGGCATTGACGGATCAAGCCTCTAACTTTGTCTGGACAGAATCCCGTTACAAAATCGCAAAAACCATCGAATTGTTTCTTCAAATTCGTGAAAAGAAAATAAAACATGCGATTAAACATAACCAAGGGATCAATGGCATCTTAATCGAAGGAGAACCTGGGCTTGGAAAGAGTCAATTAGTCAATTCCATCCTGAAATCTGCAGGAATTGATTATGTCAAAATATCTGCTAAGAACCCACAAACCTTTAGAACTCAATTGCTCGATGCCTTTCATAAAGGGCAAATGGTTGTCGTTGAAGAGTTTAATACATATATCGACGAAACATTGCTGAATGCGCTGCTATCAGGCTATGATTTGGATGGAAACCCGGCAAAGCAGGCAGGGTTTTGCATTATAGGCACACAAAATCCTACCACATTTCATAACCGCCAACCCTTATCAAATGCACTCGACAATCGATTCTTACATATCTTGCTGGATCATTACTCGTCTTCTGAATTTCATCAGATATTAAAGGAAAAATTCAAACTAGCAAACGATGATGCTATAAAGATGACAGAGGACTACTTTCAAGCAAAAACCTACGCCAAAAACCTGGGGTTTTTCCCACCCCCGAATCCTAGAAATGTCATGAATCAAGCTGAAATGAATCGTTCAAAAATCGAGGTTTTTCCGAGTTAATTTCGTTAAATGTCTGGGCTAATCTCCCCCTCACATTTTCCCTTCTTATCAAGCAAGGGGAGCAGCTATACGGATGAAGGCGCTTCAATCCAAGGCATATATTAGCCGCGCAGCGCTATATACTTGATATGCTTAGGAGAAATTTCCAATCATTACCTAAGACCGAGCAACCGATTCTCGCCCTCGTTAAATAGTCTCACCTTCAATGATTGCACCATTTAACCGGCTATTTTTATAGCCATATACCGCATAAATCACAAGACCAACTAACATCCAAATGGCAAATCTTACCATCGTCAACCATGGGAGGTGGAAAATTAAATACGCGCAACTTAAAATCCCCAAGATTGGAATATAGGGCATCCAAGGTGTTTTAAATGGGCGTGGAATTTCTGGATGGCGATAACGCAAGACGATCACCCCACCACAAACTAGCATAAAGGCAAATAAAGTGCCGATATTGACGAGCTCAGCTAAATCCGAAATAGGCATCAATCCACCTGTTAAAGCCATTACCAAACCAGTCATAATGATAATTCGCATTGGCGCTTTCGTTTTAGGATGGGTTTTAGCAAACCAATGCGGTAGTAACCCATCCCTCGATATGGCCAAAAATACACGTGTTAAACCATAAAAAAGCACTAACATCACGGTGGTTAAGCCAGCAATCGCACCAACACCAATTAACCCTGCAGCAAAATGGTGTCCAATTTTTATTAAAGAATTACTGATGGGTGATGCATTATTGAGGGTGTCAAAAGGTACAATCCCTGTTAACAAAAACGAAACTAGCATGTATACCACCGTACATATGGCTAAAGAGGCAATGATCCCTCTTGGTAGGTCGCGTTGTGGATTGATTGCCTCTTCCGCGGCCGTTGAGACTGCATCAAAACCAATGTAGGCAAAAAATATCAAAGAAGCCCCTTGCACCACCCCTTCCCAGCCATAGGGTAAAAAAGGCGACCAATTTTTGGTTTCAACATGAAAGGAAGCAATGGCGATGAAGATTAAAATCACCCCAAGCTTCACAAAGACGATAAACTTATTAAATCGGGCACTAGTCATCACCCCCATACTCAATAATACTGTCAAAAAAGCAATAATCAAAAAAGCTAAGCTATTGATATAGCCATGATTTAATGGACCATGAAGCAACCAATTTGGAACATTCAGATGGATTGTTGTTAAAAAGTCATTCGCATACCCACTCCACCCCACCGAAACAGCGGATGTTGCTATCCCATACTCCAACAATAAGTCCCAACCTACGATCCAAGCTAAAAGCTCACCAAACCCTGCGTATGCATACCCATAAGCAGAGCCACACCCTCCAACAAAAGCGGCAAGCTCAGCATAGGAAATTGCGGAAAAAGCGCAGGCGAGTCCTGCTAGAATATAACAGAAAATAATACCTGGCCCTGCTTGCGTTGCAGCGACAAATCCTGTCAATACAAAAATACCAGCGCCAATAATGGCACCGATTCCTAGGAAGGTTAAATCCCAAGCACTTAAGCATTGCATGAGTTGTGATTCATGATTATGAATATGCTGTATGGGTTTTCTTCGCATCAGATCCATTTATCTTTTCCTTAAAAG
Source organism: Legionella sp. W05-934-2 (assembly GCF_964199965.1). Classification (NCBI taxonomy): domain Bacteria; kingdom Pseudomonadati; phylum Pseudomonadota; class Gammaproteobacteria; order Legionellales; family Legionellaceae; genus Legionella; species Legionella sp. W05-934-2. Next base: position 222,869 of record NZ_CAXMZT010000005.1, on the reverse strand, counting down.
AAACACACCTACTAAGTTCCAACCTTAAAAGAAGGACGTTATTTAGAAGACCATGGAAAATATCCAATTTAATTCAATATGTTAGTTATGAAGTGATTGGGTATATGTTAGCACTACTTAATTGGCAAAGAAATACTGCTCAGCTTTGGGATAGAGTCTATGCATAACAATTTACTTATTTATTCGTGAAAGTTTGCATTACCGTCTGCGTTACCGAACCGATTGGTGTCAAGAGAAAAGCTAATGCATTTCATTAAGGTTTATCCATATACGAAAGTTGAGGGCACTCTATCTATAGGGTGATATTGCTAGAATCAAGCTAATTCGGTAACGGAAACGTTAACGCAAACGTTCACGTTAATTAGGCATCAGTCTTGCGAAAATACCCAAATTAAAAGGAAGATTTGGTGTTTTTCCTAAGTCCTGATAGTATTTTGGGGTATAAAAAATTATAACCCTCTTTTGGAAGCGTGTATGAGAAAAAAGGGAATTGTTGGCTTGTTATGGCTACTAATTCTATCCACTCCTGTTTTTGCTGACTCCAGTTGCGATAATTGGCCCTCATGGTTTCAGTGGATATGTATACGTTCTAAGCAGATAATCAACGAAGGGGATAATGCCATAGTTGTATCAGGTTATGCCTGGCATAATCGAAACTATTATACCCCTGAAAAAATTAAAACCTATAATGAGAAAGCCTGGGGTGGGGGATTGGGCAGAGGGTTCTACGATGAAAAACATAATTGGCATGGCTATTATGGACTGGTCTTTCTTGATTCGCATAAAAATCTGGAGCCTAACATAGGCTATGCCTATTTCAAGGTTTGGGAAATTGGCCAAACCCCATTTGAATTGGGGCTGGGATATACAGCCATCATTACCGCAAGAGCCGACCTCAACAAAGGTCGCCCCTTCCCAGGCGTTTTGCCACTAGTCAGTTTTGGCACCAAAACCGTGACTGCTTATGCAACGTATATTCCCGGTAGACGAGGGATTGGCAACGTGCTGTTTATATTTGGCAAAATAACGTTTGGATCTTAAGCACGAACCCATAAAAAAATGTTCAAATTTTATATTTTATGGTAATATATCGTGGGTTTTATTACCCGCACGATGCCTATTGACGCCATATGTAGCATTAAATGTCATATAACTCTGTTTTATGACTTGCATTCAACGCTACACCTTGGTAGTCTTCACGCGATTATCTTGTTTTTGTGAGATAAATCTTAAGAAATAATCAAGGAGATGTTAAACATGAAATTATTTAGCAAAGCAGCTACATTCGTTGGCGCAATGGCTTTAGCTGCAACAACATTTGCTGGCGCTCATCAAGCAGATCGTTGCCCAGGCGTTGAAGCGATTCAAGCGCAAGGTATCTCAATGGTATTACCAATTGATTTCAATTTATACATTGGCATGGAAACCAGCAATTATGACACCGACAACGAGTGGGCGTTTTTGATTGGCCCAGTTGAAAGTGAAGACTATGATGACGCCGTTGGTCAAGCAAATGATTCTTTAAAATCTCTTTCTGGTTCCCCAATGCCTGAAGAAGAAGAAGGCGTTACTTTCTGCGAATACAATACAGGCTCTGACGAATTAGCTGCCATTGCAATTACAGCTGACGATATGCTTTCTACTCAAAAAGTTAAGCAACTTTTCCGTAAAAAGTCATAATTCTAAAAACCTGGGTATAACTTATGGCTTAACCCAGGTTTTCTGCTTTTAATTTCTCTAACCATTGCATAACGTCTGCAACATTATTGGTAAATATCCAAGGAATGTGGCGAGACACCTCACGATACAAGCTAAATTTGGATTCAACAAAGCCAACGCCATATATTTTATTAGCCAGGATTAACCGCTGGATTTGCCGATTGGTTAAAAATAAATAGTGGCCCAGCACGCCCCCATAGGACTTTTCTAAGGCAAATTGGCAGAATTTCTTCACATTATTATGAACTGGAATTAGCAATTGCGCTTCTCGCGGGATTAATTTCAAAGGTCGTAAACTCGCTTCATCTAAGCTAATGATGTAGTAGTCTTCAGTAGGCTTCAGATGCGATAGCAGTGAAACTAATTTGTCATACTGATTAAATGACTCCTTAATCTCAATAAAGAGCTTCTGCTTATGGCGATACGTTTCTATGACCTGCTCTAAAGTGGGTACCTCAGGCAACATGTTTTCAAATTGTGCCCATTTTATCTGATCAATTCGCTCATCTCGTTGAAATAAACGCTTAAAATCTAAATCATGATGCACGATAGGCACGCCATCCGCCGTGCATTGCACATCAAACTCGATGCCCCAAGAGCCTAGTTCAACTGCGCGATCAAAAGCAAGTAGCGTATTTTCAACAATCCCTTGGGAAGGGTTATGCGCCCCTCGATGAGCAATTACTTTGGTGTTTACAATCAATTCCTCATTCGGCTTTTGCCTTGGTAGTAAGGCGTAAAATTTATCAATTGCTTTTTCTAATTTATCTAAAAACGCCATGGTTTACTCACGGTTGCTGACCTAAATATCATAAGGATTTATGAAAAACCCAAGGTCGGGACAAAATTTGGTTATGGTCCAATATCCTAATTATACCCTTGTTATTTCAAAATGATCACGGGTTTCGGTGAACAGATTAACCCATCGATGCAATGACAAAGGTTTCCTTACTCCCATGGATATGCGATACTTCTGCTTATTTTATCCTTATTTTCGTGAATGAAATACACTGATTTAAGAGACTTTATTAAGCAATTAGAGCAACGTGGGCTACTTAAACAGGTAGACTACCCCGTTTCCCCCCATTTGGAAATGACTGTTGTCTGTGACCGATTGCTGCAGCAAAATGGGCCTGCCGTTTTATTTACGCAACCCAAAGGGCATTCAATGCCTGTCTTGGGTAATTTATTTGGCACAGTTGAACGAGTGGCTTTAGGAATGGGAGCCGAAAATATACAAGCGCTCAGAGACATCGGACATTTGCTGGCAGCTTTAAAAGAACCGGAACCTCCCAAAAGCTTTAAAGATGCCTTTGAAAAACTGCCTTTGCTAAAACAAGCTTTTAACATGGCACCAAAGATTGTCAGTAAAGCACCTTGTCAAAGCCGTGTTTACAGTGGTGATGAGGTGGATTTAACCCAATTACCTATTCAAACGTGTTGGCCAAAAGATGCTGGCAAATTGATTACCTGGGGGCTAGTAACCACACAAGGGCCACAAGGTGGGCGGCAAAATATCGGCATTTATCGCCAGCAATTAATCAGCAAAAACCAGCTTATTATGCGGTGGTTATCCCACCGAGGCGGCGCTCTCGATTATCAAGCCTGGCAAAAAGAATTCCCGGGTGAACGTTTCCCTCTTTCTGTGACGCTTGGTGCCGATCCAGCAACGATATTAGGTGCTGTCACTCCGGTTCCGGACACCTTATCCGAATATGCTTTTGCTGGATTGTTAAGGGGGCAACGGACTCATCTTATCGATTGTCAAACCAATGCATTGCAGGTGCCTGCCAGTGCTGAAATCATTCTGGAAGGCTATCTTGAGCCCGGAAAAGAAGCACCAGAAGGCCCTTTTGGTGACCACACTGGCTATTATAACGAAGTTCAGTCCTTTCCCATTTTTACCGTCGACAAAATGTATATGCGAGAGGATGCAATTTACCATAGCACTTATACGGGCAGACCACCGGATGAACCAGCCGTTCTAGGTCTTGCCTTGAATGAGGTATTTATTCCGTTGTTGCAAAAACAATTCCCTGAAATTGTTGATTTTTACTTACCTCCTGAAGGATGCTCTTATCGATTGGCCGTTGTCACCATTAAAAAGCAATACCCAGGACACGCCAAACGCGTCATGATGGCCGTGTGGTCCTTCCTACGTCAATTTATGTATACTAAATTTGTGATCGTCTGTGATGACGATGTTAACGCACGTGATTGGAAGGAAGTCATCTGGGCTATCACCACCCGCATGGATCCAGCTCGAGATACTGTCTTGGTTGAAAACACGCCCATTGATTATCTTGATTTTGCCTCACCTAAATCCGGCTTAGGCTCAAAAATGGGCATGGATGCAACGAATAAATGGCCCGGTGAAGTGGATCGTGATTGGGGAGAAGCTATTACGATGGATAAGGATATTATTCAGCTAGTTGATGCATACTGGCCGCATTTAGGGCTCGACGAAAAATGACCAAACAATGCCAAGCAAAGCTGATTCAAATTAGCCCACTGACTAACTCAATCATCCAAATAAAGCTCAATCCAGATATCTTCATTGACTATCAGTCAGGTCAGTACTTAAATATCTTACTTCAAGAAGAGGCATTAAGCTTTTCAATTGCCAATGCCCCCTTGGGGGGGCACTATTATGAACTCCATATTCGTCATAGTGGTGGCGACCCTTATCATCAACCGTTATTTGCTCATTTAAAACAACATGGGAGCTGTTTAATTTCGTTGCCATTTGGTGAGTGCTATTTGGGTAATTTAGACCCCCAAAAACCAATAGTCTTCATCGCCGGAGGCACTGGCTTTGCCCCAATTAAGGCCATGATAGAAGAAATGCTAGCGCATGATGACTCAAGGCAAATGATGTTATTTTGGGGGGCTCGGGAGGCCTGCGATATCTATCAGCAACAACTGGTCTGTCAATGGCAAAATCACGTGAAACAATTTAAAGTAAAAACGTTGCTGGATAATAAGAAAGAAAATTTGTTAGTTAAGGAAGTTTTGAAAACTAATAAAGACTTTCTCAGTCAAGCTCAATTTGTCATATCAGGGCCATTTCCTTTGGTGTACTCGATTCGCGATCAGCTAGTCCACCATGGCCTGTCAGCTAATAACATGCACTCAGATGCTTTTGCCTTTGAATGCTAAGAGGACACTATCATGCAAACATTAACGCAAATTTTATTAATCATTCTAGGTATCGTCATTGTCGTCATTTTATACCGCTCTATCCGCAGTCAACCCGACAAATTCAGCAAAGAGAATTTAAACAAAAGTGCTTACACTATGGCGCTTCTTGCTTTAGGTTTAATAGGCTTTGTTGCTTTCTTAGTAATCATGTTACGTTCAAGTGGTTAACCCGTTAGAGATTTTTGTGAAATGGGTTACTCGATGGCTAGAAAGCTGGAATAGGATTTGCCAGGTGGTAGAAAAAATGACTGTTGTGGACTATACATTAAAAAGAGGCCTGCGACCAGATAACTAACAAGGCAGGGATGTTGCACACAAGCAGCAGGCCTTAAGAATTATGGTACAACAGTGTTTGCTAATGTCAAAGCCTAAAACGGCTTTTTGTGAATAAATCCCATTTTAAAGGATTTAAAATGCGCACCAACGCCTATTTATTGTTCTTATTGATCTTTATGCAATCATTTGCTTTGCATGCAAATAAAGTGACTCGGTTAACGGTCGATGGAGGCATAGGCCCCGCAACGGCTGATTATATCAGTCGGGGCATAAAAGAAGGCCAAGATTCTGAAGCCATATTAATTGTCATTAACACACCCGGTGGTTTAGATAAATCGATGCGACTTATTATCCAGTCCATCTTAACCTCTGACGTTCCCGTTATCACTTATGTGGCTCCCAATGGCGCTCGTGCAGCCAGTGCTGGCACATATATCGTCTATGCCTCGACAGTTGCAGCGATGGCCCCCAGCACCCATCTTGGTGCAGCAACACCGGTATCATTGACTGGCGGTGGTTTATTACCTAGCAACAATAAAAAAGACGATAAAAAAAACAAAGCTGAATCGGCCATGGCAAGCAAAGTTACCAATGATGCAGTTGCCTACATACGCTCTCTTGCTCAATTGCGTAAAAGGGATGCAAATTTTGCTGAAAAGGCGATCACCGAAGCGGCTACCTTAACCGCTCGAGAAGCATTAGAGAACGGCGTTATTAACCTTATTGCCAATGATGTTGACGAACTCATGGCGAAAATTGATGGTCAACAGGTTGAACAAGACGGTCGTCAAATCGTTTTAAAAACTAAATCGGCAAAAATCGTTGATTTCGAGCCTGATTGGCGAATGAAAATGCTATTAATTATCACCGACCCAACCGTTGCCTATTTGTTATTATTACTTGGCATTTATGGGATCTTTTTTGAGTTATTCAATCCGGGGGCAATCATTCCAGGTGTCGTTGGTGGTGTGGCAATGCTTATTGCGTTATACGCTTTGCAACTATTACCCATCAGCTATGCAGGACTTGGCCTTATATTTCTAGGAATAGCATTTATTATCGCTGAAATTTTCACCCCAAGCTTTGGAATTCTTGGTCTTGGTGGCACTGTGGCATTTATCTTTGGGTCAATTTTGTTGATGGATACTGACTTGGATGCCTACCAAATTGCATTACCGGCTATTCTCGGCATGGCTGCTGCAAATTTAGCTATTTTTGTGGTATTTCTCGGTATGATGCTGCGATCAAGGGAGCAGGAAAAATTTAATAGCACCGAACGATTGATCAATCAATCAGCTGTTGCTCTCGAAGACTTTGATTCAATTGGCCAAATCAAAGTCGGTGGTGAAATTTGGCAAGCAAAAACGAAAAACCCGGTGAAGATTAATCAGACTCTAATCATTGTTGGGGTGGATGGACTAACGGTTGAGGTCAAACCTATCAAATCATAAAGGAGTGAAATATGGGCGTCTTTTTTACATTTTTTATGGCAGTGATTGCTGTTTTAATCATTTCAGCCTTCCGGGTTTTTCGTGAGTATGAACGGGGTGTTGTATTCATGTTAGGACGATATTGGAAAACAAAAGGGCCAGGATTAGTGATCATCATTCCGATAATCCAACAAGTGGTTAGAGTGGACATGAGAACCATCGTCATGGACGTACCAAGCCAAGATGTTATCTCGCGTGATAATGTGTCTGTTCGAGTTAATGCAGTCCTGTATTTTAGGGTAGTAAACCCCTCCTATGCTGTCATTCAGGTGGAAAATTATTTTGAAGCAACCAGTCAGTTAGCCCAAACGACTTTACGCTCTGTGCTAGGTCAGCATGAGCTCGATGAAATGCTAGCTGAACGTGAAAAGTTAAATAGCGATATTCAGAAAATACTTGATGAACAAACTGATGGTTGGGGCATAAAAGTTTCAAACGTCGAAATTAAACATGTGGATATCGATGAAAGCATGATTCGTGCTATTGCCAAACAAGCTGAGGCTGAAAGGGAACGAAGAGCCAAGATTATCTATGCGGAAGGCGAAATGCAAGCGGCTGAAAAACTAAGAGAAGCAGCAGAAATTCTGGCAAAAGAACCCACGTCAATGCAATTGAAATATCTGCAAACCCTTTCTCTGGTTGCCGGAGATAAATCCTCGACCATCATTTTCCCTATGCCAATTGAAATAGTCGACCTGTTAAACCGCTTTAAGAAAGAATAACGCTTGTCATTCTATGGGGTCTTTGCCCCATAGAATTCTTTTTGCGTGCCTACACCGAAAAACCATGTTCCGTCATCCACTTATCGGATATGAATTTAGACATATAATTGCGAACAGAGTCCGGTAAAATGACCAAGCAGTTTTGACCAGCTGGCAAGTCTTTCGCAGCTTCTAAAGCTGCCATCATGGCCGCACCACTGGAACCACCAATCAATAAGCCTTCTTCACGGATAAGTCGACGTGCCAATGCAAATGATTCTTCATCCGTGGTTTTGATATACCGATCGATCAATTGATTGTCTAAAACATCTGGAAAAAAATCATACCCGATGCCTTCTACCTGATAAGACGCCACTGTATCCCCTCCGCCCAGAATAGAGCCAACCGGATCGGCGCCAATAATCTGAATTTCGGGATTATATTCTTTTAAGCGTTTAGCCACCCCAGTGATGGTTCCACCAGTCCCTACCCCCATGACGACCATATGCAAATCCTTGCCAAAATCAGCAATGATCTCTTCAGCCGTACCAAAGTAATGCGCATTTGGGTTATTTTCGTTGCCATATTGGTCAAGTATATGGGAGTTTTCAATTTCTTTATGAAGCCGTTTAGCAAGTGAAATATGACTCTCTGGGCTATCCCATGCTGCCTCAGTGGGTGTACGATAAATAATTGCCCCTAGTCGCTCTAAAACAACTTGCTTTTCCTGGCTCATTTTTTCAGGCATGGTAATTATCACGCGATAGCCTAGCACCGCACCTGCTAAAGCCAAACCAATCCCAGTATTTCCCGAGGTGGGCTCAATCAAAGTGTCGCCCGGTTTAATCTGCCCTGACTCCTGGGCACGAATTACCATTTCATAGCCAATGCGATCTTTAACGGATCCGCCAGGGTTAAAAAATTCACATTTCGCATACAAATTACAAGACAACGCTTTGCCCACGCGATTAATGCGGACGACTGGGGTTTTGCCAATGGTTTGTAAAATATTGTCATAAATCATCGTATACATCCAAATAATAACCTAGTTGATGATTATACCCGTGATCATTCAAAATGCGAGAATTAATGAATAATTCCAATTTATCCCGCTGATGAGCAAAAGAACTGAGTCGACTAAAAACCAGCATTTTGAAATATCTTGGGTGTCGTTGAGAATTTTACAATTTTAAAATCTCAGTCTAAGCTTAAGAAAAGAATAGAAAAAAACAAGGAAGCGCGATGAAAACAATAAAAGTACTTTCTCTCTCAGCTGCTATCACTTTACCAATCCTATTAACGGGTTGTGAAAGTTTATTCAGGGAAGATGAATCACCCCGCCGTTATTATAATTCGTCTGAATCGTATTATCATGCGTACGATAACGAAAGTAGTGGTGCGAGTGGCTCTCGAAGCTACGGTGGTGGTGGAAGTAGCAGTGGGCCATCTAAACCGCGAAGCGATAGACCGTCTACTTCTTCGACAGCCGACTCGATTGAATCCGCTGAGGTTCCCATTGAACCACCTTCACTTGAATAAGGTATCACGATGGGAAACGTTGCTGATTATATAATTGAATCATTGGAAAAAGCAGGCGTTAGCCGAATTTATGGCATTGTTGGCGACTCCCTAAATGCTTTTTCCAGTGCATTGCAAAAGAGAAAATCCATTGAGTGGGTGCATACAAGGCATGAGGAGGTTGCAGCCTTCGCAGCCGGTGCTGAAGCTCAATTAACGGAAAAGCTTAGCGTTTGTGCTGGCAGCTGCGGTCCTGGAAATATGCATTTGATCAACGGGCTATATGACTGCCACCGTTCGCATGCCCCCGTCTTAGCTATAGCAGCAGATATCCCTTCCTCTGAAATTGGTAGTGGTTATTTTCAGGAAACTAATCCGAAAGCATTGTTTGCTGATTGCACTGTATTTTGCGAAAGATTGGTTTCAGTCTCTCAATTACCCCATCTTCTACACAATGCCATGCAAGCCGCGATTGGTGAGAAAGGCGTGGCTGTTCTTATTATATCGGGCGACATGGCAATGACTAAGATGCCAAACACCAAAGCAGAACCATTTCTCTGGCCCCTACATCGCCAACTCACCCCTGACATTCATGGACTACAAACCATTGCAGAAAAACTAAATGCTTCGCCAAAAGTTGCCATTTTTGCGGGTCATGGTGCTCGTCATGCCAACCGAGAACTTGTTTCGTTGGCTCATAAATTACAGGCACCGATTATCCATACATTAAGAGGGAAACCCTATGTTGAGCCAAACAATCCTTTTGACGTTGGCATGACCGGTCTAATCGGATTCTCGTCTGGCTACCATGCCATGGAAACATGCGACACCTTGCTTTTACTTGGGACAAGTTTTCCCTATCGTCAATTTTATCCAGAAAAAGCCCACATTATTCAAATCGATCACCGCGGTGGCCAATTGGGGAAACGTTGCCGGGTTGATTACAGTGTCGTCGGAGACGTCCGTGATTCCATCGATGCATTACTCCCATTGGTACAACAACGGCAAGATGTCCTCTTTTTACAGAAATGCACATCCCATTATCAAAAGTCACGCAAGGACTTGGATTTGTTAGCTACCTTTGACAAATCAAATATCATTCACCCACAATATCTCACTCATCTCATCGATCGATATGCTGATGAAGACGCTTTATTTACTTGTGATGTCGGGACACCGACCGTCTGGGCTGCCCGTTATTTATCCATGAATGGCAAACGTAATTTATTTGGTTCCTTTAATCATGGTTCAATGGCCAACGCCATGGCTCAAGCAATCGGATTGCAAAAAGCAGCCCCCAATCGCCAAGTCATCGCCTTGTGCGGTGATGGGGGATTTTCGATGCTAATGGGGGATATTTTAACCTTGCATCAATATCAGCTTCCCATTAAACTCATCGTCTTTAACAATAGCACCTTAGGCTTTGTTGAGATGGAAATGCGAGTTAGCGGTATGCTCGAATATGGTACCAGTTTAACGAACCCTAATTTCGCGGAAGTGGCTAAAGCCGTAGGCATAAAGAGCATCCATGTTGACGAAGCAAATCAATTAGAATCTGCGATTCAACACGCCTTGTCAACAGAAGGGCCTTTTCTAGTTGATGTGAAAGTTAACCGCAACGAACTGGTAATGCCTCCTACTGTCACAGCAGAAGAAGTAAAAGGCTTTGGTTTATTTATGTTGCGCGCCATTATTAATGGCAAAGGGACTGAAGTAGTTGATATCATCAAACAAAATTTAATGCGTTAGGAAGTGTCATGGATCAAAAAAAACAAAAAGCGGCTGAGCATGCGTTATCATTGATAAAAGATGATATGGTTGTGGGTGTTGGAACCGGTTCAACTGTCAATTATTTTATCGACGCTTTAGCATCAATAAAACACCGTATCGATTCCTGTGTGGCTAGTTCTGTGGCAACAGAAGAGCGGCTACGTCAACATGGAATCAATGTCATCGATTTAAATGTTGCCACCAGTGTTCCTATTTATATTGATGGAGCTGATGAAGTCAATTCATTTCGGGAGCTAGTCAAAGGGGGTGGTGGTGCACTAACCCGAGAAAAAATTATTGCCACCGTAGCAAAAGAGTTTGTTGTCGTTGTCGATGATAGTAAAGTGGTCAAGCGCTTAGGTGAGTTCCCTGTCGCGGTGGAAGTTATCCCGATGGCTAGAAGTTATGTCGCCCGTCAAATTGTCAAACTGGGGGGTAACCCAGAGTATCGCGAAGGCTTTGTCACAGACAATGGTAATATCATCCTTGATGTTTTCAATCTGACCATTACCAACCCCATGGAAATGGAACGTAATATAAAAGCCATCACCGGTGTTGTTGATAATGGACTATTTGCGCAGCGGGTTGCCGACAAAGTCATTGTTGCAAGCGACAATGGCATTTCTGAAGTCACTGCTTAAGTATCATGATTTTTCGTTATCCCAGACAATTTTTATCATAAGCTCGCAACGACGGTGCTGTTATAAAATGCCCCCTACAATGGCTATTTATCCTGTTTGAGTTTTCCATAATATTGCAAGGCGGTCTTCCTTGCTTGCTGATGATCAACGATCGGAATCGGGTAGTCTCTCCCTAATTGTATGGGTAGTTCCGATTCAGGTGCAAGCCAAGGTTTATGCAGCCATTTGTTTGGCACATTAGTCAATGCTGGAATAAATCGTCGAACGTAATGACCTTCTGGATCAAACTTTTCGCCCTGCAATATGGGATTAAAAATCCGAAAATAAGGCGCTGCATCAGCGCCACAACCTGCTGTCCATTGCCAACTGGCATAATTGTTCGCTTGATCAGCATCTAATAATGTATCATCAAACCAAGTGGCACCTTGTCGCCAATCAATTAGTAAATCTTTGGTCAAAAAAGATGCCACAATCATACGCACTCGATTGTGCATATAGCCTGTTTGCCACAACTCCTTCATGCCAGCATCAATGATGGGATACCCCGTTTTACCCTGCTGCCAACACCGCAAGGCTTCTTGATTATCCTGCCAAGGAAACGCATCAAATTCTCTTCGAAAATTATCCGTATTTAACGCTGGAAAGTGATACAACAAATGATAAGAAAATTCACGCCAACCCAATTCAGCTAGAAAATGCTCAACAGATTGGTGGTTTATAGCAGGATCATTTTTTAAATCTTGCGTTGCACGCCAAATTTGCGCGGGGCTTATCTCCCCAAAATGCAAGTGAGGCGATAATCGGGAAGTTGCCATTAGGCTCGGGCAGTCCCTTGCATGTTGGTAATCATTGAGATGTGTTTCTAAAAAAGTGATTAATTTTTGCCAAGCACCATCAGACCCTGGCTGCCAATATCGAGCAAAATCCTTTGCCCAATTGGGTTTGGTTGGGCATAAATGCCAGTTTTCTAATTGCTCACTGTCACATTTTATTGGCTTAGGCCAAGATTTAACCGAAAGGTCTTTTGAAACATCCATTTGCCGCAAACATTGTTTCCAAAAAGGGGTATACACTTTAAAGAAATCACCGGCTTGATTTTTGACTGTCCACGGTTCATTCAGTAACGATCCATTAAAACTGAAGACATCGATGCCCTTATTCTGTAGATTAACCTTGATTTTAGTATCACGCGCTTGATGGGCCGGCTCATATAATCGATTCCAGTAAATCGCTTGGATTTGATTTTCCTGAGCTAACTGGCACAAAATATCTTCTGCATTTCCTAACCTAAGCGTTAAAACAAGCCCATGACTTTGCAACTGCTGTTGCAGAGCTATAATCGAGTGATGTAGCCACCATTGTTGTGCTCCGCCAATTGGGACAGTTTGGATATCTTCAAGGATATATAGGCACATCACTTGTTCATGCTCGTCACAGGCTTTGGCTAAAGCAGGGTTATCTTGTAAGCGCAGATCTTGCCGAAACCAAACAATCGCTCTAGACATGATTCCTCCCGATGGTACGTTTATAATTCACAAAGAGCCCTGTCAGCTAGGATGGTTCCAGCCCCAAGTTACTTCAAAAACTCATTTTGAAGTAACTTGGGGATATATTCAATAAGGATAGGAAAGAGCTGGAGCCCGAACTACTTCAATGCTAACATAGCATAGAGAGTAACCTGTTATCTTGGGGAAATAGCGTTAGCCCTCAACCTAAGCAATTGAGATAAAATATGCCGATAACTATGCCACTACCAAAACTAGACAACCTTGATACCAAGGAATTTGTCAACCAGCTTTCTTTATTGCTGCAATCTAACCTCGATCAGATTAATGACATTATTCGTGAGCATCATCATTATACTTGGGATAACCTGATGCAACCGCTTGAATGGATGGAGAATAATGTCGAAAAACATTGGGCGCCCATCGCCCAGCTCAATGCGGTTGTTAATAGCGACGACTTACGCGTCTGCTACCAAAAAAGCCTAGCAAAGCTAACAGCCTATGAAGCAACTGTCGGTCAAAACGAGGATCTCTACAACGCCATATGCTCGATTGATATCGGAAAATTAAGTCATACACAAAAAAAAATTATTCATGACAGCTTAAGAAGCTTTAAGTTATCGGGCGTCGCCCTGGACTCAGCAAATAAAAAACGGTTCGAAGAAATTCAAACACGTCTCAGTGAATTGTCAAATCAATTTGAAAATAATGTGTTGGATGCCACGCAAGACTATTATTATCATGTTGAACGTAAAGACGAATTGAAAGGTATGCCTGCTCATGCAATTGAGGCCGCCCAACAACTTGCTTCTTCTAGGGGCGAAACAGGTTATATGCTTAGCTTAGAATTTCCTTGCTTCTATGCCGTCATAACCTATGCAGAAGATCGTATATTGCGTGAAAACATTTATCACGCCTATATGACACGTGCCTCTGACATAGGTCCTTCAGCAGGAAAATTTGATAACGGTCCGATTATTTATGAAATTATGGCACTTCGCCAAGAGTTAGCAAAATTGCTTGGTTTTGAAACTTATGCTGACTATTCCTTAGCCGACAAAATGGCTAAAAATAGACAGGAAGTCATGGATTTTTTAACTGACCTGAATTCCCGTGCCTATCACCAAGCGCGTGTCGAGTTTAAGCAACTAGAATCGTTTGCCCAACAAAATTTGGGATTCGAACACATCAACCCTTGGGATATCGCTTACATATCAGAAAAAAAACGACAACATCGCTATCATCTTTCACAAGAAGATTTACGTCCTTATTTTCCATTGTCAAAAGTTTTAGAGGGCATGTTTGAAATCATTAAACGATTGTATGGCATTCAAATCAACAAAATGGAGCCGCCTTCAGTTTGGCATAACGATGTGAATTGTTATCAAATGGTTGATGATAAGGGGAATTTAAGAGGCATTGTTTACATGGATTTGTTTGCTCGGTCAAACAAACGAGGTGGCGCCTGGATGGCAACGTTACAAAGCCGTTGTTTGTTACCCGATGGGTCCATTCAATATCCTATTGCCACCGTTAATTGCAATTTTGCAAAAACAGACAAAAAGGAATCCTGCTTATCACATGATGAAGTGTTAACACTTTTTCATGAATTTGGTCATTGTTTACATCATGTACTTACAAAAGTGGATTACTACAGTGCTTCTGGTATTAATGGGGTTGAATGGGATGCGGTGGAACTACCGAGCCAGTTTTTCGAGAATTGGTGCTGGCAACAAAGCGCTCTTGATCTGATTAGCAAGCATGTGACAAAAGGTGAAACATTGCCGGTAACTATGTTTGACCAGCTCTGGGCGACGAAAAATTTTCAATCAGCAATGGCTATGGTAAGACAACTCGAATTTTCTTTATTTGATTTTCGTCTTCATAGTGAATTTGATCCAAAGAATGGTCCTGGCCAAATTGAAGGGATTCTCAGCGATGTGCGTGAATCGACTTCCGTTGTTCCCATTGCCGATTATAACCGCTTTGTGAATAGCTTCAGCCATATATTTGGTGGTGGATATTCTGCAGGGTATTATAGCTACAAGTGGGCAGAAGTTTTATCCAGTGATGCATTTTCCCGATTTGAAGAAGATGGCATATTTAATTCCCACAGTGGTCGTGATTTTCTCCATTTTATATTGGAGACTGGTAGCAGCCAGACTGCAAAGGAAGCTTACTTATCCTTTAGAGGAAGAATGGCTACGGTGGATGCGCTTCTTAAGCATAGTGGCATCCGCTGATGGCTACATCTTCGTGATCATTGGTAAATCGAATAACAGTTTCGCCCATTAGCTTTGGCATCATATAAAGCGCGATCGGCTTGAATAAGAAGGAGCTGTTGATCATTATTAAGCGATGGTAATATGCTTGCAATACCAATACTGACAGTCATTTGCTTGTAAGGTGATTGCTCATGGTAAATTGCCCGCCTTTGTACTTCCTCAATAATTTGGGCTGCAACCCACTGGGCTCCCTCCAAATCAGTATTATATAAAATCACCGCTAGTTCATCCCCACCATAACGTGCTGACAAATCAGTATCTCGGACAACAACATCTTTTAATATATCGGCAATTGCTTTTAAAACCGCATCCCCTTTAACATGCCCATAGTGATCATTATATTCCTTGAAAAAATCAATATCGATAATTAACAAAGAAATGGGCAACCGCGCTCGCTTGCTTCGCATCCAATCTTTACTTAATTGTTCATTAAAATACCCTCGATTCGCCAATCGGGTTAGCGAGTCGGTCATTGAAGCAACGCCTAATCGCTCGTTCATGAGCCGTAAATCATGGATTAACTGATCTTGCTGAGCAAGCAGATTAATATTACTCACCAATCGATGGTGGTTGGTATGGAATAAATAACCAACGATGAATATATACATGGTTAAGCCCACGCTAAAAAATAGGTGGTCGACCGTTTCCCCCATCAGGGATAATAGCCAAAGAGGCATAACAATGGGTATTGCAAACAAATAAAAGCAGAGCTTACTCGCACTCAAAGACAAAATAGAAATGGTGATCCCTGCCACCATAATCAAGATGATAAAAAATTGTTGATAGACCGACATTTGAGAAAAATAAAATGGATAAAGCCCACCCCAGATCAGTCCATTGATAAAGATATTTATCGCAAATAAGACAAAATAAAATCGCAGCCGGTCAAAATCATCAACTTGCTCCCCTTTTGCGCTAATTACATAGCGGATGGTGCTAAACACATACAAAAGGCTAAGCCAAATATATAAATAGACCTTAGATTCCATTGTCATAGCAAAATACCACGTAACATAGGAGCCCGTGATAATGTTTATCAACGCACCTCGTTTGCCATTGGACAACAGCTGAAGGAGCAATCGGTGTTGGATTTTTTGCTCTTGTTTGTTCATCCGTCATAAATTTTTATTGTGTATCTTATAATTTTAACCCATCTTTTTGCTAATTGCTTGACAATAATGAATAAATTACTTCAGTAGTCTTCCAATAACGTCAAAAGCAAAGCAAAATGATGGCGGTTCTTAACAAGCTTTATTTTTAGAATAATTTATTTTGTGTTATAATATTAGTGACACCTTTCTATGGGGGCGACCTGGCTTCGACGTGGGTTGCAAAACCGGAAGTGCATGCCGAGAATGAGCTCTCTCGAAAATCAGACTCACTAAATATAACTGCAAACGAAAAGTTTGAAGAAGCTCAATTAATGGCTGCATAAGCCTTAATTTTGTTTCGCCGTGTGTCACTAAACCTGACACCCCGCTGCCTGAGTTCGCTTATTGATTCAGACCCAGCGGTCAACTAGATAAGCTAGTTAATTGGAGTTTCTTCGGCCAACTAGCGAAATTAAGAAGAATCACTGCCAACCATCCTGCCAGTCGGAGGGGGAAGCGGTTAAATTTAAATGACATGGCTAAGCATGTAGAACTGAAGGCAGAGGATCAACGGACGCGGGTTCAATTCCCGCCGCCTCCACCAAATTATTGATTTATAATAATTTTTCTTAAGGACGGTTCCCTCGTCCGTATTATGACTTATGCACGTCTCTAGTTTGCAAACGATTGATTTATTTGAATAACTCCTCTAATAAAACCAATCATAGTCCATGATTCTGAGTTTTAACGCCTACCATTTAATATTTTTTTGCCCCAATTATTCCCCACCACTAAACTTAAATACATGCGCCAGGTTTGCAGTTCTATTTCTGACCGTATTTGGACGAAAAATGGAGGTGCCTAAAAACCAGCTTTTTTAACAGTCACCGATTTATGATCAACAAACAGCAATGTTGCTATTCTATATCGCCTAGATCTGGTATTATCAGCACACCACCTTTTATTTCTTACGTCCTAATGATAGACCAAATTTTGCAGTTTAAAATTTCCCTAAAGCACTCTAAGCCATCTATTTGGCGCCGAGTCCAAATTCCTAGTGACAGCACTTTTGAAGATTTACATTTAATCATTCAAATAGCCATGGGTTGGTGTGATGAACATTTACATGACTTTTGCATCAAGCAAGATAAGAATTCAGAGCCCCTTATCTTTGGCGTTCCATCAGAAGATGGGTTCGGAACAATGGAAACTAAAGCCGAGTGGGACTACCAAGTCATCAACTTTTTAGCGCCTAAACAAAAAATGATTTATACATATGATTTTGGTGATAACTGGGAACATGAAATTCTTTTTGAAAAAATAATTGATCCAAAACCCAATCAACTCTACCCCGTCTGTACCGCAGGCAAACGTGCCTGTCCGCCAGAAGACATAGGTGGTATCTGGGGTTACGAGCACTTTTTAGAAGCCATAAAAGATCCAGCGCATGAAGAACATGAAGAAATGCTTGAGTGGGTCCATGATGAATTTGATCCTGATGCTTTCGATCCCAAAGAAGTTGTGTTTGAGTAACACCACTTATAATCTACCCTTATAACTTAACTATGTGTTCGGAGTGAACATCCATGACTGCTAATACTTTGTCTTCTTCAAATCTTCATGCTCAAAAGCTGAGGCCATGCGATCAATCTCCCTTTTTGTCAATCCAAATTGGCTAGCAACAGCTCGCCATTCACTGACGGCCATCGCAACCTCTTTTATAATTTCAAGTGCTCTTGTTTTTTTTATCCGAAACTCCTTTATAACGGATATTGCTAAATCAATAGAAGCCGTTGGATCATCATAATCTATCGACGTTGATAACATCCGTGCTTTCATTTCAACGGGGGTTGGGTTGATATCATAGGCAGGTGACAATCTCCAACCTTTATGACGTTCATATAAAAAACCATGGTTTCTTAAATGATCGTCTGTGTTTGAA
This sequence comes from Legionella sp. W05-934-2, assembly GCF_964199965.1. Classification (NCBI taxonomy): domain Bacteria; kingdom Pseudomonadati; phylum Pseudomonadota; class Gammaproteobacteria; order Legionellales; family Legionellaceae; genus Legionella; species Legionella sp. W05-934-2. Next base: position 204,730 of record NZ_CAXMZT010000005.1, on the reverse strand, counting down.
ATCAGCACGGTAAAGATGATACGCCGCCACAGCTCTTCTAAATCACTGTTTGGACTTGCACCGTGTTGAGTGATGGCGTAAGCGATTTCAAGATAGCTATGGGGATCATTATCCTTTGCGCCTAACATACTCATTGCAGATAAGAATGGAATGCGATGGCTTGCTTGACGGTCAAAACGGCGCAAAAGCAGCACTGGTTTATCCATGATTGTTTCCAGACGCCAATCGGCTGTATTGATACCCGCTTTTTCTACAAGCCTCAGCGCAACAGCCTCCCAGACAACCACGTTAAATTCATCATCTTTTTTTGGAAATTTAGCAATTGCAAGATGACCGTCTTTATCTCTGACTGATGCTTTCGGCCGAGCTCCACCAAGAGAGGACCCAGGTGCCAATAATATTTTCAAATCTTCAGCTGTTTCCTCGTCATTAAGATAATGTTCCGTTGCAGAAAGTAATCGAGGTAGGCTGATTAAAGGTGGTATGCTTTCTTTATCTTTTGGCGTTAAGTATGGTCCGCCATCTTGTAGCGAGAAACGCAGTGCGCCCTGACGAGCTTCATCATTAACGCCTAAAAGATAATCGACTTCTGACAGTGTTCTTGTTGTCTCTGACATTGATTTAGCGCGCATACTTTCTGCTCGGCGCATCAACACACGACCCCAGCGATCAGGTGCTGAATCACCAATAGCACCGAATAATATCTGGTCTGGAGTTGTATGAAATGCGCCAGAGGTTAATTGAAGCGCTGGATCAAGAGCGAACTTTTCCGAATGTTTCAGCCAGTCAGGATCATATTCAAAAGATGCACTTTGTCTTGCACCGCGTTGATGAAACCAGAGCTTGCCGACCTTGTAGGTGTTTTCGCCGAGATCAATCGAAACATAAATCTCTTGGCTACTCATTTGCATCCCCTTTATAAGATTGTGGCGCTCGAATTCTTTTTGGGAGGTTTTCTTCTTCAAGTTCACGCCCGACAATATCGTTAGAGACATGAGCAAGGGATGCTAGTTGTTCAGACATCCCTAAAACAAAAAGAGCAGACGCATAAGCACCCATAGATACGTTTGGATCGCCTTTTTCAATTCTGGACAAAGTGGGGCGAGAAAAACCGCAGCGCTCAGACATTAACTCCATAGCTATCCGACGACGGCGACGCGCATCACCAATATTCTTGCCCAATATTCTTAAAACTTTCTGTACGGGAATGGGCAAATGTGTTTTTTTACTCATTGCTTAACCTTTAATGTATCATATATATTTCACTATGCGGCTCAATGTAAATTATATGTTACATTAAATAAAGAAGCAAGAATAGAAAACTTAACAAGTTGATAGGCTTAAATGTGAGATTGCGGCTTATGATTTTAGGCGAAAGAGAAAAAGAAACAAAAATGCCCCATTTACGTCCCAGAATTGGCAAGTCGAAAATTAGGGCTATATAAATCAATAAGTTACGAGAAATTGTCGCGGGTTCAATTCCCGCCGCCTCCACCAACTTATTGATTTATAATGATATTTTTTAAGGACGGAACCCGCGTCCAAGTATTGCATATGCACCAAACTGGAACGCAACACTCTGATTTATATTAATATTTTTTTCAACTCCCTATCAACCGAGCCCTTTTATTAGATTTCTAAGCCTATTATTTAAAAAATTTTCTGCCTAAAAAAAGACCCATAAAATTACGATAAATATACACAAAATTGCAGCGCCAAATCAGAAAGTACTGGATTTAAATTACAGCTCATGATATTGCATTAATCTCCAGTAGGTAATAAAATATATATACTATTGGAGATTAATGCAAAATGAAAATCGAGCGATTCTTCTATGAACATCCTGTTTTTCGTCATGAGGAGTTTGTGCTTTTTAAAGCAACTCATGGTGAAAGTGACTCACATAATGTGAAAATGGCATTATCATATTATGTTAAGCTTGGTCGCATCAAATCCATTCGACGAAAATTATATGCTGTAGTACCACCAAATCAATCGGTGGATAGCGTGCTGATTGATCCCTATCTTATCGCAGGTAAGGTAACCGAAGACGCCATTATTGGCTATCACTCAGCATTAGAATTGTTAGGAGCAGCATATTCTAGCTTTGGTCAGTTAACTTATATTACCAAACAAAAGAGCAAACCCTTCGAGTTTGATGGCTATTGGTATCAGTCGGTTTTGACGCCAATAATACTACAAAAAAATCAAGCTTCTGATGCTTATGTTGATGTGATAAACAGGCAAGGAATTGATATCAAGGTAACTAATTCAGCCAGGACCTTTGTCGATGCGCTTGATCGAGTAGAGCATTGTGGTGGATGGGAAGAGGTTTGTCGTTCCATAAGCAGCCTTGCTGTATTAAACGTTGATCAGGTTGTTGATTATTGCCTGAAGTTGGATAATGCACGTTTAAATGCAAAAGTTGGTTATTTTTTAAGTCAACGTCAAGGTGCCTTTGCAGTAACAAATGAGCAACTAGCACCCCTCCTTAAACGTAAGCCTAAAGCTGCGCAATATATCTCAGGCACAACAGGTGAAAAATATGAGCTGGTAAAGCCTTGGAATATTTATTTACCTTTATCTGTAATCAATCAATCGTGGGAAGAACCTGATGCTGAATTCTAAAGAACAACTCATGAGTCATGCTCGAGCAGCCGGTTATAAACCAGAAAACCTCGAAAAAGTTCATCGACTCCTGGATGTTTTTCAACAAATCATGTCCGTTCCTTTTTTAAAAGAGCGTATGGTTCTTAAGGGTGGAACTGCGCTTAATCTTTTCTGTTTTGAACAATTGCCAAGGCTTTCTGTTGATATCGATCTTAACTACATTGGTGCGCTTTCCCGTGAAAAGATGCTTGAAGAAAAACCAATGATTATGGATGCTGTTGAGCAAATCATGGTGCAAAATCAATTTGAACGAAATCGTGCGCCCATGAGGCATGCCGGTGGGAAAATGGTTTGGTTTTATCCAAGCTTGTTAGGGCAACGCGGCTCTCTTGAAATTGATATCAACTTTATGTATCGCGAGCCTTTATTTCCTGTGGAATGGAAATCTCCAAATATTAACGAATATAAAAATATCAATGGTCCAGTTTTAGATATTCATGAACTGGCCGCAGGGAAATTATCTGCACTATTTGACCGAAGTGCCAGCCGTGACTGGTTTGATGCTCATTACCTTTTAACTCAAATGTCCCTGGATAGGCAAAAACTAAAACTGGCTTTTGTGACATACTTAGCCATGACTCAAATTGATTTATCTCACATGGTGCCTGAAAAAATAGATTTTGATTTAACGGATTTACGCAATCGATTAATCCCTGTCATGCATCAATTATCGGTCTCAAGAAACTCTCGTGAACTAAAAGAATGGGCTACAGCTAGAATCAATGAACTTAGGGAACAATTATCAAAGATTCTGCCCCTTGAAAGCCATGAGCAATTGTTTATTCAGAACATTAGAAATGAAGGTTTAATTTCTCCAGAACTGATCACAAGTGATAAAGAAATGGCTCAAAGGATTATTAACCACCCAGGTGTTAATTGGGCAGTTAGGCAAAAACAAAAATAGTCATGCGATTGCCCTAACTCTGTCACTAATATTAAGTTACATGACTAGGTTGTATCAGTTTACCTTCATACGAGTAGAAAATTGCATCCCTAAGAAAAATTTGCAATATCGCACCAAACATATAGCTTAATTTTACTCACATTGCTCTTATGTGATTTTTTGGTATAATATAAGGCCAGAATTGCTTGCCAAATAACTATGTCAATATCCAACAAACTGTTTTTAATACTGATTGCAACGATTTTTTCTGTTACTAATGTATGGGCTCGACCATTCAATGAAGTCGTCCAGGATGCTAAACAACAGGGCTTTGCAGGGATAATCAGCCAAACGAAGAATGGGAAAACTCAAATCGAACCAGTGAATGACGATACGTTTGATGAAAATACCCAATTTGCCATCGGCTCAATTAGCAAAATATTTACTCAAATTGCCATCTTACAACTTGCTGAGCAAGGAAAAATTGACCTAAACGACCCAATCAATACATACTTAGACATCAACCAATTTCCAAATGATTGGCAAGAATGGATGCCAAAAATTACCGTTAGAGATTTAATTGAACATCGCTCAGGCTTGCCAGCGTTGCCCTATTGGAGTGAGGGAACTCAAGCAATCTTCCACCATGCCGGTAAAAAAAAATCATTGCAACAGTTGTTCCACAATGGTGAAAATGCACATATTACTTATTCATTATTACAAAAAAATCTAAGAAACTCAGATGAAGATGGCACTTATTACAGCAACATAGGATACAACTTACTGGCTTTAATTATAGAGAGCGTATCGGGGATATCATATGATGAATATCTTAGCGCGAATATTTTTAGTCCGGCTAAGATGGATAATAGTTTTTCAGGAACACAAGCAAATTATTCATTCAAGGATTTACTCTATCTACATAGCGCAATGGCTAAACCAAAAATCTATCCAATAAATTTTAATTCTAAGCAAGCAAACTCTGAAACATATTTAGTTACCATAAACCCAAAGACACAAAAAAACGAACGAGACTTTAATTTTGTATTTGCTTATGGTGCTGGATCTATCATATCTTCCGTTTCGGATTTGAATAAATGGCTAGCAGCCGTATTTAAATCTGACAAACTACTTACGACCCAAAAATACAAGCAATATCTCATTCAATTGGACATTGAAGATAATATTTGGGGCCACCAAGGTGAATTACCAGGGTACCAATCTATTGTATTATATGATTTAGAGAAAAAACGTTCGGTAGTTATTTTATCTAATCTAAATTATGATATGTTTTCTCTTTATCATGAATTAGTGGAATTATCTGGTAAGAATATCAATGATTTTGATTTACGAGGAGGTGAGTCTGGCGTTGAAAGAGAATTTAATCATGCCTTAGAAAAATGTCCTCTTCTAGCTCCTGCCAATGTGGCTCTTGATTTATTAGAAAATTAATCATAACTAAAATACTGTCGTTATTTGCATTGCCTCTAATTTGAAGTCAATAAAACAAATAATAGTGAATCAAATCGATATTTCAGACTAAATTAAACATGGACAAAGATGCATTCAAAAGTACCCAAAATCAGCCCAAAAATGTTGGGCACTTAATAAGATATATTAATATCAACAAGTTAGAGAAAATTCCCGCGGGTTCAATTCCCGCCGCCTCCACCATAACTTACTGATATATAATGAGTAATTTTTCTCGCGGGTTTATTGCGGGCTTTTTTCTGGTATCGCTCTTGTACGTGTCCTAAAGTGTAGGTTGGGCCTTGGCCCAACAATTCCCAACTATTCACCAAAATCACTAGATTCAATTGGATTCCCCCAAGCCCAATCCTCAGATAAGATTCCCCTTTGTATATAGCTATGGATGCTCGAATATTTCCAATTTGAAGGTTTATCGACATAACCATGTTTCACTGGGTTGAAATGTATATAATTCACATGATGTTCGTAATCTATTTCATCCCGAATGAGGTGCTCCCAAAGTCGTCTCTGCCAAATACCCCTCTCTCTTTTCTTTTTCCTTGCTAAGGTAATTGATTCTGTATAAGTAATTTGTCTTGAAAACAAAGCCTTTATCATACTCCATCTTAATGAAAAATTGCTGTCGTTTGGGGGTAAGGTCATTATCATGTGCATATGATCAGGCAAAATAACATAAGCGTTTATTTTAAACGGATAATTCAACTTTGTCGTTTCGATTGAATTTCGGAGAGTGTCAATTTTTTTAGTAATATGCCATTTGATCTAGTTGCTAAATTAACTGTAAAAAAGTATTGAGCACCTGGAACTCGAGTTCTAATGTATCGCATATGATTGGACTTTTTTCCCTAAGATTGTCTCTTATAGCTAATTATAATGGCGAATTCAAGAGTTGTCGGGCCAAGGCCCGACCTACCCGCGCTGTGTAAAAATTAGATGATCCCGCCCTGCCCAATCGCTAAAAAAATTTTACATGGCTTTAAATTATCGTTACCATGCGCAAATAAACAATCAAAGGATCTAATATGTTAAGGAAGCTAACCCTAATTGCCTTGATTTTTCCACTATTAATCAGTAATTTAAATGCGAAACAAGCGGCTTCTGTTAAACACTATACCTTACAATGGAACATCAAAATAAATGAACTTAATTCTAATTTACAAATAAAAGAGTTGTACTCAACAAAAAATCTGACGATCCTTCCGCAATTATTAATAGATGACGGTTATTCCTATTTACAGGGAATAAATATAGAAACTGGGAAACAGCAATATGTTGTGAAGCTACCCGCAGAACATATTTTTTATTCTGAAATACCCGCCTTTATTTTTGGTGATAAACTCTTCTCCTATGGTTTAAACCAACAGTTGAATCTTATTTTTTTTATCTATGACATTAATACAGGCACCCTGATAGAAAAGATTCTAACGGATATTAATATAGACGCGGAACGCTCCATAAAGGATGTGAAGAGCTTTGTTCATCTTTATCAAGACGACATTTATTTAACCTATGTAGCGCCTAAGGCAGAAACAGCTTATAAAATAACAAAGAAGAATTCTGCAAGGCCAGTGGTAACCAGGTTATTTCAAATACGCCATGAAAAGGAAAACATGGACCAAACCCTTTTTGCTATACAGGGAATGTTCTATAAGGTTAACAGCCCAGAATACTGTATTCGCGAAATAAAAAGGCTTGATGATACTGGCCAGGAACTCTGGACAAACAGGGAGAATTTTGAATATTGCGATTCAGAAGTTCCGTTTGTATATTTCAACAATAATCAGGTTATTGTTAACCAAGCCCAAATAACCCGGAGGAGCGACAATATTGGAATTAATTTAACAACCACCTTGGATGCTACTACTGGCAAAATCTTATCCAATTATCAATTCCCCATTCATGCCTCAGCGGTCAGCTTTTCCATTTATACTACCTTGGATAAAAATGACGACCTGCTTTTATTAGATAATGCCTGTACTTTAAGAAAGCTAAAGCATGGAGATCAGGGTTATAAAAAACTTGCCTGGCAAAAGAGTATTCCTTTGTTGGAATGTTATCAGTATGATACCGCAATAAATCCAGATGGCTCGCAATTAATTGTAACCCGTAATTTTTCTACTAAAAACGATCCGATCATTCCCATTATATCGGTTGATGTTGAAAGCGGTAAATTTTCTAAAAGGGCAAACGGTTCTAATTATACTTTAAATATGTACAAAAATATCCTGATGATTCAATATCAAAATTCAGTTACAGTCATTGACACTAACACCTGGAAAATACTTGATGATATAGAAATGCCTGAAAAGCAATACGTACAATTAGTCAGGCACACTGCTCAAGGCCTAGAAATTTATACTACAAAGTATTTATATTTTTACACACTGGATGAAGACTGTTGAACATTAAGGGGCAGGCCTTGCCCCTTATGCGAGCCTAAATTAAATTATATTGCCGATTAATTTGGGCCAAAAAATGCACTGATTGCAAGCCGAGGCGTTCATAAATTCGCGCTGTTACATTTGAGTTATCCCTAATATAAAATTCTGTCTCCCTCCACTCATGCGCAATATCTCACGACTTATAGGTGATATCTTCCATCCAACAATAGCAGCAATCTTGCGCGCTGAGATTGAACTATATTTTGGTGCGTAAATTTGAGACATTCCACGATGCCTATGGCTGGAAGGACAGTCAATCAACAAATCGCCCCTTTCATAGGGAGAGATTTTATGTGATAGAGTAAAAGCATCAAAAGAGCCCCATTTACGCCCCAAAATTCGCAAGTCGAAAATTAGGGTAATATAAATCAATAAGTTACAAGAGATTATCGCTGGTTCAATTCCCGCCGTCTCCACAATAACTTATTGAAATATATTATTTTTTTCAAAATTAATTTTTGATTGCTTCCCGCTGGCAAAATTCTGACATGATTTTGACTGTCCAAGTCCATTAGCCCCATCATTTTGGTGTTTCATCCTAGAGGGAGCCAAACTATACTTTAACTCGATCAATAAAACTTTGTAGATTTTCGATAACAGCCATTAAGTTTTGATTTAAGTTATTCACTTCATCTTGGCAAAAATGTTCTGTCGCCAGTTTTTGCATGAAATCACCTTGTTTTTCTAGCTGTCGACAGGCTGTTTTCGCTTTTTCAGTTAGAAAAAAATGGTAACATCGTTTATCTTCTTCACTTCGAAACCGAATTACCAAACCATCACGTTCCATTTTGTTTAATATTCCCACCACAGTGGGCTGTTTCAATCCTGAACTTTTGGTTAGTTCCATCTGTGTCTGACCATCCTGTTCCCAAAGACGTACCAAAAAAATTGTCTGACTATATGTAACTCCTAAGGATTCTAAATTCAAGTTGGATACACGTTCAAATAATCGCGCTGCCTTTTTAATCAATACTCCTGTATGCTCATTTAAATTAATCGACATATCTTCACTCATCGTTTAAAGAAAATATATAGTCACCTATATATATTGACTTTATTTAGTTCCCTGTTTATCATCCTTAACGTTTTTGACGATTTATAAGGATGTTATGATGTTTAAATTACGTGGTACTCTATTTTCTTTTCTGTTGATTTTCAATAGCCTTGCCATTGCAGTTAATCCAATTCTAGCCGTTGTTGAAGAAAATTCCGATAGACTGAGTTTCTATAATACCGAGACAGGTATACGACAAGGGAGCCTTAAACTTGGTTTCCTACCCCATGAAATTGCCGTCACTAAAGATGGTAAAATAGCATATGTCAGTAACTTTGGTATCCGTGATTATGATAGTGGCTCAGGAACCCCTGGGGTATCCATATCAGTTATCGACCTGACAAAACAAGTTGAAAAATACCGTCTGTATACCCATGACGCGATGGAACAAAAAGATTATCAAGATATTGACAGTGCGCCGCATGGCTTGAAATTACGCCCTCCCTATGAGAAACAGCTTTATGTCAATGTCGAACATGGGGGAAAAGTCCTGGTCTTTGATGTTGAATCAAAAAAAATTATAAAAAAATTTGATGTCAGTCCAAATACACACAACCTGTTTTTTTCAGAAGACGGAAAAACATTATGGCTTATGGCCGGTAAAGATGGCGTGATACGAATGAATGCCGATTCTGGAGAGATTACTGGTAGCATAGCATTACCATCAGCAGTACGCGGTTTAAAATATACACCGGATAAACGTAATTTGATGCTTTCTGCAGTCAACCAAATTGTACTTGTTGATTCAGATACACTGGTTATAAAAAAGCAGTTTACCAATTTAAATCTTGGCCCGGTTCTCTATTCTGATATGACTCCTGATCAAAAATACATTCTTGCCCCTGCACCATTTGATCATCAAGTTGGCATCATTGATGTAGCCACTGGTCAAGTAATTAAACGAATGGTAACGGGTCTAAATCCTATGAATATTCTCGTTAGCCCTGACGGTCGCTATGCCTATGTATCGAATGCCACCGATAAGCATTTATCTAAAATTGATATGAATACCTTGGAGATGTCTGAAATTTCAACTCATGATGGTCCCAATGGTTTAGCCTTTATCCCCGAATGGCATAAGAAGAAGCATCAAAAGCTAACCATGGGCGTTGTTTTACCATTGAGTGGTAAAGACAGTGCAAAGGGCCGAGATATGTTAAGGGGTTATGAATATTGGAAAAGTATGGTTATCAAAGGCGGTGGACTTTTAATTGGTAATCAAGTCTATGAACCAGAGATTGTGTATTTAAACTCTAATTCTGATACTGAACAAGTTAAGACATTATCGCAGGAATTGGTGAGCCAGCATCAAGTACAGATTTTTCTTTCACCCTATGGCCAGGATGCCTATGAGCAAGAAAGGCATATTGCAGAATTCCATCATATTATTATGACTCCCCCTTTGATTGGTGATGAAACGTGGAATCCAGATAATATCGCACAGGGTTATGATTATTTTGTCTCAACAAAAATGTATGAAAATCATTACGTTGCCCAATACAATTTCAAACCTTCTTCCTGGTCAGCGATGGCAACAGCAGTTGGGCTAAAATTTCAAAAAACCTGTGAACAGGTAAACTCTCTTGATTATCAGCAGTTTATGTCAGTCCTCAATGACACTCATTTTCAATTATTTTATTGATAAGGATTTAAAATGAAGGACCAATTAACCAGTACTAGCAGTTACAAAGAGATCATAGCCAGAATGGATAAACTGAGTACGGCAGCTCTCTGTGATGCCCATTCTGATGTTAGTGTAATGGAAGGTGGTTTACGCACGTTTAATCGTGATCCATTAACCCGTGTTGTCGGCAGAGCCTATACGGTAAACAGCGCCGGGGATGCTTTGTCAACAATGGTAGCATTGGATGATCTTCCAAATTTTATTTTAGAGCTAGGATGCAAAGATGATAGAGTTCCCTTTTTGCTCATTATCGCCTCTTGTGGCACTAAGCTCGATATGTTAGGTGGAATGTGCGCAGAGACCGCAAAGCTTAAAGGATATGGCGGCATTATTACCGATGGAAACTGTAGGGATGTTGCTGAAATCCAAAATAATGGTTTACCAGTCTTTGCAAAGGGTACATATCCCAGATCAACCCCTAAACAGACCGTTGGAAAGGTGAAAATACCAATTACTTGTGGAGATGTATATGTCAATCCAGGAGATATTGTTATGGCAGATAGTGACGGTATCATTGTCCTAAGCAAAGAGACAGCGATTGCTGCTGTTAATAAAGCGGAAGTGAACGAAGAAAAAGAAGCTATCGCAAGGAAAGAAATCCAAGGAGGCGCTCGCTTTGATGAAATCTGTAACTTAAAAGAACATATAGAAAAACGTCAACGAGAAGAACCATCTACACTCAATTTGACTATTTAAAAAGGAAATTTCATAGTGCATACATCTATTTCAACAATTCTGTTTTTTATTGTTCTATCCACGTTATCCTTTTCCAAGGCACTGGCGGAGAGTAGTGATTATCAATTTAATCCCGAAGATCCCCACCATGCGCTTTATATTCCTGATAACCAAACCCATGCACCTGCGATTTTAATGCTTCATGCCAGTACGGGTATTGAAAATGTTAACCATGATTGGGCTCGGCGACTAAGAGAACAAGGTTATGTGGTGTATATTATTGATAGCTTCACACCACGAGGCTGGGAGGATAGACGTTCTGTAGGATGGGAAACGGCCACTCAAGCACAACTGAATGATCTGGTTCCAGCTTATGAGTATTTAAGCCACCTCCCTTTCGTCGATCCTGAAAACATTGGTCTTCTAGGGTTTTCGATGGGAGGCTTCGATGTACTGAAAGTAATGACAGAATCAAATAATCCCAAGAACTACCAACAACTGAATTTCAAAGTTGCGGCTTCTTTTTACGGCGTTTGTCACAGATTGGATAACAACACGATCCTAAAGGCAAACACGAAACTATTCATAGGAGAAAATGATGATCGCGCAACGACTCAAGATTGTGTTCAATTAATCCATAACAGTTCTGAGGTTAATCCGAATATTGACATTCAAATTTATTCTCATGCATTACATGGATTTGATAACTTTGAATTCCCAGAGTCAAAAGAAATCATTGATGAAAAGGGCGAGCATTACCATATTGGTTTTGACGCAGCTGCAAGAGCAGAAGCGTTAAAAGATTTGCCAGATTATTTTGATAGGGCACTTAAACCTGCTCAATAATTAAGGTGAAATCATCCATGAAAAAAACAAGAAGAAAATCCATTGGTATTAGACCAGATCAAATTGCTTGGAGCTGTTGGATGTTGGCAAACACAGCTAGCAGCTGACACTTAGTCACAGGTACAGGCGATCATCTATCAAACTGTCATATTAATATAATCAGGAAACCTAATGAAAACAAAATCAATTGAAAAATAATTTATGCTTCTCCGCTAAGACAATATCAAGCCCATAAAATCATGAAGTTAGGCCAGCAAGATAAACCTTATTAATTTCACAAACAGCTACTATATTTTTTATTTTTATTTCGAAAATTTTTTAAATGGGAATATTAGTAAAATTAAGGATAGTATTAATTTTAATATCAGTCATTATTCAAATAGGTAAGCTATGTGCAGAGATATGCATACAATTCATAGGATAATTGCAAAATAGCTTCAACGTTCTCAAATAGCTATAAAAAAATTTGGACTATCATTCGAATCCCAATAAAAATTACCAATATTCCAGCAGATATCATGATCACTCTCGGTTCGATAAATCGAACCACCCATGCTGCAAATGGCGCAGCAATAGCCCCGCCAACAATCAAGCCAAAAATAATTGTCCAATGTGTGATTCCAATTGTTAAAAGAAAAGTTGCCGATATACTGAGTGTAATTAAAAATTCAGTGAAGTTTACAGAGCCTATGGTAAAGCGTGGCGTAGTACCCTGAGCAAGTAATGTTGAATTCACGATAGAGCCCCATCCCCCACCCCCAGCTGCATCAAAAAAACCACCAACAAAACCCAGAGGAAGCAAACCCCGCGCTTCTTCCGAAGGTAACTTATCCCACTCAACTTTTTTCAAGAGTAAGCTTTTAAAATTTTTTGAAAATCTACCTCGTCTTAGTGCTCTATACAATATAAAGCAACCCATCATGAATAGGTAAGTAGCAATGAATGGGGTTGCTATAGACAAAGGTAATTTTGTTAAGAAAATAGCACCGGTAATGCTACCAATAATGCCAGGAATTGCCAGAAGCTTGAAAAGTTTTATATCAATGTTTTTAAACATTGCATGCGATAGTCCCGAAATACCGGTTGTTACAATCTCAGCTGTATGCACTGCAGCGCTAGCGACCATAGGAGAAATGCCTGTGCCTACAAGAATACTTGTACTAATTACACCATAAGCCATCCCTAATGCACCATCAATCACTTGTGCGATAAAGCCAACTACGATAAAAAAAAGAAACTGGCTCATCTTATGAAATCATCCACTATCGTGCCCCAAATTAAAAATTTTACCTTTCATAAACAGTCAATCTGCAACCCAAAAAATCGCCTTTTAACATTCTCGGGATTTCAATTGTTGTGAGATACCCCTTAGACAAGCCGACTATTAGACGCAAGATAAGCCCTTTTTCAGAAGCACTATATAAGCTCATTTTTTATATAGGAAGAACTATTATTATAGTATCATAATCAGGTTTTGCAGCATCTAATAAATAGATAAAATTATATTGGCTACACTTATGAAATTTATCCAGTTTGGGTAAATTCAGTAATGGGTAACTGGAGAATTAAGTTGACCACGGTTAGTGAATGGTGGATGTGGGTTGTCTTTATAGTATTTATATCTATTATGCTAGCTATCGATCTGTTTTTATTTAATGGTAGAAAAGTCCATCGTGTTTCGACCCGAGAAGCTCTTTTCTGGAGCCTAGCGTGGATTGCACTTGCCTTACTATTTAACCTGCTTTTTTGGTTATACATATATCAAACAACTAGCCCAATCGTAGCCAATGAAAAAGCGCTTGAATTTTTAACTGGGTATATCATTGAGAAGTCATTATCAGTTGACAATATTTTCGTCATATTAATGATTTTTAACTATTTCTCTATTCCTGAAGAATACCACCGCCGAGTTCTCATGTATGGTGTGATCGGTGCCATAGTTCTGCGATTTATTTTTATTACACTAGGTATATGGATGATTAGCAAATTTCATTGGATATTATATCTATTTGGATTATTTTTGATGATTACAGGCATAAGAATACTAATTTTTGCGGAGAACAAACCCGACATTTCTAAAAATATAATTCTTAATTGGATGCAAAATCATTTGCGAATTACTGAGAAACTCCATGGCGAAAAGTTTTTTATCCGGAATCATAACTTGTTATATTTTACACCACTCTTTTTAGTGTTAATACTAGTTGAATTGAGTGATGTAATCTTTGCTATAGATAGTATACCGGCCATTTTTGCAGTTACTAATGATCCTTTTATTGTGTTTACATCCAATATTTTTGCAATCTTGGGGTTACGCGCCTTATATTTCCTAGTAATTAATATGCATAATAGATTTCACCTTCTCAAATACGGCCTAGCTTTTATTCTTGTCTTTGTTGGTTTAAAAATGCTAATTGCTGATTGGTTTAAAATCCCTGTTTTTATTGCTTTAGCAATTATAATATTCACTCTGAGCCTATGTATTGGGTTAAGCAGTTATCATATTTATAGGTTGCCAAGGAAAAAGCGAAAATCATGAATTTACATAACCAATTCCATGCTTATTGCCTCACTAAGGATCCACATATGCTTTGAGCTTGAAAGAATTTTGCGACAGAGCCTATAATGTTAGCTATAAAAATGTAAGTTTCAAACTTATAGTCCAAAGTGATCCGACCATCAATAAAAAATCTTATTTTTGTCAATTACAGGTATTAAGCATATATTTGTCGGATCGGATAAGACTTGGATATATATTTGGTTTTGCCATGTTGAGATTCAATAAGGTGTTTGATTTTCATGAAGATACTCAAGTTTTTATGTTCGATTGTATTAAGTTTAATTCTGATCACTACAAGCTTAAATGCCGCAAATATTGATTATATTATCGATACGGATATTGGTGGTGATATTGATGATGTACTTGCATTACTGGTAGCACTTGATCATCCAGTTAAGCCCTTGGCAATAACCACAACGCATATTGAGCCAAGAGAAAAGGCACAAATTGCAAAACTTGTGATGACTTATGCCGGATTTCCAGAAATACCCGTTTATGCTGGTATCGGCACTACACGTAATGATCCCAGAGAACTATTTTTACAACAGAATCCGCTATGGCCTCCTTTTTTTGGTTATCCTGATTCATTGCCAGGAGAAAGCCCATGGTTTGCTCAGCAAGCAGTGCCTTACAGGCAGATGAATCATTCAATTTTTGACGAAATGAAAATAGAAGAAGAGTCAGCCCCAGAATATTTGGCGCGTATTGCTAAACATTATTCACCCCAACATAAATTAGTTATTGTCTCTTTAGGCCCATTACATAACATCTCCGCGGCGTTAAAGATTAATCCTTCAATTAGTTCTAATCTGAAAATATATTCTATGGGCGGTATTTATCCCAAAGGATATAATTGGTTGGTTTCCCCTGAAACTACAGCTCCGGTGCTTGGTTCTACTGAGGTGATTTCTATAGCCAGTCAATTTGTCGATGCTCATGATTTTTATATTACCCCTGAAGAATTTTTGGAAATTGAAAAAAGTGCACAGTCTGAGTTTGGATTGGCGGTAATTCAGGATTGGAAAAATTGGTATAAAATCGACAAGAGGAATCTGAACAAAACGCATTTATCAGATCCCATTACCTTGTATTTGGCTTTGCACCCAGAAGAAATTACCCACATGTCGTCTAAATTACTTA
This sequence comes from Legionella sp. W05-934-2, assembly GCF_964199965.1. NCBI lineage: Bacteria > Pseudomonadati > Pseudomonadota > Gammaproteobacteria > Legionellales > Legionellaceae > Legionella > Legionella sp. W05-934-2. The sequence continues at coordinate 189,286 of NZ_CAXMZT010000005.1, read as the reverse complement.
CTTTTCCATGTCTTGATCTTAATGGTGTTTTAACTCCTGAACTTGTAGGTTCCTGGTATAACATGCCAGGTCTTGAAAATAAGCTCATGAAGGTAGAGGATAGCGAAGAAAGCCATATTAAATTTGTATCTCAAGTCGAATCCGCATCAGCAATTAGAGTAAAGATAGTTAATTCAATAAAACAAATTTTAGGTAGTTCTTAAGCAAGCAATGATATTAATCTTAATTTTTTGAAGGTGGATGAAATAAATTTATATAGTCACTAATCCTATGAAACTACCCAATAACTGCTATATCGTTTCCATGCTCATAATGCCGGGGTAATTCAGAGCGATCATTCTTGCCAATTCAAAAATATTGCTTAATTAGATTTTAGTATAGCATGGCCTTTTGGGCAGGATTCAAAAACGGTTTTTTTCGAAAATTATGGATTGGAGCTAAGCGGGAAATTGGGGGGAATCATGTTCCTCTAGCACAAGATCAAAATGCTCTTCAATTTTAGCTTCAGCATTTGTAATATGTCTAAAGTAGGCACTGAAACTTTCCAATGTTTCAACTCGTTTATCATCAAAAAGAAGGCTGCCATCTTTTGATACCGAAATTTCACCACTTTCCTCAAATTCAAGCTTATAGCCTTTTTTCTCATCGCGAAAGGCATAATTTCCAGAATCTGTGCGGCCAAATTTCCACTCTTTTTCAGCATCAAATTTATAATTTTTAATAATGTCCTTTATTTCTCCGGGGCTTTTCCAATCGCCAGGTTTGAGCGCTAATCGGGCATTTTCAAATAAATCAGCAAGCCTTTTTTTCACATGATAGAGGTGGGCTTCAATGATGACAAGTTGATTGGCTTGATAAAGTTGACCGAATACTTTGCTAATCGCCGCCTCCTTTTTTGCTGTCTCCTTTTGGGGTTCTACCTGGCCATCCAATCTTTCATAAACATCAAGTTCAGTGCCTTTTTGTCTAAGAATATAATCAGGTGTCTCAAGGGTTGAGTTTTTACTTTCTTCGTCTCTTACAAATACTATGGGATCACCCTGCTCATCACTTAAATTGACCCTAGCCCCTGGTGAACATTTTTGGTTATGTTGCGCTATCAAGGCGCTTAACAGAACTGCATCGGGATTTACCATGGAGGCATTTATTCCTTTTTGGACTTTAAATTTTTCTTGCATACTAAGTGTCGGTAACGTACGACCTGCCTCAGGGTGAACTGATTCGCGTGGATTTATCTCATCCTGAAAACAGGCTGTTTCAACCGAACTTTGTTCTTTTTTAGGAAGTTTAGCAAGCCTTTCAGGGTCTGTGATATGAGCATATAGTCCTCTTTTTATAAGCACATCTATGACATTTTCCCAGTTTCGGCTAGTTACAACATCCACTAACTGATCCCAGTTTTGAATCGGTATTCCATTTTCAATCAAAACCTTGGCAAGCGCTTCATTATCAGAGTCTATCGCGATATCCAAAAGCGAGCATTCCTTACCGTCCAATGTGTGCTTTTCATTTAGTTCGGCGCCATGTTGTATCAAAAGCGCTATCATTTCCACATTGGGTTCATACCAAATATAATGAAATAACGGCGTTGTGTTATTCGTATCCGAACTATTTAAGGGATGTACTTCGCCATGTTCATTTTTCTGTTTGTTCCCTAACATCTCTATTAATTGCTTTACTAAAGCATCATTCTTATAACGAATAGCCAAGTGTAATAATGTATTTTTCTTTTTATCCTGTCGGGCGGCTCTTTCTGGGTTTGGTTGGTGGAGCGCCATCCAGGTTGGGTTTTGGGCTAATTTTCTTTGATCTTGAATCAGCTGTTGTTGGTTTTCTTTGGCTACTTTAAGTTGGGTAGAAATAACGGCAACGTTGTCTTTATTTGTTTTATCTGAGTAAGATTCTATCGCTGATCCCATGATTAAGCTTGCCAGTTCCGCTGGGTCTGTCACCGGTTTGGCCGGCAAGCTAACTGGATCGATAAAAAACCAGGTTCTTTTATCTTTGTCATAATTGATAGTAATGGCATGTGAAAGTGATTTAATCATGATTGAAGTAGGAACGCTTAAGTTGCTTTCAAGTAAGCGAAGATATGCCACCAGTTCTTCGTGGGTATAAGCGCCCATTTGGGTTTCACCTTCATAAATGGCGTCATTATCATCGAGTAGCTGATTGACATCGCTATCGGAAGGTCTTTCACTATTAGGGAATAAATGTTGAAGCGAATCATCATAGGAAAATTGACAAACATAGACACCATCAAAGAAAGCTTTAACATCCACCTTGCTTTCCAATTGTTCCCAAGGGGTATGTTGAATATATCGAAGCCGCTCATTGAATCGATTCATGCCCCCCGCTAAAAAAGCCCTGCCCGCCATATTTGATATTCCATTACAGACACCTTTCATATCAATTTTTTCATAACCCATTTGCTTCATCTTATACTGAATCCAACGCTGATTCTGTGGCATTGATTCCATATGCATAATGAGCTTCTCGGTGATTTCATCATTACCGCACATATTATAAGCACTTATGCCACGACTATTTGGTTCATTTGGGTCATGACCTTCATTCAACAGGCGTATGACCTCTTGCTTGTTATCCTGTTTTATGGCTCTATGCAATGGGGGGAAATCTTGATCGTTTTGCAAAACAGCCGTTTTTTTTGTCACGGCTGTTTGAGGTGTTCCTTGCAAAAGAGGCGTGCTTGATTCTTTAATTTTTTGAATATAAACCTTAATCTTGTTAGCCTTTTGCTCATCAGGTTCATCTTTAAGCATTTCCTCTAACTGTGTCAATTCACTTTGTGTCCTAATCCTTGCACCAAAAACAACGATAAGGCCAAACACAAGATTTAAACTACCCGAATCCATGGCATGTTGTAACGGAGTCAGTCCATTATCATCAATACAATTTACCAGATTTTTGTTGGCATTAATGAGCCTGCCGATGGTTCGTTGATCAGCTCGATTGATTGCAGCAATTAAATCTATTTCATCTTGAGTCATAACTACTTCATGTGGGATATATATATAAATATAGTGTAGACTCAAATTACCTCAAGAAATGCAGCCTGGGTGCTATAGACTTTCGGTAAATGATCGCCCAAAATTACCGAGTATTGCGTTTGGAAGAAATTGCCATTAAAACTGTCATACACTTGTTCGGAATCTAATTCTAAAAATCTGAGGATAACTTTATGAACATGAAACGTTTTTTGATAGCCATGATAGGTCTTTTTATATTTATCTTTGGGTATGAAACCATTATCCATGGATTCTTGTTGACAAATATCTACAGCGAAACCCCTTCAATTTGGCGAAGTTACGATCAAATGGTGGCTTATATGCCGTTTAATATTGGAATCATGGCGTTGATTACCATCTGGATTGTGTTTATTTTTACGCGTCTTTTTGAGGAAGGAGGCTGGAAAAACGGGTTGAAATTTGGGTTTTATTTTGGCGTCTTATCCGGTATACAAGCAGCAGGGGCTTGGTATTATTTGCCGATTTCAGGACTTTTGGCAGGATATTGGTTTATGGCATATGTCGTTGAAAGTTTGCTCGGAGGATTGATTATCGGGTTTATATATCGACGTTGAGTGAGATAGCTCCTTTCCATAGTCTTGCTTATTCATTCTGCTACAGTTACGACGAGATGAGTTAAGCCTGTTAATAGTTTGCTCCTCTCGTCGCAACCCCCATGTTATTCAATCTGGGCATATAAAGTCTTTCACTACCAGCCAATAATATGTTTTGCACATAGCTCATAGGTTTGATATTATTGCCCTATTATAAACCTAAGTGGCCTTATATAGCCCACTTGGAGCGGGAACTAAATTGTCATAACAACCGGTTCCAAATTTGTAAACAGGTACCCTTTATCAAGTTACCTTTTATCTTGGCAATATAAAGGCAGAAGTATTATGAGAAGTCTACTAGATAAACTGAATGACCTTGAAAATGTTGTAAGTGACGCTGAAAAAGAAATTGCGCTAAAGCGACTTATGGATGAGGCAAGTAAACAAACCTATTATGACGTGATGGGTTTTACCATGGACGAAGCCATTGATAAAAATAGATTGAAAAAGACTTATCGCTCGCTAGCAATGAAGCTCCACCCCGATAAAAATAAAGATAAGTGCTATACACCAATATGTGAAAATCTCTTTAAACTTGTCAGCGATGCCAATAGCACCTTGTCAGACCCAATGAAGGAGAAGGACTACCGATTATCTCAGAAACAGGGTAATCACGCCTCAACATCATCCGCAGCTTACCAGAATCATGCTTCCTACACCGCCCCCAATTCGTCTTATTCGCCGCCCTATGGTCCCTATACTTCACCTTATGCAAACAACGATTTTGGTGATCTTTTTGCTGAATTTTTTTCTCAATTCAAACAATCAGATAACCATTCTTATTCGCAATCAGGGTTTGGTGTTTTCCAAGAAAGCGATTTTGACGGATTCCCCAGCCATCGATTTTCACCTTTCTCCAATGTAAGGTTTGTATTTAGTCAAAACGATGGCTTTGATTCCTTCTCAAGTTCGTCTTTTGTTTTCATGCAACGAGCGAGCTTTGGTAATGAATATCCATATGCAACGCCTCGTGCTTCATCACAGAAACCTGTGATCATATCTAATTTTGAACAATTCATGTCATTACTAGAAAACAAACGAAGTATGGCTCATCGCTTGTTTATAAGTCAGCCTAATGAAGTGGTTAGCTTATGTCAGACATTTGACCAATTTATGTTACTTCGCCACACGGATCAGGCGTTTGCACATCATTTTTTTGAAGTGAATCCAAACAAATTTATCAATCTTTTGCAAACGCGCATTCAATTCCTGCAATTGCTGGACGAAAATAATAAAATTGCCCATGACTTTTTCCTATATCGACCCGATAAGATAATTGGATTGTTTCGAACGCCTGAGCAATTCATGGGGATTGTCAGCAGAGATAAGCAATTAGCCTACGATATGTATCGAAGACAGCCAGATAGGATTCTTGGTTTTTTTCAGACGTTTGACGCCTACATGCTATTGCTCATAGACGATAGGACTCTGGCCAACAGCTTGCTTGTTAACCATCCAGCCCCAATAATTGGACTTATTCAATACAAAGAGCAGTTTAATCAGTTAAAAGAATGGAGCCCTGCTTTAGCATCCTATATCGTCAATTTGGTTCCAAATTTCGCTCATTCATTAGCCTCTTCTTCCAGTAGGCCAAATAGACAAGCGAATAATCATAGCCCTCGACAGCCACATGCGCCTCGATTTTTTAATCGCACTCGTGATTCAGAGGAAAATAGCGATAAACAAACCAACAGCAATGCTAATTTCCATTGGAATATATTCGATAAGCTCAAATCTTTTACATCCGATGCGCTTCCTTACTTTCTTGGGGCCTTAGGAGCCATTGGTCTCATTAGTCTTGCAAGAAGAAGTCAACAAAATGATAACATCCGAACTTCGAGACAATCATTTTAAAATTCTTCTTCAAAACCAAGGTAAGACTATTTGGTATGACAGCTAGAGGCCCTAAGCGCTCCTCCGGTTTTTTTACTGAATAAAGGCTCGCAACGACTAGGCTATTATGATATGGTTACTAACAGTCAATAAGCAGAAAAATGACGATGATTGAACAATGGATAAGAAAGTTTGAGCAATACCACCAATCCCATGAGTTGGACGATAAATCCCATGATATAAGCCATTTTCGCCGAGTGTATACCACTGCAAAAGCAATCATGAACAAACTGGGTGGCAACGAGCTTGTCATTGCAACAGCCTGTTATTTTCACGATATTGTCAATTTGCCAAAAAATCACCCGAATAGAAAGCAATCGTCGGTGTTAGCGGCAAAAGAAACGTTAAACATTTTATCCACGCACTATCCTGATTTTCCAACGGAGCTATACCCAAGTGTTGAGCATGCAATTTGTGCCCATAGTTTTAGCGCCAATATTAAACCGGAAACAATAGAGGCAAAAATCGTTCAAGATGCCGATAGAGTGGAAGCACTGGGCGCTATTGGACTTGCGAGAGTGTTTTACACAGCAGGTCTTTTAGGACATCATTTATTTGATGCACAAGATTTGTTTGCTGAAAAGCGTCAGCTTGATGATACCAAGTATGCTTTGGATCATTTTCAACAAAAATTATTAACATTACCTGCCACCATGCAAACGGCAGAAGGCCGAAAAATGGCCGAATATAATGCCAATTATTTAGTGGAATTCATGGCAAAATTGGCCTGTGAAGTCAAAGGGGATCCCTATGGCAAAGCCCCTGAAGTCATAGAAAGATTTTCAAGCGAAGAAATGGCGAATTGATTAAATGATGGCGAGATCATGCCGATGACCTATGAAATTAGACCCATCACAGAAAACGATATTGAATGCTTTCGTCAAGCAGTTGGTAGCGTTGCTCGTGAAAAATTATTTTTAGCGTTCTTGGATACCCCTTCATTTGAAATGTCTAAAGAGTTTGTTGAAACAAACATTCGCGAATCTTGGCCGCATCTCATTGCTATTTCAAATCAAAAAGTCATTGGTTGGTGTGATATCACCGGCTCGAATCGTCATGCCTGTAAACACCTTGGTACGCTAGGCATTGGCGTCATAAAAGACTACCGAGGTCAAGGAATTGGTCGGGCATTAATAGAACAAGCGTTATCGCTAGCAAAATCAAGACACCTTACCCGAATCGAATTGTCTGTTCGGGAGGACAACGAAAAAGCATTAGCACTTTATCAAAAAATGGGCTTTTATGTTGAAGGAAAACATATCAATTCACTTTTAATTGATGGCGACTATAAAAACCAGTACTCGATGGCATTGTTGTTGGATTCTCTTCAAGACAATTAACGCGTTTTTTTAGACTTCGGTTTGGGCTCAGGCAGTTCCTTCGCCGTCATTTGAATGAGTGTTGTTAACCATTCATCGTCCTCCCATAACTCACCGGAAATGAATAAGTACGGTTTCGCGCCAGGGTATGGGCACCCTTCAGTGTAATGGTTGATAAACGCTTTGCCTGCATTGGTGGGTTTTACGTAGAGTTGATCATCACAAACTAAGGCAACCACTTTGGCATTGCAGTAAATAGCATATTCCCCAAACATTTTTCTTGCAGTCATCACGCCAGCATGAGCAATTTGCTCCATAATATAGTCAACTGTACTTTGCGTAGTAGCCATTTGATATCCTATGATCTGAGATTCCATTTTTTAAATGGACGATTTTAATATAATTTATCTTGGTGGAGTATATACCCCAGATTCCGCACACTAAAATGATAATTTATTTTTAATTCAACCTAACAAAATAAAACCCCCATTCAATCTTGCTCTACACCCATTCCCGTCTTCCTCTGCTTTATGCGGAGGATCCAGGGACATCGGACTATCGTTACTAGTAAACACACCTCAGCTCCTGGACCCTCCGCATAAAGCGGAGGGCGACGTTCATGGGTTATTGCTATGGTTTCATAACCAAAATGATTTCATAAATAAATCTTGTTTTCTAGTGTGCACACGGCTAGGTTGACTCTGAAAAAAATATCGTGTTGTATAGGATGAAGACTTCTAAATACATTCCTTCAGTTTCCCTTCTCCCCAGACACGGGGAGAAGGTGCCCGAAGGGCGGATGAGGGGTTGTTGAATCGAAGTGATTATTTAGTCGTGTAGTATGATGTGCTTGAGATGCTCCAAATAACTTCCTTCAGTTTCCCTTCTCTCCAGACATGGGGAGAAGGTGCCCGAAGGGCGGATGAGGGGTTGTTGAATCGAAGTGATTATTTAGTCGTGTAGTATGATGTGCTTGAGATGCTGACAAGAAAACGCCAAGGAGGGAAGTATGGGTAAGGGGACATGTCTGTTTGGTTCACATGAACCATCTCCAGTTGAACAATATGAAAAAAACAACCAGCTAATTAAGGCTGTTTCCAAAAATGATTTAGAAGCCGTTAAAAAATATATACGCAAAAAATACCATACTTACCTTGGTGGCCGCACGGGTGTCGATGCGTTATATGAAGCTATCATCTGTGATCATCCGGACATGATCGATTTGTTGCTTCAAAATAATGTGCCTGTCGATGGCTTAGTGGAGAGCAATAATAGCAAGGATTCGCAAACGCCCCTTTTACTTGCCTGCCAACTAGGCAAACAGGCGGTTGTCGAGAAACTGCTGTCCTATAAAGCCAATATTAAAGCTATGGATAAACGCAACAACGAAACCGTGCTTCATAAAGCAGCGCAAGCGGGTAATTTAGATCTAGTTAACTTTCTTCTCCAAAAAAATATCGACATTAATCCAGTCAATCGATCCGGGGAAACACCCCTTTTTAAAGCGGTGGATAGCGGTTGGGCTCATATTAGTAATGCCTTGATAGACCGCAAAGCAGATATAACCATTCGAGATGCCCACCAAAATAGCCTCCTCCATCGAGCATCACTGAAAGGCTATTTAGACATAGCCCAGTTACTGCTTAAAATGAACGCGGCCGTCAACGCTGTCAATGACGAAGGCAATACCCCGCTTCATGAAGCAGCAAAAAATGGAAATTTAAATCTAACAAGAGCCCTTTGGACCCATGGCGCATTGGCGAGTGCAACCAACCAAGATGGAAAAACCCCATTAGATTTTGTTCCAAAAGAAGCGAGCCGAGCCACCAAACTATTTTTAGAAATTGTTTTAAAACAGGCCTTAAAGCAGGAGATCAAACAGCTTTCGATGAATCCCCATGAAGCGAATCAAAAGCCGTTACAGATTGTCTAGGCAAGAACTTATTAACGTTTAAATCTATTCTGGTTCTATGAGGTCATTCTCGGGTCATTTGAGGACATATCAAGGATGGATGTTTCAATTATAATCACACATGATAAAATTAAACTCGATTTAATTGGGGCATTTAGAATAAAATTTATTCTACGCAATCGTTAACTTGGTCATCAGTCCTCCAATTAATTCATAACGTTTTATTACACTATCGTTGCAAGAACGATTTCGCAGGCATTTTTTTTTAGCCACCTAAGTAATTGCGGAATCACCACAGGAAATGAGAGTCAGTCCATGGCAGAAAACAGTATATATAACGATGTGATCGCATTGTTAACGTCAATTAATAGCCTCGATGAACGAATGCAAAAATACCTGAATGGAATCATTAAAAAAATTGAGCAGGCAGAAAACAGTGGTCAAATTGCGTATTATCTCTCACAAATTCTTGCCAACAAAAGCGTGTTGAATGCTCTTTCGCCCGAGGAAAAAGCAAATTTAGCGACGCATCAACAACGATACCTCGCCTATTCTCAAACGCTTGATCGTTTTGGCAACCCAAAGTTAAATGCTGAATTTGAATCCATGCTCAGCCAATCACTCTTAGAACATGCACCTTGTGAAAGTCTTGTAACCATCAATAGCGCCATCGTTGATTATTTAAAACGCCATAAAACGACACTTCTTACAAGTAAAGAATCGGAATTTAAAAAGGCGTTGATTAAATTTAAAATTCCCTATGATACCTCCGTTGATCCAATTGATGCACTCATCGCCCTTCTTGAAAGGCCGCTCAATGGGGCTGATAGAGCACAAGTCATATCCGAAACCATGTCGCTGCATTTGTTGTTTTTCAATTACCAAAACCTCTATCAGCCAGAACTGGATTGCGAAGAAAGCCAACGTGACGCCATCATGCAAAAACGTGGCATTATTCATCGAACGCTGCGACCTAAGGATAAAGGCCAAATGTTTGAAGAGCACACGCGTGGACGACTGACGGTGCAATCGACAAAACAGTCAACCACGTTAGGCATAACCGATGATGAGTCTGCCTTAGATGCATTTTTAAATTTTCACCGCCATGAATTCACGCCACATAAATATCGTGCCAAAGCCAATGAAAATTCACCCATCGTGAAAGCTTTTAGGAAGCAGGGTATATCCTTTATTGCGGGTCCATCCGGCACCACGGCTGATTGCCTTGAAGGGATACACTTTTTATTCCCCAACTTTAATTTCAAGCAATATGAGCAGTATTTAAATTTATTGGCCGCCGCAGAAGTTGCCCAAGGCCACCATGCCATGCATGAGATCCTATTGCCAGCATTGAATGCAAACACATTACCCAAACTCGCCACGAAAATGACCAATAAGCCGATTTGGGATTTATTACCGTATGGGAAAACGTATGAATTGTTTTTAAGCGATGAGTTTAAAGCGCTTCCCATATACCAAGCGTTAGTGAGCCGTTATCCGCAATATCTCGATGAGATGCCTGGTCGCCAACTAGACAAAGCCGCAACAGCGATTCAACGAGAAATTCGAAGTGCACAAGCCGCGAAAGAATTTCATGCCTCCGAATATTGGCAAGAAGTTGATAGCCAGGACCCAGCGATGAAAGTTGAACCAGCGATAAAAAATTTCATTAGATCGCGCTCGGCAAAAAATTTCGCAAAGATTAAACAATCCTTAGGCCCCCTTTCTTCAAGCGAGACAAAATTCTTGCGCTTTTTTATGGCGCAAGAGTTTGATTTGACTCACTACACCAATTCCAAAGAAGCCATCTTAGCATCGGGTGACATCTTGTCTAATTCATTATTGAAAAGACAACTCCTTCGCTTTGACGACCATTCATCTGAAGGCGATATTGATAAACTGAATAACGGGCACTATGTATTTTATCGCATGGAATTAAATCATCAGTACAAGGCCGGTTCACGTTTTGGCATGGGTCAGTTTGTCATCAAAGGACGGCATAGTGGTTTATTGGAGTCAGGTAATGTTTCTCTTTTTGAAATGTATGTACCAAGAAACGCCTCAGTCCTTAGAATATTGCACTACAAAGACAAACTGGTTCGCAAAAATGACATCACCGTCGAACCGCGAGAATCCATCCATCTGATCTATCCTGAAACGGGGAAATTCTCAACCTTGAGTATCCCCGGCACCGTATTTCACGGCAGAGATATTATGCCTGGCATTGCCTATGCCATGATTCGCGAGTTGCGCAATATAGGCAGTAGTATGCAAGATGACTTTTTACGCCAGTTTGACATCAACACATTCGACATCGACTCCTCTGTTTACCAGCAGATGCAGCAGTCTGCCAATGACATGTTAGGGAAACTATTTCGGGTTGAAGGAAAAATCCCGGCTAAAACCGTACTTGCCAATCAAGACTTTGAGATTGTCCATGTTGATGAAGCCTTATCCGCGTTGAAAAGTAGTGATCCTATTCTATTAAGAGCTCAATTTACGCCAGAATCGATTAATAGGCCCTATTTTCATCATAATGGTGGTCAATTTAATGCGCTCGAGATTGCCATTATAAACGACTATCCATTTGCTGTTTCCTGGCTTACTGCCAATGGTGGACAAATCTCTTCACAATTGAACATTTTTAGCTTTTTCGACGGAGCTTTTTTAAAAACGTGTACCGTGGATTCTTTCAAGTCCCGAATGGCCCTCATGCCGCATTTAGACGTTAACTTAAAAGATAAGTCCGGAAAAACCTTGTTGCATCACATGGCTGCAAATAATCGATTAGACCTTATAGCAACAGCTATATCACTTGGCATTGATCCCCATATAACTGACGATGCCGGCAAATCCTTTATGCAGGATTTTTCTATCATTAATTATCTGACTTCCAAGAAGCATGTTCGCTTAGAAGACTTAAATGAATATGCATCATTCATATCATTGGATCAACATAGTTTATCAGGCTCTAACCTATTACACCTTGTCGTTACGCTCCAACTATCGCCAGAAATTATAAATTTTTTTATCACTCATGGCGTTTCTATTGATGAAAAGAGCGAAGATGGCCGCACGCCTTTAGAAATACTTCAACTAAATCTTATTAGTAGAGCAAGATCAATAAATAGAGCAAGTTCAATAGATAAAAATCAACGTATCATCCATTATTTTCAAACAATCAAGTCCCTCGATATTAATTTTAAAGCATCGTTCTTTTCCCCGTCTGATGAAAGAACAACCACACTCTTATTGACTGCAATTGATAATGAAAATATTGACTTGGTGATGTTTTGTTTGAGTCAAGGTGCAAAGGTTTCTGCGCTAGAACATAAAGCGCTAATCTTGATGCTAAGTAAATTATTTAGTCAGCAAGATATTGAAATTATTGATAGAATTATCATCCTCTATCCTGAAGCCAGTGGCTTTCTCAATTATGTAGACCCAGCCGACCTCATTGACAATGATCGGTTGAGTCGATATATCAAGGCCTTTCCAGGCAATGAAACGTCAATCTATTCTGGCTTCGTTGAAAGCAGCCATAAACTGCTTCAACGAGTAACCCCAGAGCAGGTGAACACGTTGCTACAACACCACCCTCAATTGCTATCTGCTGTCGACAGCCATGGCGATACGCTTTTATTTCATGCCGCTGAAGCAGGGCGAGTTGATTTATTTGTCCCCTTAATCGAATTAGGTGTTAACACGGCGCACACCAATCAGGTCGGCAATACCTACCTGGATAAGATAAATTTGGTTCCCTCTGTTAAAAAAGGTGACCTTGATGCGATAAAGCGAATCTTATCCGACTACCCACAGGTTAAATTAGATGCAACCCATAAAGGGAAACGTTTAATGCATTTTGCGGCAAAGCATAACCAGTTTGATATCCTTGACTTCTTGCACGACCAAGGATTTTCATTTGATGATTTAGATGCGCAAGGAGTTTCTGTTAAGGAAGCAATGCAAGAAGCGTTGTTAGAAATGTCATCATCCCTACCCTATGCGAAACTGCAAGCGCTACTATCGCGTTATAATTTTTTGACCCTCAATTACCGAAATAAAGCTCACATATTTCTGGCTCAGGCATTATCTCAAAAAGATAATGATTATATCTTCTTTTGCCTCGAAAACGGAGCATACCCTATCGAATACCAGCCCACAGAGCTGCAAAATTATTTATCGGAATTGGCAAGAAATGATGATTTGCGCCCCTTCCAGAGATTTGCTTTGCGTTTTCCGGAATTGGTGGATGTAAAGTCGGTTCGTCCATTGGCCAAGCTCAAGGATCAAACACCATACCACCCCGAAGTTAGCTCGCAAAGTATGATGGCGCACAATCCGCATTCATTCTTCGCAGGCCATCAAAAATATTATCCTCTTAAGACTAAAGCCGGTTCCCCTTACAACGATATTTTTTTTAAAAGCTATCTAAATTTCAATGAATAGAAACGCTCCGCTAAAACCTAGCGCTGAATGGGCGAGCTTGATGTAGGACTTTCACTATCGAGCGTGTCGTTTGCGCTGGAAGTGCGCAAAGATTTGAGAGCTGTCTTAAACTGTTGTTAGGAAGAAGGGGTTAACTCAATTCCGAACGTTTTAATAGTATTATTGATTGAATCAATATTACCATTAGTAAGTATAGAAAATATCAATTGGGTTAAAACTTTAGCAGAAATTCCGCTAATGGCTTTTTTTAATTCTCCGAATCAATAGGTTTTCGTCAAATGTAGATTAATAATCAAAATTGACCACTTATCACCAATATTTGCTAACACGTTACGGGATGGGCATTGCGTTTTATAGATTGAATATTTTATATCCGGCATGAGAAAAGGGTGATGAACAAATGACTCATTATATCATTTGTTCATCATTCGATTAGACCAGTGCAGCGATCATGGTTGATGAGTGTTTTGCCCAATTGGATGTTGATATTGCATATATAACAACGTTAGGCCAATAATTGGGATTAATATATCAGACCAGAAGATGATGCCCGCATTGCCAGGGGCAAAATTATGAGCAACTATCATTTGATAAATGTGCCCACCCGCAGCCCCCCAGAGGAAAAACGACGGTGCTAAGATGGTTGCAGCACGAAAACCAAGATTGCCCCAAAAACTCAATAAGCCAACGACGCAAAATCCCAAGCTAGCAAACCCAACTTCAAGCTGAAATGGGCTTTGCGACCAACCAATGAAAGCGGCGGCCATGTCACCAAAAAACACATGCATGACAAAGTTATACAGATAACTGATCCCAATGTTAAATAAAAGAAAGTAGGCAAACAATTTGTCGATAACCTGAGCTTTTCCCCTTGGTTTTGGCATACGCAATAAGGCTACCCCAACAAAAAGAAGACTCAAAACAAACAAACTTAAGGTAAAATTACCCAAAGCAAAGGCGATTAATCCTTGCATAAAGACTCCATTCTTTATAAAAAATAGAAATTAAACTTAGCAAAACCAAACCAATCCGAGGGAATGCCAACTAGCGTATTTAAAGCAAGCCTCATTCTAAAATAGCGAGATTATTGGTGAAGTGCAAGGATTGGGTATTTAGTGCATAAAGGGAAATAAACTGGGTTAAACCGGGATGCTATGTTGGGCCAAGGCCCTGAGATATCTTCAGTTTTTGGGAGATGCCTCATATTTAGTCCTTGCGAGCGCAAGCGAAGCAATCCAGATCGATGTCACGCTAAAGATATGTGCTGGATTGCTTCCCCTTCGCTATGCTCTGGGTCGCAACGACGGCAACTTTTTCTTGCTTTAGAAAACTGAAGATACCCCAGGTCAAGGCCCAACATACTTTTTCTGGGTTGATTTTAATCAGCAAACTCCCGTAGACTAAAAAAGTGACGTTCATAAAAAAACGCCAAGCAATCAAGTTTCACTGTAAGCAGTTAATTGTATCTAACTAGGGCTTAGGCCCTAAATACTAACAATAAGGAAGTCTTATGGGTAAACAATTGAAAAACGATCACTCCCCAATCTCGCCATCCTATCCTAAACCGAAACCCTGTGTTCCTTTAGAAGGTTTGATAAATAGTCATGTCAGCGTTTTGCGGGATGCTCATAAATTAGACATCCCTTGGATGACACGGAAGATAGATGAGGCGAACTCAACGTTCTCAAAGGCCCAACATAATGACATTGATGCCATTACTTTTCTAAAACAGGTCCAAGAAATTAAACAATTGGCGGATGAAATCAAGCAATTTGAGCAACATAGCAATCTAATCAAGGAAGAAACGCTTTTCGCCAGGGATTTTGCTAGATTAAAACAAAGTAATTATTTCTTGCCTCATGTCTATGAAAAATTGTTGAATCATATTCGATCCGATGAATTTCTTGTCATCAACGAATTAGCCAAAAACCCTATCATACACCCTGAAGCCATTTCCCAACTCGACCAAACCCTCTATGATATCGATATTGCACAAGATAGAAACGGCAAATTATATTTTGATGAAATGGTAGCGTTTGTTAACTACTACTGCCAAGAGATGAAAAAGGATTATGCCCAAGACTGCCAAACAAGATTCCGAGAAGGGTTGGTGAGATTATTAGCTGAATACCGTAAGAATAGCGATCATCTTAGTGTTGCTACGTTGAAAACACAACGCACCAATCTTTCTTATGCCGGATTGGGCGCAATGGGGGTATTGACCTTTGACTTGCAAATCAGTCAAGCGAATCATCCAGCACCCATTAAAGAGCCCAACTTGGGTCAACTAGCACTTGCGCGCGTTATTAGCACTCATCATGGTTTATTCGGTCACAAATGCACAAAACATGAAAGACCAAAAGAAAAGGCTTGGCATCAACTTGAAGAAGCCTCTACGACAAAACAACAAGCTAAAATTTTACGAGAACTTGCGACAGATATTCGTTTAGAGCATCGTTCAAAACATTCAAGAGGTGGCCGCATTCTGTCAATATTTAGTCACTCTAGACTGGCTGACCAGGTTGAATCAGAGGCCAAACTACTAGAAATGGCTGCCCAACGGGCATCACGCTAACTGGCACACTTTAGTCAGGCATCAAAAGTCTACCTTGATGTTTTAATTGTTATCCGAGGAAACGTCTTTTTTGCCTGACCTTTTCCAATATAGTTCAAATAAAAATCCGGCTTGGGATAATGTTGGTATTGGATGGTCGTTAGCATACCCGCATTCATATGGTATAAATTATGGCAATGGGTCACCCAAACCCCGGGATTTAGGGCATCAAATTGCACTTTAACCGTTGTATTGGGTTGTACTAAGACGGTGTCTCTCACAGCACCGTCTTTAATGGGTTGGCCATTGATTTCAGTGACTTGAAATAGATGGCCATGAAAATGCATCGGATGAGACATCCCTGTTTTATTTTCATAGGTAATTTCAACTCTATCTCCGAAATTCACCACGCTTGGATTAACGTTTGGCCACGCTTCACCGTTCATGGTCCAAACATAGCCGCTCATTGTTCCATTCAAGACAAAGTGAATTTTTTTATCGATTTTTTTCTTGGGCAAGCCTTCTTGCGATTTTAGTTTCTTTTCTAGCTCATAATAGGCAACACGTCCCATTGGTGTTTGCGTCGCTGACGAAAGTTTAGGTACTTTTGCTTTATCCGTTGTTAAGATTAATCCCGTTTGCATTTTTGTGCCTTCAGCAAGTGCTTTGATCGGGAATGAGCCCCCTTGGGGAGGCAGTTGGACGATTAAATCCAGTCGATTGGCTGTGCCAATAGGGAATTCCTTACCTTCCATCGGCTGCACCGGTTGGCCATCAACAGCGATTAATTTGGCATTTAAAAGACCCGTATCTATCCTAAAATTTGTTGACGATGAAGCATTGATGATACGCAGTCTAACCGGATTGGAGGCGTTGACGGTGATAACATCAGGGGCAGCAAATGTCTTCTTATTAGTTAGGAATGCATCGTAGTTGACATCATTAATATCACCACTGCTTTTGGGTTTTGACATATCCATTTTTTGATTTTTTAATGCAGTAAATATTTTTTCCGGGGGGGTATAGCTAAAATCTTCTAAAAACATAATCACTTCTTGGCTGTTTTGATATGAGTCTTGCTCATCATACAAAATCAGTGGTGCTGACAGCTGCATTTGTTCTTGGAATTTCTGGTGGGAGTGCATCCAATAGGTTCCCGATTGCAAAAGACGATAATAAAAATGTTTACTCTTCCCCGGTTGGATTAATAGTTGGCTTACAAAAGGCACCCCATCTTGGCTGCTGGGCACAATTAATCCATGCCAATGTATCGTAATCGGTACGGTGGTTTTATTTTCGACGACGACATTAAACATATCACCTTTTTTAGCAAAATAGCCTTTCTCATCTTGAGAGCCGTCTGGGTGAGTGAAGGTTAATTTGAAATTTTTAGCTTTTTTACCTTTGCCATCCACTTGGAAATCGTCTTCCGTCACCGTAATCAGTGTCGGTTTTTCGTTGGTTGTTTGGGGGAACACACTCTGATTGATACTCATCATTAGGACTATCAAAAAAATAATCCCGGTTAGTTTCGTTTGTCGAATGCAATTTACCATAGTGCTACCCACCTCATTCCATTTGCGCGGTTATTTCTATCAATTAAAAAGGAGCTCAACAACCCTTTCCATTAATTCTAGTCAAAAAATGGCCCCCCCCGCTTGCGCGGAAGACAAAGGCTTGGTTTGATTTTTATACATTCCACTGGGGGGCGTGCCTAATGCTTGATAATGATCTTTAACGATCTGAGCTAATAACCCGGATTTGGATAAATAACTATTATAACAATCAATCAATTGTTGCCTGCTTTGAGGTGAATTCTCAAAAGAACGGATTAAATCACTGACGCCCAACGATAAATTCTTTAATTGTGCGCATAGGAAACGCTTAACTCGATTAAAGTCATTCACTTCAATTATCGGAAACGCTGGGCTGATAACAATGGCATGATCCCGTTTAGATGAAGTGGGGTTACTCGGTATGATAATGCAATCATCATGGTTTAGCTCAAATACACTAGCGTCTTTCGCAGGATCTAACACACCAACAACATCTAACGAACCGGCTTGAACAAATCCTCGTCGCTTAGGGTCTTCTGTCTCTTCGGTATTTTCTAAATGGCTATGATACGTGTTTTTCCCTGAAAAAAAATGATTCCCAAGCGGTGCGATTCTCATCCCTTTCGTATTGTCGTGTGCTTCGAGCCATGGGTTAATAATAGCTCCTTCAGAAATCACATTTCTCGTATTGGCGTCCATACCTGTTGAGAGCATATCCGGAATGATTGCAATTAATTCATCCCAGTGCATAATTCGCCCATGCGCATAGTTGTTAATAAGCTTGTACCAATCATAGGTTGCCTTTGCGGGTTTGTTTGAATCCAAATGGCCACTCACATGGTGATATTGATAGGACTTGCCTTCATGTATAATCGTAAACTTACTGATTAAACCACCCTTATTATAAGGGTGGGAATAATGAATTTTCGTTGAACGCCGGGATTTCAGCGTTTCTAATGGTTGTATTTCCATGCCCCCTTTTGCAATGATAAACGCTCCAATTCCAGTGGTTTTGTGAAAGAACTGAGATGGTTTCGTATGCGTGTGCATTTTGCCTAACTCGATCAGATGGTACTGACTGCCGGAAAATATTTGGCAAAATTGAGACTTGAACGTAGGAAAGTTAAATTCTTGACCACTTAGGATGAAGCAGTCCAGATCTTCCCGCTCTATTAACTGCTTTATCGTTTGAAGCGCATCGAGCCCCGGCCCATCATTACCGCAATTTGCCGTAGCAATGCGCACCTTTAATGGTATAGGCATCCTTTTACCATACCACTCATTTTTGTAACTTGGCAACGGGTAGCCCAACTCTATTCCATAGTATCGGTAAAAGCCTGGAGTTTAAGACAGCATGGCTATTAAAGAAAAGAAAATCAATAATATAAATACCATCGGCACAACGACATAACCAACCCGCTGACTAATCTTTTTCGCTTTCTCATGTTGGTCTGATTTTGCCAAATTAAAGACATAAAGTGTGGTAAATACAGCAATAAGAACTTGGGCAAAGGTTAAAAATTGAATGGCGTCGATTAACGTAAACTCTGTGACAGGCGGTATCAGTCCATCGATAATATATTTGTTTCCCACGGAAGCGAATAGCGAGCTTAATACATACCCAGAACGCGTACCGATCTCCTTAGGATCAATGAAAAATATGAGCGACGTTAAAATTAATGCCACGAAAAACCCAATAAAATAATTCACAAATAATCGCAAACCCTCTCGCTTCAGACTGATTGTGACTGTCAGTCTTGAATATAACCCATAGGAATAATCTTCATTTCCAAAATTGCTTTTATATTTAAACGGGTAAGTATTGATTTGCATACCTTGAACATCCCATCCTTCGACCTTAAGCGTGTGTATAATCCCACTTTCTTTGAGATCCGGTTTAAACTTGATGCTTAGCAAATCAGACGCATCTTCAATAATGATTTTTAGTTGTTGCCTATCAAATGGGAAATGTTTGACATTCCAATAGTGTAAGTTCGTATTGTATAAGTGGACGGTTGTATAGGTTGTACCATCGGGATTTTTCCCTCGTGTTTGATTGGCCATCCGATAGTCGATAGCGTTGACCACTTCTAAACTTTTTGTCGGGTCATAGTTGGGATCATCCGCGACGGTCCATAGGTAGTAGCCCGCGCTAAACGTGCCTTTGGAATAATCAAAATTATAAAGTGAAGTTAAGTAAATGCCGATGCGAATGGGTTTAACTGGCGCCTGTTTGGTTGCCGCAAAAAGACTTGTATTGAATAACAACAATAAAATCGCGATTCTTATCAATGTATCAATCTTATTGACAAAACTTAGTTAAAGTTTGGTCAAGCATAAAGCGGAAATCAAGTTTTGTGCTAGGAAACTTCATGCCATTAGCGCTTGCGCAGCTTTGGTAAAACCAATTAACAAAGCAACAGCACACGAACCATCACATCATCTGATTTTGCGCATTTTGCAAAGAAGAGAACGGGGTTGAGTTTGCAGGTGGAAAAAATCGTTTGACACCCGTTGGCGTCCCCAAGTCAGACACTTGTTTAACATCAGAGGTGTTCGTGACGCTTGATTGTAATTGATTCATTAATTGTGACGCGCTCAATCGTTTACTCGGTGTAACTTGCAACATCTGATGGACAACCTCCCACAATCGTCGCAAATGTTGACCATCCTCCGTTTGTGGTAAACGCTGTTTAATTTGCCGAATTTCTTCATCGATTTCCTCTTGCTCTAAACTGGCCATTTCTCCTAAATAAGTTTGTTCATGCTCTTTTCGTTGCAAGCGGTCTAAAATAAAATTTAATTGAGGAAAATAGACATTTTTTGCATAGGATTTATGCTTAATAATCTCACCTTGCAATAGACCGGCAAATACCAACCCTAAATTCCATATATCAATACCGGGACCTCTTTTTTTGTTAAAAGTAATAATATGATTGTTAGAATAATTGTTTTTATCCATTGCCTCTAACTTTAATATTTCCAATGCCAATTCCGGGGGCATATAACCCGAACTAGAGGTTAAGAAATCCCATTTGCCAATTTCCCCCAGATCACCAATAACCACATCATCGGCTGCTTTATCAAAAAAGATATTGTCAAGTTTGATATCGGCATGAAACAAAAATCCTTCCGTGTTTGAAAATTTATATGGGGTTTTATGAATCGCCTCCATCCCTTTGAGTAAAGACACCATCAATTTTTCTTTATACTCCGCACTCATCGGGGTGGATTTACAATCCATTATTAATTGAGTCAAATTTTTATCATACAGCTTGCCTATTTGAGAAGTAGCTCTTCTAAATCCACAAAAATCATAAATTTTCGCAATATGGGGATTCTCACTTAACTGCTTTAAATAGGGAATTAGACTTTTCAGCGTACTATTCTTTAAAACCATCCACTCCCCTCGCGAAAGGTTGTAAACTTTAAAAATAAGCGTATTTTTATTTTTATTTTCATAGATAATATCGAGGTTATCGGGATAAACGATAATCTCACCGTTATGCAAAAAGTCAATATTCACATGCGTTTTACAATTTTGATAGATGCCATTGATAGGTTCCGCATAGCATAATTCATAATCTAAATATTTAGGATTTGTGCTTATGTTCTTTCTTGCAATTGGATAGATAAGGCGGATAAATTCTTCTGTCTCAATTTTTTGCTCTTCACTCATCGCTAAACTTTTTTGGTAATCGTTAGGCCACTTCATTTCCTCATGCAATGCAGGTGAAAGCGTTTTAGGATATTGAGGATAAGTGGGTTTAAACAAGGTAGCGACATGACTTTTTAAGGGATTTGGATTATCTTTTGCGTAACCCACGTCCACAAACTGTTGATAAAAACGCTTGGCATCAAACCCACTCGTCAAAGAATAAATTGCCCCTTTTTCAAGGAGCTCATTGATAGCCCGATATATTTTTGTTCTTTCAACTGATTGGGGTGGGGTGTTTTCTGCATTAAAGGTTTGGCCTGTGTCTTGCAGTATATAGGCATTATCTGAATAAAATTGCGGATGGTCTTGTTTCAACGTCTCAAATAACGCCTTCCCGTTTTCTGTTTCCCAGAATCCCCCCCCAATAAGGCTTGAGATCAGTAAACATTTTAAGCTGGTAAACCGTTTTCGAATATCAAACGATGGAAAGTGGTTGTTATATGTCTGAGGGATGGTATCGCCGAGACTTGTTAATTCATTGAGAAAGCCAGGTTTTCGAAACCACCCCCGATCACTGCCTTCGGTTTCAATTCCTAAAAAAGGAAACCATGTGCCTCTTGAATGCGAATTTTCCCCGGAAGAGCAATAAAATGGCACACCATCAATAACGGATAATTTTCTCGATGTTCCTTGACTAGTTTTAAAAGTAACATAATGAACGGGTGACGCGACCATGCTATAACCAACCTTTTTTTGTATATTAATTCGCCAATATTGGTCGTGTATTATATTTGCTCATTGTTAAGGTAATATTAACAATTGATGCGCGTTTGCGCCACTCTGTACAAGGATAATTTCATAATAGCCCAGTCGTTGCGAGCTTTGCGAAGCAATCCAGTTCGATCTCTGAACAAATATCCGTTCTGGATTGCTTCACTACGTTCGCAACGACGGCTTATTTTAAAAATTGTCCGATACAAAGTTTTCCCGAAAATGGGAGCAAAGACATTAAGCAAAACTAATAACCAGAACACCACCCAAAATGAATAAACCACCAATAATCACCGAAAGATTGATGTGAACCTGATTAAATAAGAACCAAGTGAATACCATCGTAAACAAAGGATAGGTTAGCTCAACAATTCCCGCTGTCGTCGCATTTTTAAGCGTGATGGAGGTGACGATAAAATAACTGGCTATTAGGACAATGACTACCTCAGCTAACGTTAATAATAAGAGATTGGAATTCGTGGATAATAGCTCAACATCCTTTTTCATCGTGGTGAAATAAGAAATACCAGAAAACAAGACACTGCCGATTAACATTTCCATAGCCAATAAGGTAGCAGGGGAAATGCTGTTCACGATTTTTTCGGTTAATGCATAATTAAATCCCCATAAGATAGCGGCAAAAATAGCAAAGGCAAACCACATAACGGACTCCTGGGGTTATCATCGAATGGTTGTTTTATCCAATAATTTGCGACAAACTAGACATATTCCTAGAGACACAATGATGTTCAATTTATAAAAAATAGTTTCCGACATCCTACTGGTCTTTGAAACAGGTTGTTCATTTTATCATATATATGCATAATTTTCAACCATTCCTATTGCTTGCATAGATGGATAAACTAAAATCTTGATGATAAAATTAGCAACAAATCACTGTTTTATCCTGAGCTCACTTTGATTTATGTCGTTTTTTCTATAGGCCAATTTGTCAATTCAAATCTTGATTCCCTAAAAGAAGGCTTTTCTTCATGGTTTAAAGAAAATAGTAATCCCAACACTGGTGAAAGCGTGTGGGAATGGATGAGAACGTCTGGCCAGTTAAAATCGCTGAGGTTAGGTCAAATTACCACGAGTGACCTTCACAATGCTTTTAATTCAGAATTTGACGTAAATATGGATTTTAAGAAATTTAGCACTATTTTTAATTCGATGTGTCTGGTTAACCAAGAAATGTTAGATCGCATCAAGAATTACAAGGAATATTTAGACAAAACAGATGGCGTTCAATTTATTTTGGTATCGCATACCAACTATTCACACCTCAATTTTATCTTGTCACAAATAAGCCCCATTCTGCAAAATACAATCACCGTCATGAGCAAGGAGAAACCTTGGGATATCGACGCGAAATTTGTCTTGGTCCCCTCAATGGTTTCTCAATGCGAAGAGCACAAAGATACCCTGGCTTTTGCGATGAAAGAATTAGTTATAACTGAGAATGATCCGATCATCTCATTTTTAAACAGCATTAAAGGATTGGATCATGAGAAATTTCAGTATACAGACCCTGGCCAAGATCATGAACAAGTGACTGAAGCGATAGACAAAGCACACAGCTTGCATTTGTCAATTAGATATTAGTAGTACCCGCTTAAATTATTTTAACTTAAACACCTATCGAATCGTCATTCTCGAATACGGAGGATTCATGGATTATTGTTAACCCCTCTATTTAGTGATACACTCCGCTGCCAGGCCTCAAGAGGTTTTGCTAGATGGTGCGGGTGTAGTTCAATGGTAGAACTTCAGCTTCCCAAGCTGATAGCGTGGGTTCGATTCCCATCACCCGCTTATAAAACCAACACAATTACCAGTTCATCGTTTAGACGTTGCTTTTTAGACATATCACTTTCAAATAACTTTCTTCATTTTACCTTCTCCCCAAACATGGGGAGAAGGTGCCCGTAGGGCGGATGAGGGGTTACCGAATCGAAGTTATTATTTTGATGGATAGCACATTGTGCTTAAGATGCTATAGCCTAGCTAAATCCTGGCTAATGCCGATGAAAAGTTAATGTTTTTAAAGCTTGTTCTAAATCCTGACTCGATTGTAGCCATTTAATTGTGCTCTGATAAGAACGATCCATATAGTCTTTTGTTTGGGATAAATCCGTCGGGTTTGTTGTAATTGGGCACAGTGGCGGAATAACATGGAGTGCTTTATTCGTTTGATTAGCATGAATATCACTTAATAGCCGCTGTTGTATAAGTAAACTGATTGAATGCATCAACATGCTAACTGCTCTATCTGGGGGAGACGTTAAATCGCAAGCATACCCTGTGGGCAATACCCATATACTTTCTGCACCAAGTTTAAGTGCGTAAGATATGGGAGTATTGTTGACAACCCCGCCATCAACAAGTTGGTCCTGCCCGAAATTAACCGGGGGAAAAACACCCGGTATCGCAGCGCTGGCAGTAATGGCTTCAACGGCATTGCCTTCTGATAGAATGACTTCAGCCCCGCTTTTAACTTCTGTGGCAATAACATGGATTGGAATTTTAGCCTCTTCTAACAGCGTGTAATCCAAATTTTTGCGAATGATGGATTTAAGTCCTTCGTTGGAAACCAAGTGATTGCGGTGGCCAAAAATCCCCAAAAAAATGTTCTTGAAATTGCTTGGGAAAATATGGTGTCTTTTCATTTGCAACCATATGCTTTTTAGTCGATTTGCACCCGCGAGAGTCGGATCGCCTGCGATGAGTGATGCATTGATAGCCCCTACCGATGTTCCAACGATGAGATCAGGAAATATACCATTTTCCATCAGCGCTATTAGCATGCCTACTTGGACTGAACCAAGACTTCCCCCACCGGATAGAACAAATGCTGTTTTCATATGTATCCCTTTCAATAGTTCCACAGTATTTAGTTTAGATTATTCTATGATAGTTAGGGTTCGTAAATTAAAGTGGTATTTCATTCGAGTTGAATTATAATATTTGTTCCAAGACTACCCAACGGCTTGTATGAATGACCCAGCTCCTGATCTGGCAATAGCCTCCACACCCAGTACCGATGTTACAAAACATTGCTACGCCGTGATTGTCATAGGAGCAGGGATTGCTGGTCTTACTGCCGCGGAAAAGCTTATCGATGCGAATCAAGATGTCTTACTTCTTGAATCACGCGATCGTATCGGCGGCAGAATTGATACTAACTATTCCTGGGGTGAGCCAATCGAGCTAGGGGCTTCGTGGTTACATGGCAGTGAAGTCAATCCGGCTAAACATTTGTTTCGGCCCAATCAATTAGTCACCAACAGCTATCATGTTGACGACAGTGATGGCATGTTAGGGGATTTTGCCCTTTATGATCAAAAAGGACAGAAAATAGCGAGTCACGAAATAAGCGAGTTTAAGTCATTGATCAAGGATTTCCTTCACAGCATGGAAACCACCAATCCAGAGTTGGATTTTGATATGGCGTTTAATAATTATGCCATCTCTCAAAAACTCAGCGATAGACAAGAAGCCCTTTTATATTATGCATTACAAAACATCTATACCTATGAATATGCAGAAAGTCTCAAAAAATTAGGGTTTGCGAGCGAAGAGCCTTATATAAACACCACCTGTGACGGCAAAAACGCCTTAGTTGTCGGTGGTTTTGTTACGATATTAGAAGAAAAAAGTAAAAAAATTCCTATCCTCTTTCATCAAGGCGTTAGACGAATTGATTATTCAGGCAACGTCATTCACGTCGATACAGATAAAGGACATTTTCAAGCAAAGAAAGTCCTCATTACTGTCCCCTTGGGGGTCTTAAAAGCGAACAAAATTCAATTCTCACCCAATTTACCCATCGAAAAGCAACAAGCAATTAGGCAGCTTGAGATGGGCATTTATGATAAACTTTATTTAAAATTTGACCATGTTTTTTGGGATAGAGGGCATGAGTGGATAGGTTTATTACCAAAGCAGAAAGAGTACGGGTTTAATATTTTTAATTTTTACAAATACACCATGCAGCCGATATTGTTAGTCTTTATCAGCGGCCAGTTAGCCCATGAAAAGGGGCGTGAATCCTTAACCAGTTGGGCAATGAAACACCTACGGACCCTTTATGGTAATGATATACCCGAACCAACGAGTACCATGCAAACAAATTGGGCGGACGACCCCAACACGCTGGGTAGTTATTCGTACTTGCCCTATCAATATGACGCTGGCCTTTACCAAATCATGGCAAACCCTGTCACAGAAAAACTATTCTTTGCCGGTGAAGCAACCTCTACCACCGACCCCAGCACTATCCACGGTGCCTACCTTTCCGGCTTGCGTGCTGCAGATGAAATCCTTTCCTCAAAGACAGCAATGGGAAGCACCGATTCTTCCCTAAGCACTTTATAAACCCATATCAACATGCCAAACTTAGAAGCAAATTCGCTAAGGAACAACCCTAGCTTTGTTGAACAAACGATGTTACTTTAAAGATATTGATGAAATTTAACAGGGATGAATAAATATCACCAAACCCAGCTGTTCTGTAGCGATAGATGGTTAATGATGTTTTGTCTTGTATGTCCTGAAAGTGTTAGTAACCGTTAGTGCTCTAAACAAATTAGGAGAAAACGATGGCTTCTTTTCACTTCTTTAAACCTAACCAGGCTCAAAATAGCGAAGCAACTTCCCCCTCTTGCGAACACCGATTTGCACGATTGTACCATCACCTCATGGTATTATTTGCCAATGAAGACGACAAACGATTTCCTCATCAAACGGTTCTTAAAAAAGCCAATCAAGAATTAGAGGAATTGAAACAAACAGTTATTGATAAGATGCAGGAACATATGAATCAACAAGAAAATTTAACGTCCATACAACAAAAAGCGGATGAACTTTCGGCAGCATCTTCTTCTTTATTCAAAAAAGTTGAAGATGCGCCAGAGTCCTCTTTAGATATCCCAGCATCGCCTTAAAAAAACAGGCAGGTTAGTGTTTGAAATTTCTGCCATGCGTATTACCGTAAGAATGGTCATCCACTATTGAAACTAATTCAATATTTGAATTCTTCGCGATAGCATTTCGAATGCTTGTAATGACCTCTTCAGCACGTTGAAGGCCGACTAAATCAATGTCTGCCTCAACCATAGAGGGATCCTCTTTAAAAGCAGAAATACTCTTAATGGTAAAGGAAGCATTTGTTATATTTGTTAGCACGTTTGAAACGATTGATACCGGTGACTGAGAGGCATTTGCGGGACTAAAAAATCCATGAGGCCCTGTCGAAACCACTTGGCTTTTGGGTACGGATGGGGCTGGGTGTCCATGGTGGTGTGGTGGTTGATATGGCGCAGAGTGGGAATGGGATGAACTGGATGACGCGATTGGTGTTATTTGACCAAGCGGATTAAATTTCCCATAGGAAGATGGTGGAGGTACCGGGTTAGTTGTTGCAAGCGGAGCATAAGGAGCTGCAGGAACATAATAGCCAGTAGGGGCAAAAGGGCCTATTGGCGCATTGGGAGCTGTCTGCACAGTCGGTGAAGATACGACCACCGAAGAAGGAACCGTCACTTTAAAAATTAACTTCATTTCATTTCCTTTTTAAAAAGCCTGGCCCAATAGTATCGATTATTAGTCTATATGTATACCCAATTATTTATACTGCACAGGTTAGCGATGTTAAGTGTTCAGCAAAACGTGAAGCAGAATCTGGTTTAAACCTAAACCACAGCTCTGGTTCAATAAGTTCAAGCTCAGATAGATACCAACTGTCTGCCCCGTCTGCAATTAAATCCACACGTGCATAATGAGGGATTGGTTGACACAATGAGAGAATATTTTTTGCCAATGCGATTGTCGCCATATCCGCCTCATAGGCTGTTACCGTCCCACCAAAATCATCTTGCACGCGAAATTCTCCCTTCTTGGCTTGCTTGCGGATGGCATGCGAATAGTGTCCAGCGAAAAACATGAGTGAAATTTCACCAAATGACAACACCGAGGATTGGAATTGTTGAAATAATAACGATTCTTGTTTGATAAGGTCGGCAAAGATGGATTCATACATGTCGATGTGATCGGCTCTTATGCGATACGTATGATACCCACCTCCGCCAATCGCGGGCTTAATAACCACTTCGCGAAACCCTGTTTCCCTAAATAATGAGGATAACGTTTGTAACTCACCTTGGTTGATAAATCGTGTCGGTGCTATGGCAACGCCATGACCAGATAATGTTTGTAAATAATGCTTGTCCATATTCCAAAGCAATAATGGATAGGGGTTGATAAATCGGGTTAATTTGGTAGTGTTGTGCAGCCAAACCCGAAACGCATCAATTCTTTCAAAATAATCCCAGGTCGCTCGAATCAATACAGACGCTGTTGACGACCAATCAAAGGCCGCATCATCCCAACTGACCCGATGCACGTTAAGCCCCTGTGCTTTTAAGGCGGACATCACTAAATTATCTTCTAATAAAATATTGTTGACATAGGTATTGGGGTTAATTGGGTTGACATAGTCCGCTTTTGTTACCAGGGTTATGTCATAGGTATGGGACATATTTGTTCGCCTTAATTTTAGAGATTGGGGGACAGTCAAGGAGAAAGTCCTGGGTTTGTCATATAAACAGCCAAAGGACCTCTATCGTAATTATCCCCTTTTCCGAATTTATTATCCAGATCAACGACGTTGGATTGGGAATCATGACCATGGACATAATTGATGGAAAATGCTTTTCCTTCAGGCTTATGAACCCTCTCTAAAATCGTATAATTGCGATTCCATAACACCTGCTGGATAGGGCTTGGGGTATTCTCCGTTTTGTGTCTCTCATTCAAACGCTTATAATTGGTACTAAATTGATTTTGCATAATCCAAGATTGAATTTGCCGATTGATTGATGAATACGTTTGAACTAGATGATTCAAATCACTGTCTTGATAGTCAATATTGAGATCCTTAGCTAAATTCGAAAGGATTTGTAAGTCAACTGGCGCATGAGTGTAGAGCGTGATTTCCTGTTTGTTTTTATTCACCGTCATGCCGGGAAAGACCAAGTGTTTCAAATAGTTTGTTTGAATGATTTCAAGAATATCTTGTTTATCAACCAATCCCCTATCAATTAACTTGCCTAAATTTAACATAGAACGCACTAACGATTCGTGGTTGCCCTCCCCGTAAGGATTATAACTGAATGATTTTTCCGGCCGCTCATAGGCGCTTAGGAAAAAATTATTATGATTAGATAATACCACTTCAAAATTAACATTGGCTAAATCTAATTTTTTAAACAGGTGTAAAGTAAAATAATCGTTCATCCCTCTATCACAGAGATCATCGCCTAAAAATCTGACCGGATGGGCTGGATTAATCAACATCGCATTGATAATTGCATGAAATATGGCGATGTCTTTGCTAGTCAGATTGTCCGGGGGAGTATGATAAATTTCCACGAAATTTTGATAATCTTTGGCGGGCATACTGATAACTTCTTGATGAATTAAAAAATTCAGAAGCTTCAAGGCATTACCATGCAAATCACCAATGGTTATTTCCGTATCGGGGCCAAAGTGATTTATTTTTTCTGGATAATGATTTAAGTCAACATAGGCGATTTCTAATTCATTGTATGGCTGGAAGGCGATTGACTGAACGCTCAAAAATGAGCAAAAAATAATGACCCCCATTTTCCATGAATAGCGGTTCATAACAACTCTCCTATAATCATTCTATAAAACAGGAATTACAAAAACACCCATGATCGAGGCAAGACAAGTCTTAACACACCGCACTCACCTTCTCAGGTGGTGTATAAATCGTGTCAAACCTTGTTAAGATATCCTCAAGCAATTCTTTTACCTTAGAAAGGTTACTGATTCTATCTTCGTTTGACAATATTTGAATAGGCCAAAAACTGGGTCCTAGAGTGATTGGACCGTCTTTTTTACTTAAATCATATTCCATGATTTTTAACTCTAAAACAATCGCTTTTAACAACATCTTATGAGCATCCATATGACTCTCAAAAAGAAGGAAATTATCGATATATTGATTAACAGCGATAAATAAGTTGTTTTGGACTGTCACCAAATCAAGTCCTTTAAGCGCCACAATAATCGTATGAAAACTCAAATCCGTGGGAATATCATAGAGTGCATTTTGCAAATTGACTAATGCTGTTTGTTCAATGTCTAATAATTGGTTATCTTCATCGGTCAAAATGTTATTTATCCACAATCGTCCAAGCTCTATCGTCAAAGGTGTTTGTCCTTTTTTGCTATCTTCCTTATCTTTGACAGCCTGATTATCGATTTCTTTTAATGTTGGAATTTGCTCCAAATAGTTTTTAACCATTTCCAAGGTTAAACTCATACACCCTCCTTGTTATAAAAACACGGTACATCCATTACCGCCGTGAAACGAATTGTTAATAGCTTTATTAGTAACATAATTATGTAAAGGATAAAAATTGATGCAGAAACGCCACAGACAAGCAAAAAAATGGACGGTATGACGTTGCGCATGAGGACAAGCAAGCAAAATGAATCGTACTTGATCTTTAAGCCTATATTTAGCCCTTTGTGTTTGATATTTACAATTATGTGTTATAATCTACACACGAAATTATTGGCCATTCAATGCATTAAGGTTAAGAGATGAAATTGCAACGATTAAATGACTGTGAAAAAGGTATTAAAACGCTTCCTCCTGGAGAAATACAGTATTATCTTCATCTCGCTATTCTAACAGCGAAAGAAAGACACCAAGATGTTAGCGAAGAATTTATCCATGACCTTGCTGATTTTATCACCAAATTAAATCGTTTTTATGATAATACGGAAGATACCAATCTGAACACACTGGATGACGTATTGACGTCTTATCGTGCCTTACAATCCTCTTCAAAAACCAATTCTTATGGCTATTTGATTCAAACCTATCTTCTTCAGATAGGCTCACTGTTCACGGCAACCTTATTCGGAATTTTAGGTACTCAATTGGGCGGTTTCTGTGGCTTAATCCGTGGCTTATGGAATTTTAACCCGATAAGCGGAACGCTATTAGGAATGATGGCTGGGTTTTATATTGGTGCTGCGTTTGGTTTTAGAACGCCTAAAAAGCTCTTAAAAGATCCCTTGTTAAGACAAACGAAATACGCCCTTGATGGGATCGGGGTTGCAATCAAAGAGTTGCAAGAATCAATAACCATCGCTGACTATATAAAAGATCAAGAAACGTTGCTTATAGCAAACCATTTTGACAACGACCCCGAAAAGTATGCGGAATTCTTAGAAGAAGACATCACGTTTGAAATTCGAAGTTACAAGGCAAGCTTCATAGCAGCTTCCGCCCTGTATGGCTATGTCGGTCAACATGCTTATATTCGCATTCCTATCAAACAAGAAGAATGTTTAATTGAGTTTTCCCCAACTCCTTCGGATACATCCGATCCGCTGGATCAATGTGAAGCGAGGACGGTGAAAGGAAAGGTGATAGTCGAGATGCTAGCCTTACATAATAAATTGATTAAAACACATAGCGGCGATCTCAGTTTTGCATTGCATAAAATGAAACCTGGCGAAGTCGACTGTGTTAGCTACCTTAATAAAATTCTTCTTGGCACTCATCAGAAAGCAGCACAAATATCTCGCTTCTACGACATGAATATTGTCGGACGAGCGATCGGATTTTTTTCAGACTATCTTAGCCCATTTAGGGAATCCTTTTTACAAAAGGCCTTGGATGAGGATCCCATGAGCAGCCCAAGTCAATAACAGGGTTATCATCCTACGAAAAAATAATTTCTAATCAATGCGTTGCATAAACTTGATAAAAAGGGAACACTGAACTAGATTTAATAGTGTTAGTTATTTATGGAGAAAATTTACATGAAAGGAAAAAAAACAACAACACTACTTAAGGCGATTGCTTTTGGTACTATTTTACCAATGGCAACTAGCACTTATGCTGGTGCTGACCAGAGTGCGCTATATAAAGTCGTTTTTGTTCCAACGTGGAACGCTGCGTCTCACCCCGTTGAATACCCAACAGGCCTTGGGCATTTTTCACCCTTAATCGGTGCAACCCATGCTACTGGCTATCATATTTTTAAAGTCGGCACAAAACCAACACCCGGCTTAGAAAATCTTTCTGAGCATGGCCAACATAATCCACTAGATGAAGAAATCAATGCGGCTATCAAAGCAGGAAAAGCCGGTTCTTTAATCGAAACAAAAGAACCGCTAAAAGGTGAAGTTCACCAACCCGCCTCTACAACGTTTACCGCAACGACAAAATTTCCAATGGTCTCCATGGTCGCGATGATTGCGCCAAGTCCTGATTGGTTTGTCGGCGTTGGCGATGTGAACCTCTATAAAAATGGCAAGTGGGTTCCCACAGTCACTGTTGACGCTTATGCTTGGGATTCAGGCGGTGATGATGGCCAAACATATCAGGCTGATGATAAAGACACCAACCCTAAAAAACCAACGACCATGGCAAAAACGAAGCACTTCACGCAAAATGGTAAACAAGTCCCCGTTGGTGTGTTTGTTTTCACAAGAATACCGGGTCAATAATTTTGTAACCCAGATTAGTCCGACTACCTACGCTAAAAAGCGTGATTCAATTGAATCACGTTTTTTTTTTGCTAGTGATTCCTAGCAATCTAATTAATGGATACAATCAATTGTATAAAATAAGGGCTTTAGCCCAAGAAATTTCTTACAAAACGTTCCGCATTTCTCGTAAAGACAATTTGCTAGAATTTGGTATTCTAAGATCACGAGGCGAGTAATTGAGACGACATCATGGATGATGTTCAAGCCCAAGGACAAGGGTAGTTCTCAATTCCGACCTCGACCAATTATCCCCGACGTCTTGCCACGTCACTCTGATACACCATTAGCAATATTTTTTCCTCAACAGCCCTAGCATTTCTCAAAGGCTTATCGAGTCCATTGATAATAATGGAAAAAACTAACGGCGAATGCGCCCCGTCAATCACATAACCTGAGAGCGATGCAATGTCATGCATACTCCCCGTTTTAGCAAACACTTTTCCTTCAAGTGCCGTGCCATGCATTCGCCCTTCCAAACTCCCTGAGCGACTTGATTGCGGTAAGGCTTTTAATAGAAATTCTCTCATGGGCTTATCTTTGTAAACAGCCGCCAATAAACTAACCATATGGTTTGCCGTTATCAAATTATAGCGTGTTCCTTCGCCATCGTAGAGCCGAACCCCTTTCATATTAATTTTCGTGTTTTGTGAAATGAGTTTTTTAATGGCAAACGTCCCATGTTTATAAGATCCCTCTCCCGTTTGAGAATAGCCAAGTTCTTTTGTGATGCTATTGGCATAGATATTATTTGACTTCTTAAGCATGCGCTTAACCAATTTAAATAAGCTAACCGATTCTATTCGAGCGATCTCTTCTGCATCATTGGGTGTGATGCCATTGTTTATGGGCGTTGCTAGTTTAATGCCTTGTTCCGTTAAGCGACTCTTTATTTCCTGCTTTGCACGTAATAAAGGATTGGGAACGGCTAATTTCATGGTGATGGGATTTTTAGATTTGAGCATACATCCATAAAGACGCATGGTATTGTTAGGCTTCACTTCGATATTAAACTGGCAGTGATTATTTTTATCCTGTTTACTGGCAGTTTTTAGATGGTTGATAATGGTGATGCCCGTGTTTGCTTGATTGGTTGCTACCGCGACCGGCAAATTGGCCCGCTGGGATGGGAGAAATTGATAGGCAACGGCATTTTCATTGATAATCGCCGCTGTATCGGGTGCCGCATAATACCAACCCATATCATCATAGGACGTGCCGTCCGGATAATCAGGCGATTTAAAGCGAGAACTATCAATCACAACCTTGGTTTGATGATTCACCATGGACTGCTTTAAATTGGATAGTAAACTAGTCAGCTCTTCTTTTTTAAACGAAGGAGACCCCCCAAAGCGAAGATAATACTGGTTGGCCTTATGAAATAATTGCGTCACAAATCGATAGTTTGGCCCCAATCCATAAAGGGCTGCAATGGCTGTATAAACTTTAATGCCGCTGGCTGGCGATAATAATTTATCCGCATTCCTTTGATATAAAACGCGATTTGTTGCTATATCCTTCACGACAACAGCGACCGTTGCATTGGGCAATTGTTGCTTAATCAATTTCTCTATTTGTTCATTAAGCGACTGTCCAGCCGCTGCCGAATGAAAAAAAAATACCGTTGCAAAAAGGGTAATAACAATGCGATACATAAAATAAACCTGCATGGCGTTAGTCAATTAACCAGGTTGGGAATCATTCCTGGACTCCTGATCGCCCTCATCTATCAAATCAATTCGATTATTTTTATTTAAACATTGGATAGAACAGGACTTATGCAAAACATCAAAGTCTTGGCAAATAATGGTGTTTGGCATAGTCCAATAGGAGCAAGTCATTACTGATAAATTATCACCTTCGTCAATAATATGGTAGTTACGACGCAATAAAAAAAATGCTTGACTTGCTTGAAAGTAATTAAATTGACATTTCCATACATATCTGTAACTGTCAAAAGACATTCAATGCCTGTGAACAACAATGGATAACACACAACGATTTTCAAATCGGGTAGAAAATTACTTATTGGCTAGACCTGGTTATCCACAAGCTATCGTGGATTTGCTGAAAGAAAAATGTCATTTAACGGCTCACTCCCTCGTTGCTGATATTGGTTCAGGGACAGGAATATTTACCAAATTGCTATTGGACGAGGGAATTCAGGTATTTGGTGTCGAGCCAAACCAAGCCATGCGACAAGCTGCAGAGAAATATTTAGCCAACTATTCCCTCTTTCAGAGCATTGATGGACAAGCCGACCATACGCAATTACCCAAACATAGCATTGACCTTATCACCGTCGCCCAAGCGTATCATTGGTTTAACAAAGAACAAACGGAGGTTGAATTTTTAAGAGTTCTAAAACCCACAGGGTCTCTTTTTTTAGTTTGGAATCTTAGGGAAAACAATACCCCGATCATGAGAGACTACGAGCAACTGCTCATCGAATTTGGTACAGACTATCTCAATGTTTCTGCTGAAAATGCACAAAAGCAAGCACTAACGTTTCATGGCCAAGCGTTTAAGACGCATTCCTTCGATAACCATCAGGACCTCAACTGGCCACAGTTAAAAAGCAGATTATTGTCGTGCTCTTATATTCCGAGTGAAACAGCCCCTAATTATAACGCGATGATGCATACCCTTGAGAACCTATTTAATAAACACCAACGTAACGGTGTGATTCATTTTTCTTATATCACCAAATGCTATTATTTAAATCTCGTATTTTGAAAAGTCATTTATTATATCATTTTTGGTCATGTACAACAAATTTTGAACCATTCTGCCCTCGTTACCCTCCTTAATGGGGAATAGGGATTCTAATTCGCTTTTTTGCTCGCTTTGCGCTTGCCTATGCGAATCTTCATTGCCATAATTGGCGGCTTTTAACGAATTGAGAAGCAGGATGAAAAAACGATATTTAACGCTGGCCATTTTTTTGATTAGTTCAGTGCAAGCTAACCCCATTCTTTTAAAAGCAAAACGGTATTTGGATGTTCAAGCTGGCAAATATGTAAGTCCTGCAGCGATTTTAATCGAAAATGACACGATAACGGCTATCAATCCGCAACACGTTCCCAAATCGGCGCAAATCATCGAAAAACCACAGCTAACCTTATTACCTGGATTAATGGACATGCATGTCCATGTTCATTTTGAGTTTACACCAAATTATGCCTTGGAATATATTCAAACTGATGCCGCGATGGCAACCTTAAATGGTGTTAAAAATGCTCAAACGCTATTAATGGCTGGTTTCACCACCATTCGTGATATTAGTCAAGGTTATCCAGGCAATACCTTAGTTGATGTTGCCCTTGCAAAAGCCAGTGAAGAGGGAATCATTGCCGCCCCCCCATATCATTCCTGCGGGCCATGCGTTAAGCATCACTGGCGGACACATGGACCCGGAGATGGTCGGCAATTATCGCAGTGCTCATATTCCTAATAGCTATAAAAATGGTGTGGCGGATGGGGTGGATGAAGTTGTTAAATCCGTGAGATACCAAATCAAATATGGCGCAAAAGTGATAAAGGCGGGAGCGACAGCCGGCGTATTATCTCACGAGTCCACCGTGGGTGCCCAGCAATACTCCTTTGAAGAATTAAAAGCCATGGTTAACGAAGCGGCACGACACGGTGTGTATGTCTCGGTACATGCTCATGGCACCCAAGGAATAAACGATGCAATTAAAGCCGGTGTCCGCTCTATTGAACATGGATCCTTATTAAGCGATGAAAGCATCCGTTTAATGAAAGAAAAAGGAACCTATTTAGTGCCGACCTCTTACCTTGGCTATGCCATCAACTACGACATGTTACCCAATGATATCCGTCAAAAAGCAGAATATGTCATTCCGAAAGCACGGAAAAGCTTAGAAAAAGCGATACAAGCTCATGTGAAAATTGTATTTGGTACCGACACACCCGTCTTTCCTCATGGGGACAATGCAAAAGAATTTAGTGCCTTAGTCAAGCGGGGAATGTCTCCCATCGATGCCATCCGAACATCCACCACCAATGCGGCGGAAATGATGGATATTAAAAACAGGGGCCAAATTAAAATCGGTATGTTGGCTGATATCATCGGTGTTGAAGGTGATCCGATGACAAACATAACCGTCCTTGAAAAAGTGAAATTTGTGATGAAAACAGGTCGGACTTATAAAGACAGTTAATTTTTTTGGTTGATCATCATTATTGATGGACTTTCCTTATCCCACTATGCGTTTTTCCTGGAAGTTTTAGGTAAAAAATCCGGCGGATTTTCCCCTAGTTGTTTTTCGAGATCGATTTCTCGATCAGGGGATGCAGCTGGGAAAAATAGCCTCATCCAATAGTTTGCTGTTGAAGGGAAACAACATGCCCCATAACAAACCCCAAGCAGTACACTAACGGGAATGGTCCCCAGTGCCGCTCCTTTTTCTTCTCTCGTTAGAGAGTCTTTTATTAACCAATAGATCAGTGCATGGCTTCCACCCATCGCTATCGCTAATAAGAAGGAACAACATTTGCTGTAAATGGGGTGATGTTGAACATGATAAACAGCCTTTTCTATGCGCTCTTCTCGCTTTTCAAGCTCAAGTTGATAGTTTTGTTCTTCTGCTTCTTTAAGTTTTGCGATTCCTTGATCGACATACTTCTTAATTTCAGGAGGAATCTCCTTGTTATAAAAGCTAAAAAAGGTGCTCGGAGATGTTTGGTATAATTTTTTTGCAGCTAATTCAGATAGTTTTGGGAATGCCATTCTGTTTACTTTGAAATCAAAAGAGCGATGAGTATACAGGTTCCATAAAATACACTCAATTAAAAAATCACAAAGATCATTCCTGGATTCAATTGCTTGATTTTAACTCGTTTTTGACTAAAATTAAATAAGCAAGGACATTTTAAGGAAAACGATTATGAAGAAGGCAGTCTCAATCAGTCTGGTATTTGGTTCTATCTTATTATTAAGCGGGTGTGGCTTTAATTTCTGCCAACAGAGTGGCGGCTGCAGCACAGCTTATACCGGTTGTAACACAGGGTGCAATACAGGCTGTTCAACCGTTAGCTATGCAAGTACGTGTTCGAGCCCTTGCAATCGCATGAAATATTGCAACGATTATGACACTTGGTATCAAAACGATTATAACTAGTCACCTTCGGTCACCTCACACTTCGCATATAGATGGGCATTGGGTATTTATCT
Organism: Legionella sp. W05-934-2; assembly: GCF_964199965.1. Classification (NCBI taxonomy): domain Bacteria; kingdom Pseudomonadati; phylum Pseudomonadota; class Gammaproteobacteria; order Legionellales; family Legionellaceae; genus Legionella; species Legionella sp. W05-934-2. The sequence continues at coordinate 151,738 of NZ_CAXMZT010000005.1, read as the reverse complement.
CAAATCCATCTTTATGTATTTCGCCTGTCTAAAAAGATAGCGAAATAATCATCCATAAGTTTCAACCACCTCTTGCCATTGTTACCCATTGTTTTTAGTATATTTTTTACAGTAAGATGGACATCAAATAACATCTAGACTTACGAAAAGGACATGTCATGTTATCACCCGAGCAAGTAAAAACCGTCGAAGACGCTAAACTCATTGTTGAACAACGTCAGTTAAGTCACGTCAAAGTAGGCATATGCGACATGGATGGTGTCCTACGTGGCAAATACATGCATAAAGATAAATTTTTCTCCGCTATCGACAAAGGCTTTTCCTTCTGTGATGTGGTATTAGGTTGGGACAGCAAAGATAAACTCTATGACAATGTCCAGTATACGGGCTGGCACACCGGTTATCCGGATGCGCCTGTTCAAATCATAGCAGATAGCTGCCGTAACATCGCTTTTGAAGAGGATCAGCTGTTATTCCTGTCAGAGTTTCAAGGGGAAGCGAAAGCCATCTGCCCTCGCTCCGTACTAAAGCGTGTTATCAAAAAAGCCAATGACATGGGATTTGAGCCTATGGCAGCTTTTGAATATGAGTTCTTCTTATTTGATGAAACACCGGATAGTGTTCGCGAGAAAGGCTTTCGTAATTTAAAAACCATCACACCGGATTTTTTTGGTTATTCGATGATTCGAAATTCTGTTTATGCTGAGCTGTATCATGATATTTTAAACATGTCAGAAATGATGCGTTTTCCAATCGAAGGCCTGCATACAGAAACAGGGCCAGGCGTCATTGAAGCGGCCTTAGTCGTCGATCATGCGTTAGAATCTGCTGATAAAGCCGAACTATTTAAAACCTTTATGAAAGTCCTGGCTCAGCGCCATCATCTGATGGCAACGTTTATGGCAAAATGGTCGTCAGATTACCCGGGTCAAAGTGGCCACATCCATCTCTCCCTTCGCGATAAAGCAACGGATAAATCCGCGTTTTACCAAGCGGATGCACCCCATGGCATGAGCCAAGTGCAGAAACATTTCCTTGGCGGACAACAGCAACTAATGCCACACTTTTTAGCTATGGTTGCACCGACAATTAATAGTTATACTCGATTAATTCCCGGCTTTTGGGCGCCAACCCATTCCACTTGGGGGATTGAAAACCGAACAACCGCATTGCGTCTCATTCCAGGACAAGACAAAAGTCAACGCCTTGAATACCGTATTGCTGCTGCCGATGCGAATCCCTATTTGGCTTTAGCGGCAGCTCTTGCGTCGGGACTTTATGGTATCGAGCATCAACTTGAACCGTCAGAACCGATTACTGGGAGTGCTTATGATGTTGACCACCCCGCACAGTTAGCCTTGCCAAAGACATTGATGGAAGCTGCACAAAATCTTCGGGATTCCGAAGCCGCACACCTCCTGTTTGGAAATGAGTTTGTGGATCATTTTGCCAGCACACGAGAATGGGAGACTCGGCAATATAACGCCCATATCTCAGATTGGGAACTCGATCGCTATTTTGAAATTATTTAGAGGAATGCATGAAATCTACGCTACAAGTCATTAGTCCCATCGATCAATCCATCTATGTGGAACGTCCCTATGCCAGCGAACAAGACATTTCAACCTGTTTGGAATTAAGTCATGCCGTTCAGAATCGCTGGAAACAGACTGCGCTTAATGTTCGTAAGGCGCTCTGCCGGGCAGCAGTTTTTAATCTTCTTTCGCAAAGACAAGCCATTGCCAGTGAGTTAAGTTGGCAAATGGGGAGGCCAATTGCCTATGCCGGCAACGAACTCGATGGGCTGGCCGAAAGAGCACATTATATGATAGATATTGCTGACACAGCGTTAGCCAACATTCAAGTGCCCCCAAAAACTGGGTTTAAGCGATTTATCAAACGAGAACCTCTCGGCACTTGTTTTATCATTGCCCCCTGGAATTATCCTTACCTGACAGCAGTCAATGGCATCATCCCAGCACTCCTTGCCGGCAATACGGTTATTCTAAAACACTCCGCCCAAACCCCGCTGGTTGCAGAGCGATTTTTTCAAGCGTTTACTGAAGCCGGTCTCCCCGAGGGCGTATTTCAATTCATGAACTTAAGCCATACCCATACTGAACAAGTCATTCAATCTGATTTAATCAATCAGGTTGTGTTTACAGGCTCGGTTAGTGGCGGCAAACAAGTTGAAAAAGCGGCACTGGGTCGGTTTATTCCCATTTGCTTAGAGCTGGGCGGCAAAGACCCTGCCTATGTTCGAGCCGATGCTAAGCTAGATTATGCCGTTGCAACAACGATGGATGGGGCATTCTTTAACTCAGGTCAGTCTTGTTGTGGCATTGAACGAATCTATGTTCATCGCGCTTGTTTTGATGAATTTATTCACCAATCAAAACTATTGGTGAACCAATATCGACTGGGGCCTGCAGACGATCCATCCGTTACCTTGGGCCCCATGGTCAGTGCCCAAGCCGCAGACTTTGTCCGCAAACAAATCCAAGAAGCGATTAAAAGTGGTGCCACACCCTTGATTGATCCTACTCATTTTGACCATGATAAACCCGGCACAGCCTACCTTGCCCCACAAATATTAGTCAATATCAACCATCAAATGCGCATCATGCAAGAAGAAACGTTTGGCCCTGTCGTTTGCGTGATGGCCGTGGATAGCGATGAAGAAGCAATTTACTTAATGAATGATAGCCAATATGGGCTAACCGCTTCTGTCTTTAGCGAAGATATTGATGCGGCAGTTGCTATTGGCGAGCAAGTGCAAACTGGGACGTTTTTTGTCAACCGCTGCGATTATCTCGACCCAGCCCTTGCATGGACGGGGGTGAAAGATTCAGGCCGTGGTTGCTCGTTATCCGAACTGGGTTTTGCCACCTTCACCCAACCAAAGTCATTTCACATTAAGCAGTTGAGTAAATAATTATGAATCAGTTTTTACAAGCCACTTGGAATTATCCAACATCCATCCATGTTGGAGCCGGAAAAGTCAATGAGCTCGGCAAATTATGTCACCAAATAGACCTGACTACCGTCTTATTGGTAACTGATCCAGGCTTAGTTCAACTGCCCTTTTGCCAACAATTGATCGCAAACGCTCAGCAATCAGGACTCACCATTCCTGTTTTTTCCAATATCCAATCAAACCCTACGGGTGAAAATGTTAATGCAGGCGTTGATGTCTATCGTCATCATCATTGCCAAGGTGTTATCGCTCTGGGGGGTGGTTCCGCAATAGATGCCGGTAAGGCAATTGCCTTGATGAGTGGCCAAGAACTCCCTCTTTGGACATTCGAAGATGTTGGCGATAATTGGCGTAAAATCCGTGTTGATGGTATTGCACCGAGTATTGCCATCCCAACAACCGCGGGCACGGGTTCAGAGGTAGGGCGCGCATCCGTTATCACCGATGCCAAACACCAAGTAAAACGCATTATTTTTCACCCACTCATGTTGCCTAAGCAGGTAATCCTTGACCCTGAATTAAGCGCAAGCTTACCCGCACCACTGACTGCCGCAACCGGCATGGATGCGTTATCTCATAGCTTAGAAGCCTATTGTGCCAAAGGATACCACCCAATGGCGGATGGCATAGCCATGCAAGCTATGGCTATGGTAAAAGATAATTTACTCAAAGCATATCAGGATGGACATAATTTAGAGGCTAGGACCCATCTCTTGGTTGCCTCAGCGATGGGGGCAACTGCATTCCAAAAGGGCCTGGGCGCCATGCACGCCTTAGCGCATCCGTTAGGCGCCGTTTATAATGCCCATCATGGCCGCTTAAATGCCATTTTAATGCCATATGTGTTAATGGCTAACCGACCTGCAATTCAATCCCGAATTGAAACAATAACGCCTTTTTTAAAGATTGCTAATGGCTTTAATGGGTTTGTCGATTGGATAATCGAACTAAGGCGCTCACTTGCCATTGAACCTTGCTTACGTGACATTGGCATCGATGAAGCACACGTTGAACGCATTGCCTACATGGCAACCGAAGATGCTGCCGCGGCCTGCAACCCTGTTTCGTTTACTGCCGCAGACTACGAACAGATATTGCTTGCTGCCATTGATGGGAAGGTTGGCTAATGGTACGCTTAGGACTCATAAATTGTGATCCACTATCACCACAGGTTATTGAACAGTATGGTGACTACCCAACGATGTTCGCCAACTTTTTTGCATCCACCCGCTACCCAATTACATGGACAGTTTTTGATGCCGTGAACCAAGCACTGCCGGAAAATGTGCATGATTTTGATGCGTATGTCATTACCGGCAGTCGTTATGGCGTGCTCGATCCCGATCCCTGGATCCAAATGTTGTTAACGTTTATACAACAGCTTTGGAAGTCACAAATCAAAACCATCGGCATTTGTTTTGGCCATCAAGCCATAGCGCAAGCCTTAGGCGGACAAGTCAATCGCGCAGCCAATGGCTGGGGGTTAGGCGTCAGTAAAGCAACGATATTAGAGCAAAAACCTTGGATGAAACCCTGGCAACCTGCGTTCCAGGTTTGTGTCAGCCATCAAGATCAAGTCCTAAAATTGCCGCCTCATGCACAATGTTTAGCTAAAACGAATCACTCACCGATAGCGATGATGGAACTTGGTGAAATATTCTTATCCTTTCAAGGGCATCCTGAATTTAACCAAACCTACGCTCGATATTTAATTGAAAAACGAAAGGGTTTATTTGAAGCTGAAATCTATGAAAACTTTATCAGCTCCTTATCCTTAAGCATTGATACCGAATTACTTGCAAACTGGGTAGTGAATTTTATAGTTCTTCCAAAACGCTAAACTCACTGCCTTACCACCAACCTATCTGTTCACATTTCAACAAATTCATTGATTAAAAGATCACATTATGTTATAAATGCTCATCATATTAACATTTATATCATTTTAAATTCAGAATCTCATACGGAGCAAAACATGCGTTTATCTCTACCACCGGCTAACTTTAAAGAGTTACATACACTCGTCGAACACTATAATCAGGTTCCCGAAGAGGAAAAGGTTAAGCAGCTATTTTATCTACAACAAATAAACTATCTATTAAATACGCTAACCTATGACGAGGATCTGTTTCTTTGGGTACACCAAAAAGGAGAGGAAGGTTGGCCTAAAGCTTTAAAACAAATGGGCATTAATGTGTATGGATCGTTTTTTCTAAAAACATTTCAATTTGCTCAAGCCGTTTCAGAAGCGGTTAAAGAAACCGTTGATTACGATAAAACGCCCATTGATGTCCATGAAAATCCATCCCTTCGCTATGATTTGATGCAAGAAAGAGATGCATTATTTGAGAAAAACACCCCATACGATGACTGTAAAGAGAAATATATCAAGCTATCTTGTCAATTAAATGCGATCAATCAGGCTGATGAACACACTAAAAGAAAAATAGCCAATCAAACATTAATTCTCGCAAACGCAAAACAAAAAATTCATCATATCGTCTATCCTGATACCGAAATGACGACCGGAACCGGCTATCAAACAAAAGCGCTAGGTAACCATGTCAATAATTACAATTATACATTCTCCATGAACGGTAGCCCTAAGAAAATGGTATTTCGTGCCGAAGACCGATTAAGCCGAAAAGACGACCAAATTTTGGAGAGTTTACCCGTCTCAAAGTACTTCATTGAAGATTATGCCATGTTCATGATGGCATTTAAGGAGAAAGAAGAAGATGAAATTGCTATTCAGCCAGTGGCATTAAGCCAATTTGCTAAAAAAGGTGATTTATCAAACATTGCCAAAACATTAAGAGAAAGTCCTACAAAAGCCAATGACATTGGGTCTCAAACGATCTACTATTTTGAGCAATTAGTTGATTTTTGTACGAAGTTGATTAACTCAGGGCACTACCATCCCGATATCAAGTTAACCAATTTCTTAGTAGATAATAATTTAATCCGCGTCAGCGATAGAAAAACCATTATCAAAGACAAGCAACCTAAGGCTGGAATGATACGTAGTACGCCAATGTTTGCACCAAATGAATATTTGCTATGCCTTAACCCTAGCATGGATGGATTTAACTTCCATGGCTTATTAAATAACATGGACATGGAAGCATTTATGGCTTTCCAATTAGGCATGGCATTAAAACAGTTTTTGATTTTAACCCAAATGGAAGAGCTTCCCAATGAATTCAGGGATCCCGACTTAAGCGTCGCATCCTATTTTAAAAAGCCCACCAATGTCATCCATAATTTATCCTTATTAATTAAAGAGCTTACCCGAGAAGACCCCAATAAACGCTTGAAAGTTACCAATATTCAAAAACTGCTAGGCCATCGAAACAAACCTGTTGATGAGTTTATGAAAGAAATCGAGAAGGTGCTCCCTTCTTCTGATTTAGGAGTTCAAGAGGATATTGATAAGATCCAAGAACTTCTTAAGCAGGACTTAACTGGCCAGGCATTGCTAGAAGGCGCAAACCCCCTCTTCAATAAAATAAAAACAATGCAACCTAAAGAGCATCGGGTAATCCGCTTGGCAGAAAAATTAGCCATCAAATGCTACGATAATGCTTCTAAGGATTTTTGCTCAAAACTTGTTAACGATATCGATAGTTTAATGGCAAAGCACGCCCAATATGATTGGGATAGTGCGCCTTGGTATCGGAAATTTCTTCATTATGTCACCTTTGGCTGGTTCAAAGTTAAGAGCACAACGACGGAAGAATATTTATCCAAGGTAAACCATGGATTGAATTTAAAAAGTGATGCGTTTCGAGCACACTTGCCACAATTTTTCTTCTTACCTGACAATCATCTTGATGCGTTAGGGAAATCGAAAGTTGAAAACTTGGGTATTTTTATCAATGTTCATCTAAAAGAAATTGATAAATCGTTTGACAAACAATCATCAAACTCAGGTTCTGCAAGCTCCGATTCAGAATCACCCAAAGGTAGCCCAAAAGCCTTAGGAACCCTTAGCTCTAAGGAAGATAACAGCAGCACTGGCTCATTACCAACAGGTTCTGTCCAGATTAACACTGGCAAGATTGCCGTTGAGGGGTCTAAAGAGGATGCTAAATGGTCTAAAATATGTGATAGCCTCCTGGATGAAAGTAAAAAAAAGCCATCGAAGTTAGAGTGGGTTGGTAGTCATAACTCTATTTTCTCCAAAGGAGATAGCGAAAGGCATAAAAAATTGAAGCGTCCTCCTCTTAGTGAAAAAACGTTTGTTCCACCAGAAGATGTAGCACCTGCTATTGGTAAATAGCTATTAGAGTGATGCCCTGAAAAGCCGCTGAATCACAGCTTCGCTTGATGCCTGCTTAATCCCGCATTAGGCGAAGCCGTGATGCGGGATTTCGGTGATAACAATTGCGATCTTTCAATCAAAAATATACGCCACCCGTAATCGATGCCCATCGGGGCATTGCCCTAAGAAAGTATATCCATACCCCATATTCATAGGCTTTTGGATAACGTCGACATGCCGTTGTTGCCAATGCTGATAATAGCTATCGACTGCTTCTTGATTATCAACCATCACACACAATTCACTAGAGCCAGGGACGCCATCGGTCTTCGGAGACACCGCTTGTTTTGACCAAAAACCAAGCTTGATACCGTTTTTAAGTAGAACAATGGAGTAATTCTCGGAAGAAGGGATATGCTCACCATCAAATAAGGCGGCATAAAACGCCCCACTTTTCGATGGCTTTTCAACATAATAAACAATATAATTGGGTAAACTCATAATACACTCCTATAACAAATAATTGGGATAACTTGACAGGCTAGCTATCAACCTTGATGTCATTTGATGAGAATACAAGAAGGGCATGACAGTTTCTGTCAGTAGTGATTAGGACGATGGAATATTATGAATGGCTCGCCATTGTTTTAATAATAACGCCTTGCTTTTGGGGTAACGGGTTTCATTCACTTCAATTTGGCATATTCGGTCGGCTCGAAAATGACGAAAATCTTGCCGCAACTGACACCAAGCAATCATGACTCGGACTTGATCAAAATAGGCAAGTCCAATCGGCCATACTGTCCGCTTCGTTTGCTGACCTTGGCCATCTTCATAGAGCATGCAAATTTCTCGCTCAAAACGTATTGCTTGTCTTATTAGCGTTAATGGCTCTTCTTCTGCGGATATGGTTTGGCTAGGCCCCACCAGTAAACTGGAGAGGTCTAATTGCCCTCGTAGCTTAGGAGGGAGAACCGCTGCAATTTTAGCCAAGGCATTGGTCGCGGCAGCCCCAAGGGTATCATCCGTTTTTTTACTCACCCAGCGAATGCCTAACACCAAGCTTTCAATTTCTTCTTCGCTAAACATCAACGGCGGCAACATGAAACTGGGCTTTAACACATAGCCAACGCCCGCTTCGCCACTAATCTCTGCGCCTTGGGCTTGGAGGCTGGCAATGTCTCGGTATAAGGTTCGTAAGCTGATATTTAATTCAGACGCAAGCCGTTGCCCACTGACTGGATGGCGGTGGCGTCTGAGAATTTGTAGCAGTTGAAATAATCGGTCAGTTCGGGACATGGTCAATCAATGTTGTAAAATGGATACCATACCAATTAATGAGAAACCTTGGTATAGTGCGCCTTTGCAATCATAACTTTGTACCGGACAATTTTTTAATTAAGCCGTCGTTGCGAGCTTTGCGAAGCAATCCGGTTCGATCTCTGAACTGAAATCTGCTCTGGATTGCTTCGCAAAGCTCGCAACGACAGGGTTAGTAAGAAATTATCCCATACAAAGCAATCATAACAGGATTTTGACAATGATTATATCTCACGGGCTAGATGAATCGATTGACCTTGACAGCATCAAAGAAAGAATATCCAAAAACCCAACGCCCATTTTACCGATTGACGTTGAGCTTCAATTAGCAGAAGAATTAGTGACATTTCCTTTAGGGCAATTTCTTCTGAAAAACAAAGGCCTCAATGGATTTTGGACTGCCTATATGATCCTGCATGGTCCTAAAGAAAAAAACCTATCCCCGCTTGAGTCGTGGATAGTGCATCAATCGCCTGGCTTTAAAGCCACTCAACAACGATTTGCTATTTTTCAACGCACACTGCAAGGATTGTTGTCGGATAATTGTCACTTGGCATCAGTTCCCTGTGGATTAATGGATGATCTGCTAAGGTTGGATTTTTCCTCTGTTAAAAATTGTCAGTTAACCGGCATCGATCTTGATGAAGAATCCTTATCCCTGGCTGAAAAAAATGCTAAAAATTTAGGCATAAAGCACGTCTCGTTTCTAAAAAAAGACGCCTGGCAATTAGCTATCGACAATCAATTTGATGCTATCACTAGTAATGGACTCAATATTTATGAACCCAAATCCAACCGCGTCATCGACTTATATCGCCAGTTTTATAAAGCACTCAAGCCAAAAGGGCATTTGGTCACTAGTTTTATCACCCCGCCACCTACCTTATCCAGCAAATCATCTTGGAAAATCGATAACCTCGATAATTTCATGAAACAAGCGGCCATCTTTACCGACATTATTCAAGCCGGTTGGCAATGCTTTCGCAGTGAATCCGAAACACACCAACAATTAGAAGAAGCGGGCTTTTCGGTTAAAAAAGTGATTTATGATGAGCAATGTATATTCCCGACGATTGTGGCTCAAAAATTACAATAATACCTTAATAATTAACATTTTTTTTCGTGAACGTTTGCGTTACCGATTGAAATTTTTCGGTAACGCAAACGTTCACGTACTTTATATATCAATTTTTAAGCTTTAGATCAGCAACAGTGATCAATACCCCGAATGCTTCGCACCAAACGACAACCGACTTCATCTTGGTGATATCCACATTATTAGGCACAAGATACACTTGGCTTCCTTTAAAACTCTTCAACATGCCAAGCTTGGTGTTTTTTGCCGATTTAAAATCTGCGGCCGTCCTGATATCGGCTTTATCCGATAAATAAATAACATACGCTGGGCCGGGGCCTACTTCAAAATCTTTTTGTAAAAACACTTCCGCTTGCTTTTTGCCTTGATAGATTTCAACGCCGCCTTTGCCATAGTGAATGGGATCCCAAGGCTTAAGGTGGATAAATTTACCCTCAGCAAAGACATGCTTGCCTTGGATATTTTGAACCTGTTCATTCACCTGTGGCGGAGGAAATATAAACGGATAGAAAAATACAGTACCAACAACTCCGATCACCACGCCGATAATTAAGGCTAATAAATAACTGAGCAATTTTTTCATACTTAGCCTCCTGGCTAGTGTTATACCCGCATTCCGCTACGCTCTATGCGGGCTACGACAAAAATTATCCCATATGCAGGCTTTAGGCCGGAATACGGGAAACAACGGCAAAGATACTTTCCTTTGTACTGGACAAAAACTCATATCTAAGACGTGCCCGTGCCCGGTTTTTTAATGTCAGAAATCACTTTTTTCGGTGCTCTGCTTCAAGATCAAAGTTTATCTTTTAATTTTTCAAAATCGGGCACGGGCACGGGCACGCTCACGGGCTCGTATTAGTTCTTTGTTTTTTGTCCGGTACAAAGGATACTTTCATTTACCGTTACCCTGATAATAAAACCTTAATCCTTTTCTATTATACTATAGCCCTTTTTTATCACTTTGAGCGCGCATGTCTGAACTTGTTGAATTATTTAAAGAATTTGAGTCTAAAAAGCTTGAACACAAGCAGGTAATCGAAAACAAAAACCTGGATTCGACAGCATTTACAATAAAAATTCTTGAAATAAATAACCAACTTTACCGACTCATGCAACAAATCTATGCGAAAGAAATAGCGACTTATACGCTTAAAGGACCCGCTAATGAAATGGGAGCATTAGAGGAATTAGGCTTGGCCGAAATTGGTGCTTTCAGGATAGTGCCTTGTACGCCAAATGAACATTGTTTTGTGTTTATCAAAAAGGCCCCCAACGTCATTGAGAAGTTATCCATCAGTGTGACAATCAGTGGGTATTCCGCTGAAGGAAAAATATGCCAAACATTAGACGAATCCCTCACGTATCTTAAGCAATTAGCAACCAAACCGAAAAGAAAACCAACAAACCAGCCAAGAAAGGTACAATATGCAAAGGAAAATGCATTCTACCTCATGTTAATTAACTCCCCCAATTTTATAAATAGCACGCAGAGTGAAGAAGTCCAGCAAAAGCGGAAAATGCTTAAAGAAGATGGTCAGTATTTAATACGCCCTAGCACAACAACGTTATCTAAGGGTCAGCCGTTATACACCATTGATATGAACGTTGGTGGCACAATTTATCGAAGTAAGCAACGGTTTACTCAGGGTAATCATGGCTTTACTTTTAATAAAAAAGTATATAAAAACTTGAGTGATATTGTTTCCATCATAAAAAAGAAGTTGAATAATTTGCATGAAAATATCCAAGCGATAAAAAAATCCCCTCGCTTCCGGCATGAAAAGCCTGAAATAGCAGAGATCAGTATATTGAATGCAAAAAATATTCCTGGCGATTATATTATTATCCCTCCCAATGTCGATAACGATGATTTTAGCTTATATATCCTTGGTAGCAATGAAAAATTCATCATCGCAGATTTCAAAGTCACCAATGAGGGGTATGAATACTTGGGCAAGCAATATGCCTATTTTGAAAATATCGTCAAAGAAGCCATTAGCCGATCACGCCAATGTCATTTTAAAGAAAAACTAAAAAATCATATGTCTGATTTGAGCCGGCATGTGCGAAGTTCTCAAGACGCTGAAACCTTGTTGGTAAATACAGACAACTATGTCGTCTGGACTGATAGCCGCATTGATCCGCTGCCAACTATCTATGTGTCTTTTGTCAAAGAAAACAAGGTTCATCATCAATTGCTTGGGAACCAGGGTGTGCCAGCTATTTTGATGAATAACCCAAAATTGACTAATCCGATTAAGCACTATAACGACCTTGTTGATGAAATTCGAGACGATCTCAGCAATTTTAGCACTTACTTTCATTCAAACATGATGTCTGTGACTGAGGTTAAACAATTGGAAAAAAGGATGTTAGAATTCCCTATGGGATCATTTATCATCCAGCCAACTCAAGAGATGTCCTTTAACCTAAATAAAAAGATTCAATTGGTTCTTCATAGTCAAAACGGCATTCAATATATTCCAATCAAACAAACACCCAATTTTCTAACCAACCTAAAAACTATTTTACGACAATTCCAAGCCACAATTCCTCTAACAGCCGAGCAGTTAAATCGCATTAAACCAAATGATCTCAAAACAAAAGTAAAAATCCAAATCGATGGCCATCCTGACGAAAGCGTTGAAATTGAGCTTTCTTTATTGCAGTGTCATTCTCAAATGGCTTTTGAATATTATGAGGAGCGCTCAGAAAGTGATATTCTGCTATTACCAAGCGATTTTTCTCTACAAACGGTACGTGACTGGGTGGACATCATCAAAGATAAGAAAGACATTTCTCAATTCGACCCATCTTCAATTAAGCATATTAAAATGCTGGCACACTACCTTGATGCATTTAAAGCCGTAACACTCATAAAAGATGATAAATATCAGCAGAAAATCTATGTAGCAAGATCCCAAGATAAAACCAGCAACTTCTCTCTCGTTTAGCGCCCCTCTTAAAAAGGCGTTGCAAAACGGAAAGCCACTGCTATATTGATTATTAATTATGCATTTTGATTATAATTAATCTATAATTTAGGAGGTAAGTCCCTATCTCGCCTAGATTGACTAAATAGCGGTACTCATGCCTTGAGGCGTTTGATGTGGATAAGGAGTGGTTTATGTTTGGCAAGTCCAATCCGGTGGCTGTTAAAGCGTTTTTTAGTATATGTCTTACTTTCTCCCTGATCAGTGATGTCTATTCTACGACGGCTAGCATTGAGCAATGCGCCAATCGATGCGCAATAAAATATTGCGGAATGGCTGCCGATACGAAGGTTTATACCTGCCAACCCAATCCTTCTCAAGATAATGGTGGCTATGTCAATTTTGAGCTTAGCGATGAAGATAAAATGAAGCTTCCTTATTGCTTTGAGTTAATCATTACCGGGACAGCGAATACTGACAATACGAATACGTTTAAAACACTTGAAAACAAGGCGAAGTTTGATGAGTGTCTACGAGCGTGCAAAATTGAGCTTGTTAATTGGTGTATACCATAACGAGGGAATAGGCTATGAAGCAATTGCTTTCGATTCTGTTTATGTTGGTCTCATTGCCATTAATGGCCACACAAACAGCCGCTCCCGTGCCAGACTTAGCATTTGAAACGCTGAAATATTGTTATGAGACAGAAAAAAAGCGCCAAACTGAGTTGATAAAATGCATGGTGTCTCGACTCAAGAGCCTCCCTAATCCCGATGGTTACCACGTCCAAGTGATTGAAGATTCAGATAGCAAAGAGCATCCCAATAAATTAACCTTTATTATTTACAATAAATTTGGGCAAAAACTTCATTGTGAAGGGGAAGCCACTGATATCATCACCATTAATCATTGCCAATTAACGGAGGGAAAATCGCTCACACCTGCCGAGCAGTTATCGATTACCCCCCCTAAATAATAACCCCTTATCGCATGGCAATTTCTTCCAGCGCTTCTATTCTCGTCATCATTAGGCCTATCAATACTGCAGGCGTAACCCCGGATACCATCTCAAAAAAAGACCATAAATGGGTATAAAAGACATAAAAGAAATAAATAACTTAAATCCAAGATCCACCCACGCAATTTCCACCCAGTGTGCCGCGAAAAAGGGATTGGTCGAATGGTAGAAGGCGATGAAGAAAAACCAAAAGGTATCGATAACATTGCCAACCAGACTAGAAGCAGAGGGAGCAACCCACCACTGTCGGTATTGCCTGAATCGCTGAAAGACAAAAATATCCATCAATTGGCCAAAAACATAGGCACTAAAACTGGCAAAGGCAACCCGAAAAGCAAGCGGATTCCAGGCAATAACGGCATGCAAATCACTACACCAATTCGCTAAGCCATAGGATATTATAAGTCCCGGAAACATGGCTGCTAAAACCGTTTGCCTGGCTTTTTCGGCACCTTGAAGACGCACTGTTAAATCAGTAATGATAAAAATCAACGGGTAAGTAAATACGCCATAGGTGCTGTGAAATCCCATTATGGTGATGGGAAATTGAACCGTCACATTGGTGATAGCAATAATAATGATATGCAAGACTGCTAACATAAGTCCTATTTAGTCATACAATTTGATTAATTTTTGTATGGTATCATAACTTTACCGATCAAAGAAGCACGAAGGTCTTTACCAATGTGACTATTTTTTGTTATAAGGATACTTTGGTAGGGCAAATCAGGCCCACTCAAAAACGTCCAAGATGGTTCGGTCAAGGAGTTTCAGATGTCAGGCTTAGAGACAGCATCGCAGGATTCAATGGATAGTCACCACATCCTAGCTCGCATTACCCATGTTGAGCCGCTTTCCAATGAGGATGTGCATACATTATGTCATCATTTATCCCTTTCCCAAATCATACAAGTCTACCTTGATTGCCGACAGCACCACAGGCTGATTCATGACGAAGCCCGCAAAGCGATTTATGAAAAACGATGCCACCAGCTTATTGACGTATTGATAGAGCAAGTTAAACAACAAGAATCGAATTTTGATGAAATATGTTCAAGCCATCCCGACCTTGCTAACCCAGTCATTCAAGCATTTCTAGCTAACCCAGTCCATTTAGCTAAAGTAATCGATCATCCTGAGTGGTTCGATTGGCAACATCCACAATTTGTGGAAAAAGTCGAAAAAGGGTTGTTAGCATCGTTGAAAAATGATCCGAGCAAGGAACATTCCCTGATATCGTATAGCGATTTTTGTCAAAAATCGCTTGGGTTGGAAAATTGGTATGGTTGGTTAGAACGTCTGTCAATTCACCTAAAACCTGCTGATTTTTTTCATCTCCTGGCGAAACGTGACCCTTCCCAAAAAAGCAGCATTCAATTTCTTAATCAGCACACGCGCGACACAGATACGCTATGGCAAGCTTTTTTTTTACAACTTAGCCAGGAGCAGTTAAACGATAAACTCTTTCAGTTTCTCTACATTGCTGACAGGAAACAATCCAACACCCTAATCAGAACCTGTTATGCCAAAGCAGTGATACAAAAAATACCTTCCAAAGAGGCATTAACAGAACTGATTCTAAAATTATTAGACCCGAGATTACCTTCCCAAGGAACCCTGTGGATCGAATCCATTATTTCTGAGTTGAATGACCAAAAAATGCTAAGCGAAGATTGCTTAGTATTACTGATAGAAAAATTGAACCTGCTCGGGTGCCTGACCCTTGAAAGCAAACAAACCTTAAATAAAGCGATTCAATTGTTATCTCAACAGTTTATCAGCCATGCCAAAGTCGTTTGGCCTAAATCCTCAAACGATGCCTTTCTGGCTTTTCAATTGTTGGTTGAACTGGATTCGCTCAAACTCATTGTCGGTGAAAAACCCTATTTACCATACCTAACTTCTTGGTATTCGGGAAAGAATCTTCATTTACAACATCTTATCGACACCTTGGATTTTAATAAACAGGGTGGAGATTTATTGGATCAATGGCTTATGCAAGGGTGCTCAGACTGGAAGCGTTTAAGCCAAATTATTCTATCAATATATGAGTTAGATTCGCCAAAAAGCTACAATCTCATTGGTAGTTTGACCAGTCGCTTAGGACTAAAAAGTGCCAAAAAATTAAAGGAGGCCTTTTCTAATGTGGATACTCAGAGTCGCATCTATCAACAGTATTTTTCTGCCGCCGTTGTGGCAAAACAAGTTGAATCGGGTCAAGTATCTGCTCGCTTACCCACCAATTATTGGCATAAAAATATAGCAGCTGTTGTCGAATCATTGGATGACAAATATTTATTCACATTATTCAGAATTTTACCCTATCCCGTGCTTGACCAATTTTGGCAACAACCCAAAGTCAAAAAAATCAGTGCCATTATGTTACTTCAGGCATTACAGACTAATGACATGAAAGCGACTACCAGCAGGAATTGGTGGGCTTGGCAAAATGAAAAACTTCTGGGAGAGGTGTTAAATACCACCGTGACCTTAGCGGCTCATACGCCACAGTCCGTAGAATGCCTCATTCAACTTAACAAATTAATCCTGGGTTATGGTGAAAATAAATCCGACTTGAATGATCTTCTTAACAATTGGCTGACCGCATGCGAGCAGGCCATTTCACAACCTGAAGGCATTAAGCCCCATCTGTGGAAAGAACTCGAACAAACGCTGGCAACAACGTTACCTGAGTTAATTAAATATGGCAAACTGTCTCAAGATATCACCACGAGTGAGTCGTTCACGAAAATTGCCGCCGCGTTAATGCAACAACAAAATAGCGCTTTTGTCGTTGTTAACCTGGCAATGCGGTATCCAACCATTCAATTTGATAACGCTATCAAACAGGATCCTGTTTTTTTGCATCAATTGCGCCTCACCTTGGCAAATTGGCCTTTATCGTTAAAACAACCCGATAATCGACATTTTCTATTTGAGCTACTACCAAAGACTGAACAATTTGATTTTGTTAATGCACAGTTAGGGAACCCAGAATGGGTCATTCAAAACTTTTCATTAAGCTGCTACCTTAGTCAGTATGTCGACAGCAGTTTTCTCTATACCCAAATTCAAAAAGCCCCTGATCCAAAGGCTTATGTCGACTTATTAATTCATAAGCCCTACCAGGAGGGCTTAGGAAAGCTAAATCATGCGCAAAAGGAACAAGTATTCCATATCATTCAAGACCGAGCGCACCTTGCAAGACTTTTACAAAGCAAGGCGCCCCCAGACAACAAGCGTCGTTTAATGACGGACTTACTTAATTACCACCTATCCTGTCATCAATTGGATGAATTTATAAGCCAATTACAACCGGATCTCACTTGCTTACTCCTGTTGCTAAATGATACTGACTTAAAAGCGTTAAAAGATAAGGTATACAGCGATCCTAATTGGTATCATTTAATTCAAAAATGGCTAATTAACCCGACCCCTCCTATTAAAATTCAGGCAAATAGCTTGCTCTATCAAATTGTAAAAGACAGTTTTTGTCAGGCACAATTTCATTATGTCCCGAATATTTCATTAATTAATCAATTGAATCCTTCTGATGCATGGGCAGCCCATCAAGCCGTTTGGAAATGGCAGCAATATGCTGACAGGGTGCATACTCTGTTTTCAGGTACATCCCATACGACCCCCCCGAAAATTAATTTCTTAAACAGCCGATGGGCCTATCAATTAGACTGGCTAACCCAATTAGTTTTCCCAATCATTAACACCTATCAAAACCAATCCAATTTAGCGATTAAAAAAATCATTGCAGAAACAGAACTGTTTAAACAAATTATTCACCCGCTCATACAAACCGAAGAGCCAAGTTATAGTGAACTTAGTAATTTATTTATTAAGAGCCAAACGCAATTAAGCGTCTTGGTGAGAGACTACTTAAAGCCATTGGCCTCAAAGTTGCCTCTTCACGTGACTCAAATGGAAAAGGTATTGACAGACATTGACACTCAATGCAAACAAGAAGCGGTCATTCTCCCCCCAAAAACACTGTCATTATTTCACCACTTGCCACCCTTTAAGGTTCAATCCAGCGGCAATATCCAATTTGAAGGCGAAGTGGATGAAACGGGATTTAAATTGGATATCGATGAAATCCCATATACGTTTTTGTTAGAGAAACAATGGCAAACTGATTGGCATAATCAAATCGCTGAACAACTCAATCTACTCAGCAAAGAACCGGATTTTATTCCTTGGTTCTACCAATTTGTATTGCCTTCTTTAAACGATAGTGAAAAAGTGAACCACTTTTTCCAACAACTCAGTTTAACGCAACTATTTGATTTATATCGGCAAACGAAAATGGACTTACGACATCTTCGGCAAGCGATGCCTCAATGGAAGGCTTGCCAATCTGAGACGTCGATATCCAATATCATGGCTAAATTATACCATGCAAGCCCAGAGCAACTGACACGATGGGCTAATTTCGCACTGCAAAATCATTGTCGCTTGTTAAGTGACCTTTTTCAGTTTCTGGCAAAATCCAAGAATGCTGGCTTAAACCTCACTCAACTCAATGGACTTTTACTGCCGAGTCATATTGCAAGCGATTGCCAAATGGGTTGGTGGGGGAAGGAATGGGAAATCCTCATTCAAACGAGTGAAACCACCCAACAAAGAATGTTCCAGCAAATTGAGCACGCTGTTTTACAACACAACACCACAGATACATTGCCGCAACTGTGTCAATTCCTTGCTGAAACCGACGATGATATGACAGAAATTTGGGTCAGACTCTATACGCAATACCAAAAGGATCGCATCAAATTAGGCCTGTTGATAGCACATACGCCAACGCACGTTGTCAACGTGCTATTACAACATGCCAACATCCCCTACACACCATTTATGAGTGCTTTCATTGACAATCTAAAAACAAATCTGAGTCCTTTTAACAAGCCGACGCTCTTTCAATCTTGGATCAAGCATCAATGGCCGTTGCATGCGTGTTTAGAAGGGATAGAAAATAGCAAAAACCCCCAACTGACTCGGTGCCTTTCATTATATTGCTTAACCTTAAAAGACTTTAGTCTTTTAGAAGGTATTTCGATAAGAGATGCCTTGGTAAAACAAACAGACACCCATGTCCTCTCTGCCTTTTGCCAGGCTATTTCAGCCAATGAATTAACTGATAACGAATGGCAACAAGTTTCAGAGGTCGGGGCGCTTGCTTTAATAATGGAAGCGCACCAATTTGGGAAACTATCCGATGAAACCTTTCAGCGTTTAACAACCAAAACAAAACCCGATCACGCCGTGTTAATCCATCGATTACTGATGTTACAAATGAATCGAGCGAACGCAAACCATCGCTTACGCCAGTGGTATCAATTTTATCCAGAGATCACCTTATCAAGCATCGACAAATTATTAGGAAATCATCGAACCGCTGCTTGGTTAAATTTGATTGACGCACTGGCCCCATCCGCCCCAGATGAGGCACTAATGAGGCGTTTACCTAAAAACGATCCCCAGTTATATTTTGCCATTTGTGAGCGGGCTTACCTGATTAAGGACGCCAATCATCCATTCATCTCATGGCTATGTGAGCAAGGTTCTGAGAAAATGCCGGACCTGGTGATGAAGCATCCCAATATAGTCCAAGTGGCAATGGCGCTTGCACAAGATAAACGATTTAACCCACAACTTATTGATCTCAATCAACTAGCAAGCTCTATTTTGTTAGCACAATCAAGCAATCCTGCCAGTCAAAAGGTATTATTCGAAGCATTGCTAAAACAGATTCATCATGCAGACGGTCAATTAATCGCAACAATGGCAAATCATGATGCCGAGACAACCCTGAAAACGCTTGCCAGCCAAACAAAATCCTATTCACAACTCAGTCAATTACTCAAACAAGCCGGTCCCTTTCTTAAAGATGCGCCTGACATTCAAAGCAAATTTGAGTTGGCCTATCAACACGCAGCACTGGAAAACACTATCCAAGAGATGACTGGTCTTTTTAAAGGTCTGCGTGCCTGGATTTTACGATTGTGGCATCAATGGTGGGTCGGAAATTCTCCTTATATACACCCAGATAGTAATCACCCAAACCCTTCGGATGCGCCTATCAAGGCCGTTGTGCAATCAACGCCCTTTAACGATATACCGGCACCCTTTAATCAATTCCTAAGCAGCGCCCCAAAAGCAATCATTGATTCACCGATTGCCACTTGGCCAAAACTTAAGAATGATTCCAATAAGGGGGCTAAGCTTCATGCGCATATGATTGAAGATTATGTGCCTGCTAACGAAAAAAGCAGCCCCATAAGCGTTTCATCTGCTAGCAAATATTCGCCAATCCTATTTTTTGGCAGTGAGGATCCGTTGCCTTCATCACCGACAAGTAGCAAGCAACATTCGCTTTAAGTCGATGAGGACTTACTTTGATTAGGCAATGCCTGTTTGATTGATGATCGTTGATGCCAAGCACAGGCCATCATACCCAATTCAAACAACATCCATAAAGGAACTGCCAGCAATATTTGGGAAACCACATCGGGTGGGGTTAACAACATGCCGACAATAAACGCACCCACGATAACATAAGGACGTGAACGTTTTAATGATTGGTAAGCCATGATATGGGTGCTTACCAACAAAAAGCACACCAACGGCACTTGAAAGCAAATGCCAAATAAGAGCAGCATGCGCGTGATAAAATCAATGCTGTAGGCCATATCGGGCATCATTTGAACTTGCGGTGGTAAATAACTGATAAAAAATTGGAACATAAACGGCAAGATCACCCAATAAGCAAAAGCCATTCCTAGAAAGAGTAAGCCCAAGGAGGCAAACAATGGCATTCTTAACCATGATTTTTCATGCCCGTATAAAGCAGGATGAATAAATTGCCATAGCTGCCACAGCAAATAGGGCATTGTTAAAAGGCAAGCCATATGAAAAGCAATCGACAATGGGGTAAAGACAGCGCTAGTCAGTTGGATGGCAATCAGGGTATGACCCGGCGGCAATTGGTGTTGCAAAGGGTAAATTAAATAATGAAATAACGGTTCCGAAAAATAAAAGCTCGCTATTAACGAAACAGCAAAAATAACAAATACGCGCATTAACCGATGGCGTAATTCAAGGATATAACTCATCATCTGGTCATTACCTATCTGAAAGATTAACCTTACTGTATCGTCAAGCTTTCCCTATTACAACACTTGCTTTTTAAGTCAAACTCATCAACAATTATATTAAGAGTATGTCATATTTCTTACCGAAGCTGTTGATATACTCCTAATAATTCAAAAAGGCGTTAACCCTTTAATCGTAGGAGGGAGCCATGTCAAATCGAATGCGTATGCCGTTGTCCCCCCAGGAATTATTTCGTATAGCCAGCGACCATGCCCAGTATGCCAATTATTTGTTGCAAAGTGATGTTCAGCAAAAGCTATCTTCAACCAATACATTGCTCCCTGTCATTAGCTTGCTATATACCGCCATAGAACTCAGTTTAAAAGCGTATATTATTCATGACACCGGGAAATTATTACCCAGTAAAAATTTGCTTGATTTATTACACGCAAACTTGTTTCTTGAACTTTCTCGCCAAGAAGAAGATTTAATCAGAGCCTTGCAGCAACAAAAAGCATTTCGCAAAGGCATGAATTATGATCTTTGGGAAAACGAACAGCAATTACTGGTGTTTTGTCATCAAATTCTCGATCTGTTTGCGGTCATCGACGAGCAAAAACCCATTGAGCTTTGTGACGAATATTTATAAGCGCATCGCCAAATCTAACCTTATTTAACGATTATTTGAGGCAAGCAGGGTATGTCTTGCATATAATTTAGAAAATATTCTGTTGTACTATGGTTATTGTGATGACATTCGTAACAAAAAATGCTATTAAGGGAGTAAAATTTATTGGGACAATTTCAAAGGGTTTGAAATGATAGACCGTAAACCAACTCTCAATCATAAATCATCAGGACATATCCTTTTCAAAGGTTTATTATTCAGCTTTATTTTGATATCCCATGGCCATGCAGCAGATAATCCGTGCGGTGTATCCTGCACTCAAACGATCGCGAATAATACATCTGCAAGCGCAATTAATCAGGCAAACAACTATACTGATAATGAAATTAATACCCGGGTATATGAAAAAATAGTAATATTTGCAGAAAATACTGCAAATATAACGACAGGCGGTGGGAATCAATGGGCATTTGGTGATGGCGATACTGGCGCGATCGGGATTCCGGTGGCTGAAGATTGGGAATTATTTGCCATTAGTTTCCAAGCGCGGTCTGTAACCGCTGCCACTACTGTGACTATGTTCGTTCGCAATATGAATGATGCCTCGAATTTATACACATTTACAGCTCCTCTAGCGATAACACCGCCATCAGCTAGCGGTGTTTATACAGAATTACTTGCCAATCCAGTTCCAATCCCTGCCGGGACAACCATTGGCTTCGTCACCTCGGCAGTATCTGCAGGAGCAGTGACGGGGGCTCGCGTGGCGGCTTGGTTAAGAAGGCATCCCGATTAATCAGTGTAAATGGAAATAATGTAACTGGGGATCATCCCAAATATTGGAGACCTAACCCAGATATTTGTAGTAATGAGGAACCCCCATGATAGTATTTAAATTTCGTGTCCCAACCATTTATAAATTTATATTATTAAGCAGCCTAATTTTTTCAATGATAACCGCAGGTTATGCTAATGAAAGCATGGCGTCTCAAAAATTAGAAAATACACTTACTCTAAATCAAGGCAGCAATGAACATATAACCGCCAGCAGCACAAAAACCTCCAACGGTGATAGCAATTTTCAGGCAAAATTAAGCGCGCCCGGAGTAAGCATAACCGAACAAGTCGATCAGCAAGCCCAGGGTGGAGTCATAAAGAAAAATAAAATTGTTGTCACCATTGGTAAAAACGAGTCCGTTGAATTTGTTCAGGAGTTTGATGGAAATGGCAGAAAAGCTTCTCGCTCCGTGATAAAACGACCAATTACAGTCTCTGAATTGCAGAGTACCCGTCGCGCAGGAAAGCATCATAAAAATTTGGTGGCCAGTAAAGGTGGTGCTGATAATTTAGCTATTGAGCATCAAACAGACATCAATGTCGATGGGAAGTATACTACAACAACAGTGCGGTCAAATAATTTTTCTTTTACTTCTGGAATTAAAAATTGGATGCTGATTGCAAGTGCTGGTTATGCTCGCTTCTCTAATGCTGTCAGTTCAGATGGTTCAACAGGGGTGGGACGTCTTGCGTTGAATCGCAGCTTCTCTTGTATGAAAGGTTTTGATTTTGGTATGGAAGCGGCAATTCAAAATGGCCTCAACATGAGGCCCATTGTTCAACAAAAGGTATTGGATGCGTTGGGTGGCACTCCAATTTTAGCAACTATTAAACCTGTAATAGAGCTCCTCCCAACTCTTTCAAAGCGATTTT
Source organism: Legionella sp. W05-934-2 (assembly GCF_964199965.1). NCBI lineage: Bacteria > Pseudomonadati > Pseudomonadota > Gammaproteobacteria > Legionellales > Legionellaceae > Legionella > Legionella sp. W05-934-2. The sequence continues at coordinate 128,685 of NZ_CAXMZT010000005.1, read as the reverse complement.
CTGAAAATGGTCGGATTACTGGCTTTGCAAAGTTAGGAATAGCGTATCGTTCCATGACATTTGACCGCGATACGATTCCCAACATCAATAAAGTGTCTCCTGATTTACATTTAGGCTTGAGTTCGAATATATCTGACACCATCATTATGATGATTTATTACCAAGCTATTTTTGGCAAATCCCCTAATATAAATGCAACTTTGATTCCTCTTCCTGCAAATAATCTGGGGAGAGCAGCTAATATTCCGACCCAACAAGCCATTCTGTTAGGGATTGCTTTTAATTTTTGAGTATTTTCCAAAGGGCGAGGCTACTATTTTCTCATTCACACAACGAGAGAGATTTAACTGATGCAGATAATTAAATTTTCCCGTGTATACATCTCCCCTTGTTAAATCCTTCTTTCTGGGCGACAATATCGCTTTTTATAAAGCAACAAGAGCGATTTGTTATGCCTTCACATCAGCAATTAGCCAATGCAATCCGTTTTTTAAGTATTGATGCCGTCGAAAAAGCCCAATCTGGACATCCCGGCATGCCACTAGGAATGGCTGATATTGCCACGGTCTTATGGCATAAATTCATCAAACACAGCCCCGAGAACCCTCATTGGTATGACCGTGATCGATTTGTGCTTTCCAATGGGCACGGTTCGATGTTGTTGTATGCCTTGTTGCATTTGACTGGCTATCGTGTATCCATCGACGATTTAAAACAATTTCGTCAATTAGGATCAAAAACCCCAGGGCATCCCGAATACGAGGAATGCCCTGGGGTTGAAACCACCACAGGACCCTTAGGGCAAGGATTGGGAAATGCGGTGGGAATGGCTATTGCAGAACGGAAAATGGCCGCCGAATTTAATCGGCCCGGTTATGAACTAGTCAATCATTATACGTATGCATTCACCGGTGATGGATGCCTCATGGAAGGCATTTCTCATGAAGTATGCTCGCTTGCTGGCACATTAAAATTAGGCAAATTAATTGTATTTTACGATGACAATAACATATCCATTGATGGCCCGGTGGATACCTGGTTTACTGACGACACAGCTCAACGCTTTCATAGCTATCATTGGCAAGTGATTGGACCCATTGACGGCCATGACCCCGCGGCGATTGAACAAGCGATTCTTCAAGCCCGCGCAGACCAACAACGCCCGAGTCTGATTATTTGTAAAACAACCATTGGCTATGGATCGCCCGTCGCTGGGAGTGAAAAATCCCATGGTGCGCCTTTAGGCGCTGAAGGTGTCCAAGCCGTTCGCGACAAACTCCACTGGCCATACCCTGCCTTTGAAATTCCCAATGAGATAGCTCAGAGTTGGAATCAGAAAGAGCAAGGTAGTGTGATTGAAAATGCTTGGCTACAGCGATTACATGACTATGAGAAGGCATACCCAGCATTTTATGCAGAATTCTTACGCCGCAGCAATGGTGATTTACCCGATGATTGGTCCGAGTTTAGCCAGAGCTTACTTGATAAGACACTTGCATCACAAACCGATAAAGCCACTCGAAAAGCGTCGCAAGATTGTTTGAATGTCTTGGTTCCCAAATTACCTGAATTGCTGGGCGGATCGGCTGATTTGACTGGCAGTAATAATACCGACAGTAAAAAATGCATTGCTATCAATAGTGGTGAAGATGAGGGGAACTATTTATATTATGGTGTGCGTGAATTTGGCATGGCCGCCATTATGAATGGTCTTGCCCTTCATGGCGGTATTATTCCCTATGGTGGCACATTTTTAGTATTTAGTGATTATGCAAGAAACGCCATGCGTTTGGCGGCATTGATGCGACAACGTGTTATCTATGTCCTAACCCATGATTCCATTGGCTTAGGTGAAGACGGTCCGACCCACCAACCCGTTGAACATGCATCCATGTTGCGAATGACACCTAACTTTCACGTTTGGCGGCCCGCGGATACGGTTGAAACCACTGTTGCCTGGTTACAAGCTATTTCCCGCCATCAAGGCCCATCAGGCTTATTATTGAGTCGACAAACATTGCCTACCCTGGAAATTAATAAAGAAACAAGCCAGCAAATTCACCGGGGAGGATATATATTAAAAGATTGTGATAAAGAACCTGAATTAATCATCATTGCCACGGGCTCGGAGGTACAATTAGCATTGGAAGCAGCAAAGGCACATCCTAAACATGCCATTCGTGTGGTTTCAATGCCTTGCTGCGAACAATTTTTAGCTCAAGATTTGAGCTACCAACAATCGGTATTACCGAATAGTGTGCGCAAACGCGTCGCCATTGAGGCTGGCGCCAGTGCCTGGTGGTATCAATTTGTTGGATTAGATGGTAAAGTAATCGGATTAGATCGCTTCGGTGTTTCTGCAAAAGCCAAAGACGCATACAACTATCTTGGCTTTTCCCAATCAACCATCAATGAGCAGGTCTCTTCCTTACTCAAACAAACAGACTAAAGAGTTGGAGAAATTATCATGGCTATTCGTGTTGCTATTAATGGCTATGGCCGCATCGGTCGCTGCATTTTATGGTCAATTTTTGAATATAATCGTCTAAACGAGTTTGAGATAGTCGCGATCAATGACTTATCTGGGATGGAAGTGACAGCGCATTTAACTCAGTATGATTCAACTCATGGGCGTTTTAATCGAAAAGTTGAATCTCAAGGCCAAGATTTAATCATTGATGGCCACCCCATTCGTATTACCTCCGAGCGCGATCCCAAAAATTTACCTTGGGCTGAAATGAAGGTTGATTTAGTGTTTGAGTGTACCGGAAAATTCACTCGCCGCAGTGATGCACAAATGCATATTGATGCGGGGGCAAAGAAAGTGTTAATTTCAGCACCCGGAAAAGATGTCGACGCCACGGTCGTCTATGGCGTGAACCATGAGCAAATTACAGGTGGTCATACGATTATCTCCAACGCGTCTTGCACAACAAACTGCCTGGCACCAGTTGTCAAACCCCTTCACAAAGCCATTGGTATTGAAACAGGCTTGATTAACACCATTCATGCCTACACCAAAGATCAAATGTTATTGGATGGTTGTCATAAAGATCTTCGTCGTGCGCGATCAGCAACCCAATCAATCATCCCGACCAAAACCGGCGCCGCTGCCGCTGTTGGTTTGGTTTTGCCAGAACTTAATGGCCGTTTGGATGGCTTTGCCATGCGCATACCAACTATTAACGTATCAATCGTTGATTTAACCTTTAATGCCTCTCGAGAAACATCCGTAGAAGAAGTCAATCAAGTCATGAAGCAAGCTGCCAACGACATCCTCGAATATACTGACCTCCCTTTGGTTTCCATTGATTTTAATCACAACCCTGCCTCGGCTATTTTTGATGCAAGCCAAACAAAAGTTTTAGGTAAATTAGTCAAAGTCGCAGCATGGTATGACAATGAGTGGGGCTTTTCTAACCGAATGCTGGATGTTGCGTCGGTTATGATGTCTCGGTAAGGAGAATACAATGAAGGTGCTGACGCTTGATGATGTTTCTTTAAAAAATAAACGCGTTCTCATTCGTGAAGATCTCAATGTGCCCATCAAAGATGGCTTAATTACCAGTGATCAACGTTTACAAGCGGCTATACCCACATTGACGCGCTTGCTGGATGATGGGGCTGCGGTGATTGTTCTGTCGCACTTAGGCCGCCCCAATGAAGGCATGTATGATCCAAGATATACTTTACAACCCGTTGCTGACTATCTAAGCAGCCATATCAATTACCCAGTCCGATTTGTCAAAGATTACCTGGAAGGGGTCGATGTCCATCCCGGCGAACTCGTGTTGTGCGAAAACGTGCGATTCAACGCCGGTGAGAAAGAAAATGACGTCGAATTATCCAAAAAAATGGCCGCTTTATGCGATATTTTTGTCATGGATGCATTTGGTACAGCCCATCGTTCTCAAGCCTCTACTGTCGGTGTTGCTCATTACGCACCGATTGCTGTCGCAGGTCCTTTATTGGTGAAAGAATTAACGGCTATTGAAGCGGCGTTAAAAGCGCCTGAAAAGCCCATCGTCGCCATCGTGGGCGGGGCAAAAGTCTCCTCCAAATTAAGCTTGCTTCGCCAACTCGTCACCCAGGTTGATTACTTGATTCCAGGCGGTGGCATCGCTAATACATTCTTAAAAGCACAAGGCGTTGAAATCGGACGATCATTGGTCGAAGAAAATTTACTAAGCGAAGCGGCCGACATCTTACAGCTTGCCAAAGTTAATAATTGCCAAATAACCTTACCCGTCGACGTCGTGGTTGGCAAAGAATTTGCCGAAAGCTGCCCCGCTTTTAATAAATCATTAGCCAATATTTCAGGTAACGATATGATATTTGACGCAGGTCCGGAATCAGTTGGCCGTTATATCGACATTATTGAATTAGCTAAAACCATTATATGGAATGGGCCTATTGGCGTATTTGAATTTCCACAATTCGCTTATGGTACACGCGCTTTAGCCTTCGCCATTGCTGAATCTGAAGCATTTTCCATTGCCGGCGGCGGCGATACATTAGCAGCCGTCGATCAATATGGCATTCAAAATCAGATTTCCTATATTTCAACGGGTGGTGGCGCATTTTTGGAATGCTTAGAAGGCAAAACCTTACCAGCAGTTGCCATGTTAGAGCATCGTGCTAGCGAAAAATCGAACAAATAGTGAAAGATAACGCATCAGCTCACTGCTTGTTTCCGTCATCACCGATGGAGGGGATTCATACGCTAGACCAGCAGGATAGTTCATCCCCCGTTTCTGCCTCGTTGTTGATCACAATTTTCAGCTCAAAAAGCACACTTTACCTCATCATTGCATTATCTTCTGCGTTAATAGGCCTATCGACGGGGCTAGTCATCTTTGCGGGATTAACCGGTATTGGCACAACCGCTTTTGCGTTTGCCGAATCGATTGTTGCTGGTGTTGGCGCAGCTTTGGTTTGCGGTTTCGGATTAAGTATGCTCGCAGATTGTGCGGATAAGGCTAACCAAGCACCCCAGACCGGAAGCATGTTAGGGTAAATTTTAAATGGGCATAACGCTGATGATTAATCATCGTTTTCATTTTGACGATACAAGACCAAAATATTGCCGATGTGTTGCACCAATTCAGCGGCAACAGCCGGACAAATTTGCTCTGCCAGCAAGGCGCGGTCTTGCTTTTCCTGACCTCGAATTTTAACTTTTATTAATTCATGTGCCTTTAATGCGTGATCAACTTCACTAATGACGGCATCTGTTAAACCTTTATCGCCAATTAACACAACCGGTTTTAAAGAATGCGCTCGCGCTTTTAATTGTTGGCGAAAATCACTTTTCATGGTCTGGTTTCTCTTCGGTAAGGTTGATCAATCAAATAAATGACGAATTATTGCACGTTTTGCTAGAAAAAGATAGCGTAATTGTGTACCATTTACCTTTTCATCCATTTTTACCATCATGGGACGTTCAAAAAGCTCAAAAAGCTGGCTTAAGGAACATTTTTCAGATACCTATGTTAAACAGGCGCAAGCTGAAGGGTATCGCAGCCGAGCAATTTATAAACTGATCGAAATCGATGACAAGGAAACATTGCTTTATCCTGGAATCACCGTGATTGATCTGGGCGCTGCCCCTGGCGGATGGACTCAGTACGTCAGTCAAAAACTTGATGGAACAGGCAATATCATTGCATTAGATATTCTGCCAATGGATGCGCTAGCCGATGTGACGTTTATTCTAGGGGATTTCCAAGACGAACTTGTCTATCAAAATCTACTTTCTCATATCCCAAATGAAGGTGTAGACTTGATTTTATCGGATATGGCCCCAAATATGAGTGGCAATCCCGCGATTGACATACCCAGAGCAATGGCGTTAGCAGAGTTAGCATTCGATTTATGCTCGCAGGTACTAAAAAAGGATGGCAATGTGCTAATGAAGCTTTTTCATGGTGAAGGATTTGACCAATTAATTAAAGATGCGCGACAGCAATTTAGCAAAGTCGCTATTAAAAAACCCAAAGCGTCCCGTTCCCGATCAAGAGAAACCTATATGCTGGCAAAGGGATACAAAATGGGTTAATTTATGAGGATAATAGACTACACTTATAAATAGACATAAAATATTTGCGGACTTCCTTGAATACGTTATGTCGGGTCATAGACCCTTCTTAAGACAGTATTTTGTAGTTTTTTAGCAACGGTTAAACAACCTATCGCTTGATAAGAATAATAATATATACTTTCAAGCACAAAGTAAGTTATCTGACAGACCAACCATGAGGTTATTATTTTGAACGACATGGCAAAAAATTTATTCTTATGGCTTATCATAGCCATTGTGCTTGTTTCAGTGTTTAGCAACTTTGGCCCCCGGCACGCCGCAACTGAAAAAGTATCCTATAGCCAATTTTTGACCGAGGTCGGTCAAGGCATGGTGAGTTCTGTAACCATTGAAGGCGATAAGGTTGTTAAGGGCGTGACTAAAAATAATCGTCGTTTTGTCACCTACATGCCGATGAAAGACGATGCGCTGCTTGGCGAGTTGTTAAAAAATAAAGTCGACGTCAGTGGCGAAGAAAAGCAACAACAAAGTTTGTTATTGCATTTATTCATTAACTGGTTCCCCATGCTGCTATTAATTGGTGTATGGATTTTCTTCATGCGGCAAATGCAGGGTGGCGGCAGTGGCCGAGGTGCTATGTCCTTTGGCCGTTCAAAAGCACGATTAATGGGTGAGGATCAAGTCAAAGTCACCTTTAAAGATGTGGCAGGCGTTGAAGAAGCAAAAGAAGAAGTCGTTGAATTGGTTGATTTCTTGCGTGATCCGAGCAAATTCCAAAACTTAGGTGGACGTATTCCCCGTGGTGTTTTACTCGTTGGCCCGCCAGGAACAGGTAAAACGTTGCTCGCTAAAGCGGTTGCTGGGGAAGCCAAAGTACCGTTCTTTACCATCTCAGGTTCAGACTTTGTTGAAATGTTTGTTGGGGTTGGTGCCTCCAGGGTGCGCGATATGTTTGATCAAGCAAAGAAACATGCCCCATGCATTATCTTCATTGATGAAATTGATGCCGTGGGTCGCCACCGTGGCGCAGGGCTAGGCGGAGGCCACGATGAGCGTGAACAAACCTTAAACCAACTTTTAGTTGAAATGGACGGTTTTGAGGGTAACGAAGGGGTCATTGTTATTTCAGCCACCAACCGACCCGATGTCTTGGACCCAGCACTGCTTCGTCCTGGCCGCTTTGACCGACAAGTCGTTGTTCCTTTGCCCGACATCAAAGGTCGCGAACAAATTCTGAAAGTCCATTTACAAAAAGTCCCTCTGGAAAAAGAAGTGGATGTCATGGCCATTGCTCGTGGTACACCCGGATTTTCAGGAGCAGACCTGGCAAATTTAGTGAATGAAGCTGCGCTGTTTGCCGCAAGAGGAAATCGACGCACGGTAAGCATGAAAGAATTGGATGCAGCAAAAGACAAGATCATGATGGGTGCTGAGCGCCGCTCAATGGTCATGGATGAAAATGAGAAAAAATTGACGGCTTATCATGAAGCAGGCCATGCCATTGTTGGGCTTGTCGTGCCAGAGCATGATCCCGTCTACAAAGTATCCATTATCCCACGAGGGCGCGCATTGGGTGTTACCATGTTTCTTCCCGAACAAGATCGATATAGCCATAGTCGACGTCGTTTAGAAAGCCAGCTAGCCAGTTTATTTGGCGGTCGAATTGCTGAAGAAATTATTTTTGGCGAAGACAGCGTGACAACCGGCGCTTCAAACGATATTACCCGTGCAACCGATATCGCACGCAAAATGGTAACCTCTTGGGGTTTATCCTCATTAGGGCCATTAACATTTGGCGAAGAGGAAGGGGAAGTATTTTTAGGCCGATCAATGCAACAAACGCGAGAATTTTCGGATAAAACAGCCGAAGCCATTGATAAAGAAGTCAAAGCAATTATTCAGCGTAATTATGAACATGCTAAAACAATATTAATGGAAAATAATGATAAATTGCATTTGATGGCAGATGCTTTGATTAAATATGAGACCATTGATACGGCTCAAATCAAAGAAATCATGGCAGGCAAGGAACCCTCTCCTCCACAAGATTGGGAACCCAAAAAAGTTGTCCATGACGATTCTGACTCAAGCGGAAAACGGGCGCATAGTCCAAAAAATAGTAAGCCTATTGAAGATGTCTAATTAGATAGCTTACTAAAACGGAATATTGGTATTAAAAACAACAAGGTATCATAAGTTGAACATTCAGCAGTATCGACTTTGGCATCAACAATTGCTTGATGCCTCCCTACCGAAGCCCAAGCCTTTAGTGATGGGTATTGTCAATGTCACCCCCGATTCTTTTTATGACGGCGGAAAACACGATAAATGCGAGCAAGCCATTGAACATGCTCGCCTTCTCATCGCCCAAGGGGTTGATATTTTAGATATTGGCGGGGAATCATCTCGGCCAGGTGCCAAGACTGTCTCCGCACAAGATGAAATGGACCGAATTTTACCGGTCATCAAAGCCATCCGCGAAGAAAGTGATATCATAATTTCTGTCGATACCTATAAAACCTCGGTTATGCAGGCATGTGTTGAGTTCGGCGCCAATTTAATTAACGATATCACCGGCCTACCGGATAAGGCGACACGCCAATGGTTGGCAACAACCAACATTCCCTTGTGCATCATGCATATGCAAGCTAAGCCAAAGACCATGCAAGTCGCGCCACACTATCCCAACGGGGTGGTCCTAGAAATTAAAAACTTTTTGCAAAATCGTGCCCAGGAGTGCTTGGATGATGGTATTGAAAAAGAAAATATTATCCTCGATCCGGGTTTCGGTTTTGGTAAATCTGTTGAGCATAATTTATTAATGATAAAGCATCTAAAAGAATTTACAGCAATGCCTTTTCCTGTTTTACTGGGAGTATCCCGAAAAAGTACCCTTGGTGAAGTCACAGGCTGTCCTAAAGAAGACCGACTTGCACCGAGCATTGCAATAGCAATCTATAGCCAATTACAGGGCGTAGGGATCATCAGAGTTCATGATGTCGCCGAAACCGTTGCAGCAATAACGATGTTAGATGCTATCACCAAGCAACAAGCGAGTAAGGAAGTTTAAGGATGAATATACGACAATATTTTGGGACAGATGGTATTCGTGGTCATGTTGGCAGCGATCACATTAACCCTGAGTTTGTTTTAAAACTGGGTTGGGCAGTTGGCCGTGTATTGGCAAATGGTGATCGCAAAAAAGTCATTATCGGCAAAGATACCCGTATTTCAGGCTATATGTTTGAATCTGCATTAGAAGCAGGTTTATCCGCTGCTGGCGTTGATGTTCGTCTGCTTGGTCCTATGCCAACCCCTGCAATTGCCTATCTCACGCAAACCTTACGAGCCAATGCTGGCATCGTTATCAGTGCATCTCACAATCCATTTGAAGATAATGGCATTAAATTTTTCACTGCCGATGGTTCTAAACTCGATGACGACATTGAACTTCTTATCGAAGCAGAAATTAATCAACCATTAAAGTGTGTTCCTTCGGCAAAGCTAGGCAAAGTGGCTCGGATAAATGATGCGCCTGGTCGATACATTGAATTTTGCAAATCCACCATTCCGTCCCTGACACGATTGAATGGGCTGAAAATTGTCGTGGATTGCGCCAATGGCGCCACTTACCACATCGCCCCCAACGTGTTTGCTGAATTAGGTGCCGATGTGGTTACCATCGGCGATAAGCCCGATGGTTTTAATATTAATCAATCATGTGGGTCCACCAATCCCGAACAACTTCAGCAGGCCGTGCTCCAACATGGAGCAGATGTAGGCATAGCCCTCGATGGCGATGGCGATCGCTGCATCATGGTTAACCATGCCGGTGAGATCGTTAATGGTGATCAACTGCTCTATATTATTGCCTGCGATAGGTTACATAAAAATCATCTGCAAGGTGGAATCGTCGGCACAGTCATGTCCAATTTTGGATTGGAGAAGGCTTTTACCCAGAAACAAATTCCTTTTAAGCGAGCCAAAGTGGGCGATCGCTATGTCATGTCGATGTTAAAAGAAAACAACTGGAAAATTGGTGGCGAACCATCGGGGCATATTGCCTGCTTGGATAAAACCACCACCGGCGATGGCATCATCACAGCACTACAAGTGTTAGCAGCCATGATTAAACAACAATTGTCATTAATTCAGCTGTGCAAAGAACTGACTCTACTACCTCAGCATTTAATCAATCTAAGAACCGACCATGCCCAGCATTTGATGCAACTCCCCGCTACCCAAGACGCCTTGCTGCGCATAGAAAATGAAATTGGTAGCAGTGGCCGAGTCTTATTACGCCCATCCGGGACTGAACCACTCATCCGAGTGATGGTGGAAGGGCAAACCATGGAGCAGGTTCAATTGTATGCTGAAACGCTCGCGAACGATATCAGATCCATTGAAGCCGGGTTAAAATCCCCAACCCAATAAAATGGACACCCCATCTTGAGTATTTCCACCTACCAATTCCCGGATGAAGGCGCAGCCGTAATCCGGGAAACATAGCTTCAAACTCCCTAATTTTTTAGCATATATTCGGCTGGCAATCATAGATCCATTCGGTAACGCAGACGCTAACGCAAACGTTCACGTAAAAGGTCTTTTAATGGGAAGGCTTTTCAAGAAGGTCTTATAAACCTGGATTTTTAACAGTACTCCAGTATAATGTGTCGCGAACTACAATTTGAACTTTTGGTGTTAATAATGCGTCATATTTTACACTCTTTCTATGTGATAACCGCCTCGGTGTTATCCACAGCTTACTACGCATCTTGGACGGTATTTTGGCAATTGATTTCAAAACAGCCGCGTCAATGGACCGATAAGATTGTCACTTCATGGGCAAAGAGCATGGTTCGCATTGCTAAAATAGACTATACGGTTTCAAATCCGAACAATGTCGAAATCAATTCAAATCAACCAACTATCATCATGTGTAATCATAGTAGTAACTATGATATCCCGCTAAGCTTTATGATTTTTCCCAAAGCATCGATGCGAATGCTTGCAAAAAGAGAACTTTCTCGCATACCCGTGTTAAGCACCGCCATGACTCGCCTTGAATTTTTATTTGTTGATCGCAAAAACCATAATCAGGCAGTCAAAGATCTCGCTGAAGTTCAAAAATTGATGAAAAGTGGTATTGTCATGTGGATTGCCCCCGAGGGCACGCGTTCTCGATCAGGTCATTTGTTGAAATTTAAAAAAGGGGGATTTGTCACTGCCATCAACGCCAAAGCAACCATTATCCCCGTTGGTATTCGTGGATCATATAGCATAATGAAACCTGATTCCGCATGGCTGTCACTTAACCCCAAAGCCGAGCTACATATCGGCACCCCTGTGGATGCTTCTCAATTTAGTATGGATGATAAAGACCGCTTAATTGAGCAAGTAAGAGAACAAATTGCCCAGCTAAGCGGTGAAACCAAAATTGAAGAGGTCGGTAAAGCGCCTGCTTAACATCAATGGCTGAAACCATAGTTATCATCATTCACCGCAACGACAGCCCCTTGACCAATGTGTCTGGGGTCACTTGCTGCGGTAATAAAGTTTTTCGTTTGATCCCACGTAATAGCCTGCATATCGCCATAATATTGATTAAGCGACATCAACGCATACCCCATGCCGCGCAATTCATCTTGTTCTGATTTTGTTAGCGTCTCGGGTTCAAATTGAAGAAAATCGGGCAAATACTGATGATGGAACCGCATTTTTGATACCATGGTAATTGCCCCTTTCCCTTCATAAAATGTCAAAGCAGCTAATAACATCATTGACGGTATTCGGCTGCCACCCGGTGTGCCACAAATAGCCACCCGTCCGGGCATCAGTAAAAACGTTGGCGCCATACTTGAAAGTGGCCTTTTGCCCGGGTCAATGGCATTGGCAACGCTACCAACCAAACCAAAGACATTGTGAACACCGGGTTTGATACTAAAATCATCCATTTCATCATTGAGGAGAACCCCGGTGCCTTGCGCGATGACACTGGAACCAAATATGTAATTGACTGTGAGCGTTGCCGCCACACGATTGCCTTCTTTATCCAAAATTGAAATATGGGTCGTATTGCCTGCTTTTGCTTCCTGGCCCATCTTAGGCAGGGTGTCACTAGCAGTTGCTCTGTCTGGTTTAATCAATTGCCTTAATTGTTTGGCATTATCAGCAGATAACAAAAATGACAACGGTATCTTGTGAAAATCGGGGTCGGCTAAATAGGTATCTCGTTGCCAAAACGCTAATCGCATCGCTTCAGTTAAATAATGAATCCATTGCACCTTATTCATTTCAGGCAAGGAATAGCCTTGTAAAATATTTAACATGGTAATTAAACCAACACCCCCTGCAGAGGGTGGCGGGGCGGTTATAATCAACATATTTCGGTACGCACTGACTAAGGGATCGCGAATTTTTACCTGATAATTTGCTAAATCTTCTTCAGTCCAAATACCCCCCAAGTCCTGTACACTTTTAACTAATTGTTTGGCGACAGGGCCTTTATAAAACCCATCATGGCCTTGTTTGGCAAGTTGCTTTAATGTGTTTGCCAGATCTGGCTGCACTAAGCGCTCACCTATCTTATAAGGACGTCCCTGGTTGAGAAAGACGCTTGCTGTGGAGGGGAAGCGCTTTAATTGAGCGAGCCTGTCACCCATGGTAGTAAAATAAACAAATTGATGATCGACTTTGAAACCCTTTTCTGCCAAAGCAATGGCTGGCGCCAAGGATTTAGACAGGGGTAGTTTGCCATAATGCTTCGCCACATAAGCGATTGCAGCTGGTTCGCCAGGAATCGCTGCCGCTAACGGCCCATTAATGGATAACCCGGGAATAGGTTTGCCTTTGCTATCCAAATACATATCGCGACTTGCTTTGCTGGGCGCCGTTTCTCGACTATCGATAAAACTGTTTTTTTTATTCTTAGCATCATACATCAACCAAAACCCACCTCCCCCAAGTCCGGAATGATAAGGCGCAACAACCGCTAACGTCGCAGCCACCGCAATTGCTGCATCAAACGCATTACCACCTTGCCCTAATATGGTTAATCCCGCTTCGGTGGCTAAAGGGTGGGCACTACTAACGGCCATCCCGGATGGATATTGTGCAAGTTTTAGCGGTTCTTTTTTGGGTATATCGGCAAAAACCTGGAAGTTAGCCAAGCAAACCATTACTAACCCTATCCATTTTTTCATCAAATTTCCTTATTGATATTTTTTTATTAACTCTGAATGAACATTTTTAGGCACAAACGAGCCAATATCGCCACCCAAACTTGCTATTTCTCTGACCAAAGACGACGAAATAAACATGTAATTTTCAGCGGGTGTTAAAAACAGTGTTTCAACGGATTTATCCAATCGTCGGTTCATTCCGGCTAACTGAAACTCATATTCGAAATCCGACACCGCTCTTAAGCCTCGGACAATCACTGTTGCATTATGCTGTTTAACAAATTCAATTAATAGATTATCAAAGCCGATTACCTCGATGCCCTGGAGATGGCTCGTAGCCTGCTTTATCATCTGCAATCGCTTTTCTAGGGAAAAACAGGGTTTCTTTGTTTTGTTTTTAGCCACACCGATAATTAATTTGGGGAACAGCCCCGCCGCACGTTCAATCAAATCCAAGTGGCCATTGGTTAATGGGTCAAACGTCCCTGGGTATATCGCCGTATGAGAAATATTATTGGTCATGTTTTATCTCAAGCATTGAAAATGCTTTTAGTCTATCGTAAAGTAGTGCAAATGCAACTTTTAGCCGATGATTGACAAACTTAACGGGAAGGGATTACCAATGAAAAAACTATTTTGCCTCCTATTTATAAGCACATTCCTCACTGCCTGCGCACCACCAAGACCGGCTGCTGAACCACCCGAAAATAAACCCATGCCGGTTGAAGAAAGACAAGCAAAAACCCGGGTTGTTTCCAGCTGGGAATTAAATGGCGCCATGGCTGTCAAAAGTCCCAAAAAATCGTTTACTGCGACCGTAAACTGGCTTCAACGAGGTGGCGGTCAATACCAAATTCGCATGCTAGGACCACTTGGAAGTGGCGCATTAGTCATCAATAAATCGGGAAGCGCTGTCACCATTCAAGATGGTCCTAAAAAATTTAGCTCAAACAGCGCGGATAAATTATTTCTTCAACAAACAGGGGTTGCGCTGCCTGTGAGTAACCTGTTCTATTGGGTAAGAGGCCTAGCCGCCCCCGGTGCTGTTGATTCAACAAAACGGGACGCCTATAACCATCTCACTATGCTAAAACAAGCGGGTTATTCCATCCAATATTTAAGCTTCACATCAGTCAATGGCACAGACTTGCCCAGCAAAATTCAGCTCACTGGTCGCGGATTATCGATTAAATTCATCATCAAACATTGGCGGGTATAACTATTCGCAGGGTAGTCTTTATAATTGTAGCCCGCATGCGCGAAGCGGAATGCGGGAGATAAACCTCGGCGCAGTTGAGTTCCTGTATTACGGCTATGCCTGCATACGGGCTTCGATTTTTAAGACTATTCCTCCCTTAGCTTGAGGGCTATGGGCCTCGGTCCGACCTTGCATTTCTCCTAGGTTAATTGTTTAAACAACATATTTTAAAAAGCAGTTAGCCTTCAGATCAAAAAAATGTATTCAGGCGTTGACAAACGCATCAATTCTTAGCAAAATACCAACCAGCACTGACATAGATGTCTTCTGTCATCCAGGATGATGAGAGGCTTCTTATTTTGGGGTGTCGCCAAGCGGTAAGGCACAGGGTTTTGATCCCTGCATACCTAGGTTCGAATCCTAGCACCCCAGCCACTTTCTTGACGCGCATCAAGTGAACAGACGGCAGAAGATAACTCGTAAGGATAAGCTTACGCTTTCAAATAATAATAATATCTTGCTGGCTGTCTTCTGCTATGTGTTTAGTAACGACGTATGGTAACTATACTATGTCAACAATGATGATCTTTACCGGTAATGCAAATACCGAACTCGCCTTAAAAGTTGCTTCACATTTACAAATTTCCATCGGTCAAGCTAACGTTGGCACCTTCAGTGACGGTGAAACGATGGTTGAGATTTTGGAAAACGTCCGAGGTCGTGACGTTTTCATTGTCCAATCCACCTGTGCACCGGCTAATGATAACTTGATGGAACTCCTAACCATGGCAGATGCAATACGGCGTTCTTCTGCAGGAAGAATCACAGCAGTTATGCCCTATTTTGGCTATGCCAGGCAAGACAGGCGCGTTCGCTCTGCAAGAGTACCTATCACGGCAAAAGTAGTTGCTGATATGATGGCAACCGTTGGCATTTGTCGCGTTTTAACTGTTGATCTTCATGCAGACCAAATCCAAGGCTTTTTCTACATGCCAGTGGATAACGTCTATGCAACACCCGTGCTGCTTAATGACATTAAACAACAAAATTTAAAAAATTTAATGGTGGTTTCTCCCGATGTCGGTGGTGTGGTCAGGGCACGAGCCATGGCAAAAAAATTAAATGATGCCGAAATGTCCATTATTGATAAGCGCCGTAGTGGTCCCAATAAGTCCGAAGTGATGCATATTATCGGGGAACCTGCTGGACGCAACTGCTTAATTATTGATGACATCGTTGATACCGCTGGAACCATGTGCTCAGCAGCTAAAAAGCTCAAAGAATTTGGTGCAGCAAGTGTTCGCGCTTACGTTACTCACCCCGTATTGTCTGGAAATGCGATTGAAAATATCCAAGAATCCGTCATTGACGAAATCGTTGTGACTGATACCATCCCACTGTCCAAAGAAGCAAGCCAATGCAAAAAGATTCGCGTTGTCAGTTTAGCCGACATGTTAGCTCAGGCCATCAAACGCATCAATGTGGAAGAATCCGTTAGCATCATGTTTGAAGAAGACAAAAGCCTATAAGTAGGTCGGGCCTTGGCCCGACGACTCGAAATATTGTTCAAAGAATCCGACATTTGTCGGGCCAAGGCCCGACCTACTACATCCTATCCAACGGTGGTACCGGGCATTTCACCCCTACTTCTGCAAACGAATCAATAACCGCTTGCTTGTCCCAATGGCGATCATGAGCGGCTTGAATCACGCCACAGGCGGCAAAATCAAAATAGGCAATCGGTGACCAATAATTTCTATTAGCATCGACCATTAATTGAAACGCCCTTTGAACACTGTAATTGGGTTTATGCGCCAAGTTATAGAACGCTTTATTAAACACACCACTAGTTTGGTGAACATTCAGCGAATCCACATAACTATCCATATGAGCAATCGAGATCCCATCTTTCGTTGGATCATCCATATAACGAATAGGTTGCAGGCCTCCAATCATTGCCTCACGCCCTATGCTCCAATCTTCGCCATCCCAATACCAGGAATAATCTTTGCGTAGATAGTCTAATAATGCGATTGCTGCCATATCTGAAAAGGCTTCATTAATGGCACCTGGTTGATTATCATAAATGAGATTACTATTCACTGCTGTGAATAAATGGGATAGCTCATGCGCTAAAACCGTTTGTGCTGGCGCGGTTAGAATATCACTTCCGTTGCCAATAACAATTTGTTGGTGAGCCATCGTAAGCCTACCTAACTTGATGGTGGGCACAGCAAAGGCATTGTCCATCAAACCGAGATGCGTATAAGCTTTAAGTGGCAAATCATCGCCGATGGGCTTAGGCACACCATAGACTTTTTGATACATTTCCAAGGTTTCAGTCGCAAAATACATCGTATCATTGACAGGTGAAAACGCATAGTTAACAGGGCCCGTCGCACCATCTGAGTAGTTAAGATTAAGGCCACCCTCTTCACATGGGAACGAAAAAACAGGAAGTTTTAATTTCTTTTCAGCAAAGGTGGTAATTGGAAATGCGTCAAAGCCAAGCGGAACATTGGCTAAATTGAAAACTTTGATATTATCATTTTCTACAAAACACTGTCCGTCACGTAATTGCACATCGACTTTTCCAAGCGATGGTAATCCAGGTAGCGCATCACCATGCTGGAACATGCCTGGCCGATAAGGTAGGGGAAAAGAATTTCCACCTGGCCCCTGACCAATTTTTTGCGAACGTGCAGCATCCCACTGTTTGAGAATGGCTCCAGTATTGGCATCAATAATAGCATTAATCGACTGGATGGGCTTCTGGGTGCTCGCCGCAAAAAATGCGATGTGGTACGCAAGATGGGCTTTGTTATTTTGATCTAGATAGATCACCTTTTCAGCTTGCTGCAACTTAGGGTTTTGATAAGCCGACATTACCTTCTGTTGTGCCATTTCAGCGCTTAGTTTCCCTTCAATGGATGTCACATCATTTTCGATGCCACTGACTTGAATGCCAGTCATCAACGGTTTGCTGCCTGAGCGTGTGTGTGAAATTAATTGGTGCCCCCAAACAGGGATACCTTTGTACATAATTTGATAACGGATATGATCGTTGTTATCGGAAGGCAACTGTTGTAATTGATAATCTTGTTGTGGTGAAACGACAGAAAATTTATTGTGTTTCCCTTTCTTTTGGAATAAATCAGGTCCGTGACCCTGTTCCCCCCAAATCATGTTTCGCGAAGCTGCGTGACTTAATGATAATGCGCATGAAGTGACTAGCGTTAATACAATCCGTGTTTTCATAAGCCCACCTTAATTAGGAGACGAAATTTTAAAGTATCGCAAATACAAATTGGATGCAAGAATAATTTTTAACGCCGCTGCATATGGTCGCATCACGCCTGGTTTTAAGCTAGAATTATAATCAAGTGTCGGATGATTATGTTTTTTTAGAGTAGCGCAAGTTCTAAGTATAAACTATTTTTGGATATCCAATGTTAGCTTCAACCATTATCAGTTTGATATGGATTGTCATTTTGATTGTTTTTTTCATATTCTTTTTTAATCACTACCGTCGATTAAAAAACATTTCCCGCTGGCCAATTACGGAAGGTAAAGTGGTGCACTTTACCATGGAAGAACAAAATGAAAACTACTGGCCTAGTATTTCTTACCAATATCAAGTGAACGGGCAGACCCATGAAAGCGAGCATTTTTTTGCTGACACAGCCCATTATTCACCTCAAACACCAAGGGCAAAGCGACTTGCCTATGACATCGCTCAAGCATATTTAAAAGAACAGCCTGTGGTTGTTCACTATAATCCGCTTGCACCCGAAGAGGCCGTGTTGGATGTCAAAGTGCCAATAAAACTCATTGCTATTATGGTTGTCTTATTCGCACTCATGCTTACGGAAGTGATTTTATTGCTATTAAAATAGTTTATTCAGGACTTACCTTCATTGGGTGTTGGTTTGTCACTAGATAGGTTTTCTTTTCCCTTTTCAACCATGCATTGACAGGGTTTATCCATATTTTTGGAAAGAAAGCTAACCATTTGATACCCTAACACGCCTTGACCCGATGGGGCGGGTTTAAATTGTATGGTTACTTCGACTGTTTGCAGTTGATTATATTGGGGGTTTGTATATTGTACTAAAACTGGCATCGACGCCTGCCAATACCCCTGCTCAAGCGGCTTCAAGGTAACCGGTTTGAGAGCAACCGCATCCAAATGATAATTATTCTTTTCGATAAATTGTTGAAATTGAACTTTCTCGAGAACTTGTAAATATTTTTTCCAGGCATCGGCGGTAAAATATTTTGCAATTTCCCGCTGATCGGCAATATAACTGCTATTACTGACTTGGTAGGTTGCCAAAATTGCCTGTTGCGCCCATATTTTTTTTCCTAAGTCGGCTTGCCCTGCAAAGGCCGTCGCCGCCAAAACCAAACTCATAAACCAGAAAATTGCTTTCATATCATCCTCTTACAATGTATCGATAATCTATCGTAACCTTAAAGAAAAAAAAAGCCCAGCATAAACTGGGCCTGATCATTGCCCTAATGGGGATTAAGGGCAACTTCCCGCAAGAAAAGGGGGGTTGCGGGAATTCTTAACGAATATGTTATATTATAGAACAATATGGTAATTTGGCAAGCAGGAATGTCGACATATCCGGAAACAGTTGCGGGTGTGCTAAAAAAGAAGCCGCATCCTTGCGGCAAAGCCTATCCATGTGCTGGTCCCTGGTATGTTTGACCTCCTGTCAGACAAATCCGTGTCATCCTTTGTTATTTTCAGTATAGATAAGCTGTAAGAACTGTCATCAAGTCAAACGATGTAAAACGTGTAAGAAATTTCTCAATTGGAGGCAAGATATTGTTCGGAATTTGAACAGCTGTTGGTTTGCACAAAGCCCTTCTAAATTTAGCCCGCATTAGGCGAATGCCATAATGCGGGAATTTGATTATGCGAAAATTAAACTCCGCATTAAAGTTTAAGCTCAGAGGAAGATGAAGCGGAATCGCATAGTTCTGGTTGCACTGATTTAAAAAAGGAATTTCCCATTATCTTACTAACTGTGGCTAGAATTTCCTGCTGGGTTGGTCGAACAATGGCAAAAGCGCCACTCATGATTGTAAAAATATTATCGCAATGATTGATCCGATTAATTCCTTTGAATGCCTCATCCAATAGATGCAAACCTTGGGTCACCATTTCTCTTTTCTCTTTCGGTGTTCCTTGCAATTTTTGTCCAATGTCAATGGCTTCTGCTTCGGTTATCATCGTACTAACTAATGAGGCGTGCTCCAATACCACATCGGCATTAAAGCCTCTTTCTTCAAATATACGCCATGGACTGTCGCCTTTTAATAGTTCAACCCACCCTTTCACCACATTGGCTGAATTAACATATTCGTTAATTAACGATTCTGAACGAAAGGCTTTTGATAACTCATTTCGTTGTTTAGGATCTTTAATTTTAGCGACTAAGAAATCCATGTTTGGCAGGATCATTTTTTTTATAAGGCACTCTTTTAATGCCGGCATATCATTAAGATCATCAAACGTCTCAGGGGTTAGTTCTTGGATCATATATTCCGGATGCGGGTTCTTTGCATCAAATAACCCATTAAAATTGGCAAACAAATTAACCGCCTGGAGAATGCATCGGTTAAAACCAGTCAATTCAGAATCATGTTTTGATGCAGGGATATCGCGTTTGATGCTTAATAGCTCTTTGACCTCTAATCCTTTTTCTATCCAATTAATCACAATTTTTTGAGCCAACTCGTTTTGGTCATCAACGCTCAGATTGTTTAATAGTTGCTGTTTGTTAGGATCGTTTAATTTATCAATAATGCCTTGGCAAGCGAATTGATTCACTAACTCCTGTATCTGTGGATTATTATCCGTCATATCGATCTCCTTGTCGTTTAATTGTTATCAGCTCCATGGGCGAGAAACTGTGTGGCATAAAAATATAGCCTTCTTCTATGGTAACGAATTCTTGCTTTCATGCAACTCTTAAGATGCTTGCTATACTAATAGTATGGAGGTTAGGCCAAAGGCCTAGTTATTGATGATAATAGGATTTTCGTAATTTAGCCAGATATATAGATTGGTCTAATGAAATGGGGAAGTAGTAAAAATAATAATAATAATAAAAGGAGGACTTGTTAACCGTTACGTTGATGCAAAAATGAAATGGAAAATGATGGGGAGTTTGCAGATTTGCACGTAATGTTGACAAGATCGCTATGGCAGGAGAATAAAAAATGTCGAAAAATCCTTGTTTACAAGACCCGTTCTTAAATGAACTTAGGAAGGAAAAGGTGCAAGTCTCCATCTTTTTGGTTAATGGCATCAAATTACATGGTGTGGTTGACGCGTTTGATCAGTATGTTGTCATGCTGAAAAACTCGATCACCCAAATGGTATACAAACATGCCATTTCAACCATTGTTCCGTCCAAGCCGATTACGTTTCCCACTGGAGAAACAAACGGAAATATGCCAGACTAAGCACCTTATTTATTATGATTGTGGTGTACTTTGTTTGAAAGACCAAAAGGCGGCGAAAAAGCCATTCTTGTGCAGTTGAAGTTACCTGACTTGGACGCCGCAGTTGCTTTGTCAGAATTTGAAGAATTAGCCCTTTCGGCAGACGCAATCATTGTTGGCAAAGTAACTGGCTCCCGCGCCGTGCCAGACTCAAAATTTTTTATTGGTGCGGGGAAAGCCGAAGAAGTCCGGCAATTGGTGGAAACCACCGGCGCTGAACTTGTCCTCATCAATCACGAATTATCTGCCCCCCAAGAACGAAATTTAGAGAAACTTTTTCAATGTCGCGTGGTCGACAGGTCTGGTTTAATTCTCGATATCTTTGCTCAGCGCGCGCGAACGTTTGAAGGGAAATTACAAGTCGAATTAGCGCAATTACAACATTTATCCACCCGATTAATTCGTGGCTGGACTCACTTGGAGCGCCAAAAAGGGGGTATTGGCTTACGCGGTCCTGGAGAAACCCAATTAGAAACAGACCGCCGTTTGCTAAAAGAGCGAATCAAAGCCATTAATAGCCGCTTGGCAAAAGTCCGTTTAACACGCGAACAAAATCGCAAGGCACGCGAAAAAGCACATCTGCCAACGGTTTCATTAGTTGGCTATACAAACGCCGGCAAATCGACCTTATTTAACAAACTGACCGAGAATAATATATTTGCCGCCGATCAACTCTTTGCAACCTTAGATCCCACCATGCGCAAACTTTCCATTCCCGGATCGGCACCCGTGATACTAGCGGATACGGTGGGCTTTATCCGCAATCTCCCCCACCAATTAATCGATGCCTTTCATGCCACGTTGGAAGAAACAGAACAAGCATCTTTACTATTGCATGTGGTTGATTTAGCTGACCCCAATTGGCGCGATCATGCTAAGGCTGTGGATGAAGTGCTCAAAGAAATCAAAGTGGAAAGCATCCCAATTATCCAAGTGTTTAATAAAATTGATTGCCTCGATAACATGCAAGCCAATTGGATTCATCATGAGGAAGGCAGTAAAGTCTGGCTATCAGCCCATACGGGGGATGGAGTTAAGGAATTATTAGAAGCGATAGTGACTATGTTGTATGGAGAAATACGTACTTATCAACTTCGTCTTGAGCCCCATCAAGGTAGGTTCCGTGCCAATCTTCATCAAGCCGGCGTGGTGGTAGAAGAAACCATCCCTGATGAGGGAGGATGGCTGATTACCGCTCGTATGACAAAAGCGTTATATCAACAATTGGTTATGAAAGTTCCCTAAAAAACAAGCCTTCTATCCCAGATTCCGCACCCCAAATAGAAGTTATTGTTTGGATGTATCGCAGTTTTTGCTTGAGATGGTTACGAATTCACTAAATCGATGATGTATGCCAAATCCCCATCTAACGGAAGCACATGGCCTGAATTTTCTAACCAATGGATGGTCGTTTTGTTATCCTGATGAAATCGTTGTGCCACATCATCACTTTGTACCACTTTATCATGCACACCAAGCAATAAGTCGGCCGGACATTGCAATGGATGATGCTCGTAATGATTAATTAAATTTAAAATTTCTTTGACCGTATTCATGGGCAAACGTCGATAAGCTAACTCCAAATGTTGCTTTTGATGCAAGCTCCCAGCCGCCGCCCGGTATTGATGAAAGCCAATAAAATCCATCAACTTAGAAAAAGCTAACGAGTAAGTAATATTCACCGTTAAATTAAGTGCCGGCGCCAACAGATAAGCGTGGTTAAACGGTAATCGTTGGCTCAACATCGTCGCAATCAATCCCCCGAGTGATAATCCCATAATATCGACCTGTTTATATTGGCTCAGCAAATCAAGGGCATACGCTTCTGCTGAAGCTATCCATTCACTGGCGTTGCTATTGGCAAATGAGGCGATTGAACGGCCATGGCCTGGGAGTCTGGGAATGATGATTCGGTCATAGTTGGTTAAATAAGGGTATAAGTGGCGAAATACAGCCGGTGTAGAGGAATAGCCATGGATCATTAACAACGCTTTACTTTGATTACCATTATCAATATCTACCGTCCGCACAAGCCGCTCATCCGTTGCCTTCGCGGGATGAATCGCTTGTCCTTGGAAAAACCAGCGAAAATCAGCCGGATTAAATGCATCTTGTAAAGAAATTGCAAAATGGTCAACGCTAGGTGATTGTTGCTTCATAATTTGCTACCATGAAATTCATTTTAATAGACGGTAATTCCTATGACTAGTGTACCATATAATCAAAACAACGCTGCAAAAGATGGTGAATACCAAAAAAAAATGATGGAAGAACTGGCAAAAATAGCGCAAATGATCAATGACTCAGTTAACCAATCGCTAGGGATTAAAAGCATTGGTGAGGATTTGAATAATGCCATGAGCATGATGAATGGGAATACGACCAGCTCACTGCAAGATAGCATTTTTAATAGTGACGATG
Organism: Legionella sp. W05-934-2; assembly: GCF_964199965.1. Classification (NCBI taxonomy): domain Bacteria; kingdom Pseudomonadati; phylum Pseudomonadota; class Gammaproteobacteria; order Legionellales; family Legionellaceae; genus Legionella; species Legionella sp. W05-934-2. The sequence continues at coordinate 105,323 of NZ_CAXMZT010000005.1, read as the reverse complement.
GCCAACAAGCCATGAATAAACAAAATGCATCGGCAAACAAAAGTAATCAGTCCATGCAGATGGTAAGCAAAGTAGTCGAAGTCGTTGAAGAAAATCCCGAGCTTTTAGCTCTTGTTTGATAATTGCGATTCCAAACAAGATCACCCCACCTCTTGCTCCGTCGTTGCGAGGAGCAAAGCGACGAAGCAATCTAGGGCTCCTAAACAACTTCCTTCCTTATTCCTTCTCCCCAGACATGGGGAGAAGGTGCCCAAAGGGCGGATGAGGGGTTGCTGAATCGAAGTTAGTATTTTGATATTTAGCGCATTGTGCTTGAAATGCTTACCCCACAACTCTCAACATCAATATTTCACACTACACCCATAAGGCTGGGTCGATGAGACTTGTACCTTATTCCCTTTTTCGATCGCATCTAAGGCAGTGCTCACATAGTTGGTTGCTTTTTCGATGTCTTGATCTTTGGTGCTAGCGATTGAATCAATGGCACCGGTATAAGCGACCACGCCATTTTTACCAATAATGACAAATTGAGGTGTTGTTTTAGCACCATACTGTTTACCAACCTGGCCACTATCATCTCTTAAAACCGCATTGGCTTGATTGCCCATTTGCTGTGACACATCTTTTAATTGGCCATCAGGAAAATTACCTTGCTTACCTGGCGCTGAAGAAACCACAGTTAGCCACACCACACCCTGCTCTTTATATTTTTTCTGCATTGCAGGAATATTACCGGTTTTATAATGCTTTTTCACAAACGGGCATTCGAAGTTACTCCACTCCAAGACAACAATTTTATTGGCAAAGTCTGACAACTTAACATCTTTTCCTTGCACGCTTTTCAAACTAAAATCCGGTGCTTTCTCACCGACCTTGACAGCCGCATAACTGGTGCCGACAAACAAGCAGCATGCGAGTACCGCCTTGAGTATAGACTTTATCATTTTAAGCTCCTTTAATCGTATTAATAATAATCCCAGGGGTTAACAACTGTGGTAGCACGATAGGGGATTGTCCAGGTTGGTAATACACGTACAATGGCACCCCAGCCCTACCGAATTTTTGCAAATATTGCAAAATCATTTCATCGCGATTCGTCCAGTCCGCCTTGAGGACTTTAATATGATTTTCTTTAAAAAAATCCTTAACCGCCTGAGCATCGAGTGCTACGCGTTCATTGATTTTACAAGTAATACACCAGGCGGCTGTTGCATATACAAATACTTTTTCATTATTGGCTATGAGTTTATCCAGCTTAGCTTGGGAAAATTGCTTTTCCTGTGAAACCATTGCTTTCGTCTCATGGCCGTTCATCTTCCAGACTGCCGCTACTGGCCAAATCACCAATGCCAGAGTCGTAATGCTTGCTACACGCTGCCAGCTAATTTTTTTAATTCGCTTTCTTAGCCAAAAAAAGAATAACAAGGCGGTTAACGATAGTAACAACAAAATAATCGCATCAAAGGATTTTTGCTGCCCCAGCACCCATAATAACCAGATAACTGATAAAATCATTGGAAACGCCAGCAACTGCTTTGCTGTCTCCATCCAAGCACCGGGCTTGGGTAATCGTTTTGCTAAAGCGGGTATGAAGGCAATCAGTAAATAAGGCAGTGCTAATCCCAATCCCAGGAAGGTAAATATTAATACGGCAACAAAGGCATTTTGGGTTAATGCCACGCCAATGGCTGTCGCCATAAAAGGTGCTGAGCAAGGGGTTGCCACGACACAGGCTAACACGCCAGTTGCAAAGGAATAGAGCAGTTTATGTTGCTCTCGCCAGCGTTGGTTGGTGGATAATGAAAAGGGAATTTCAAACCATCCGAATAAATTTAATGAAATCAACGTAAAGATAAATATTAAAGTAATAACAAACGACGGCGATTGCAGTTGAAAACCCCAGCCAACTTGTTTACCAACGCCTTGTAAAATTAACATGATTAAAGCAATCGTAACGAAGCTTAAAACAACACCCAAGGTGTAAAATAGACCTTGCAGCTTTTTTTGGCTACTGGCTTGTAGCGTTAACACTTTCAACGACAAAACGGGAAAAACACAGGGCATTAAATTAAGAATTAAGCCCCCTAATAAAGCAAACGCTAACATCAATGGTAGCCAGAGGGCATCCTCACCCTGAGAGGCAAGGACGTGTTCCGCAGCATTGAGTGAATAATAATTATCACCTATCTCAAGAATGCCATTGACAGGAAATGATGCTTGCAAAGTCCCGCGGCTCATCGATAAAAGCGTATCGCCATCCTTGTTTGTTATATGTTGCTTTTGCGCCGGCTCAATAATGCCTTGTTGCAGTGGAAAAAAGTAAGTTTCTCCTGAATCAGACGATTTGAACTGCAATTGCATGCTGTCTTGATTGAGGGATGCGGTGGCATTTAAGGAAGGTAACTGGGTTTTTGCAACTAAGGCATTAATTTGATCAAAAGACTCACTGGGTTCATTCTCTAAAGCCCCCCGCAAATTAATCACTAAATCAGCATTTTCTGGAATACATTCCACTTCACAGACTAGCCATTCGGCTTTTAATTCGAGTTGAATAATACCATCAGCACTCACAGGCTTCGGTTTTACTTTCACTAAATGATACGCTTTGCCACTATACCCATAATTAATAAACGGACCTGCCGGAATTTTCGAAGGGGGCAGCCAATGAATCGAAGAAGCCTTCCAACCTTCTGGCAAATGCCATTGAAAATCAGGCGGCGTGCCCGAATCGCCGGGATTTTGCCAATATGTATGCCAACCTGGCTTAATATCAAATTCGACTAATAACCAAAAGGGGGACTTCCCATCAACAGCTTGATACTCACTTAAAAGACGCACACTCGTGTGATCGCGCACAACCCATTGGCCATAGGCAGACGATATACAAAGACATATTAAGAGGGCACTAAATAGCCTCTTTATCAACCGATATTTCAAAAGCGAATTCTCATCAAATTTTCGATTAATCTCAGTGATACCCAAGGCAAAGCCTGGATGAGTACCCAAACGATTAACCATCATAGCAGCTTTTTTTAAAGGGTGGTATGGCCTGGGATTTTACGCTAGAAATCAGAATCTATTTATGCAACCATCACTGCCATGTACTTAGCAAGGTACAACCAATTATATCACCCGCTGCAAATGCGGAGTGTCCAGGAAACCAACCTCTAAAGGCATGATTATGGATAGCTATTCCTATGTTTACATTATGGCAAGCAAGAAAAACGGTACATTATATGTTGGCGTTACGTCAGATCTTATTAGACGAACATGGGAACATAGAAACCACTTAGTGCCAGGATTTACTAAAAAATATGGCTGCTCTCTTCTTGTTTATTACGAACAGCACTTAGATATATACGAAGCAATTAGACGAGAAAAACGGTTAAAAAAATATCTTAGAAAATGGAAAATACGACTTATTGAATCGAAAAACCCTCAATGGAAAGACTTATTCGAGGATATATGTGGCTAATTCACCAAATATGGATCCTCCGCATTCGCGGAGGAAGACGACAAAAAGCCTGAAACGGGTTACCACTCTGGGACCCACCAATGCCGACCCCCGCTTTATGCGTGACCCCACCACCGTCAACCTCCACACTATGCGTGGCCCCACCACCTTCAACCTCCGCATTATGTGTGGCCCCTCGAACGTCGCCCTCCGCTTTATGCGGAGGGTCCAGGAACCAAGATTTTAGAATTGCGCTATTTAGTAACCTAAGTACTTCATTGATGGCTCACTGTACCTGGATCCTCCGCATTCGCGGAGGAAGACGACAAAAAGCCTGAAACGGGTTACCACTCTGGGACCCACCAATGCCGACCCCCGCTTTATGCGTGACCCCACCACCGTCAACCTCCACACTATGCGTGGCCCCACCACCTTCAACCTCCGCATTATGTGTGGCCCCTCGAACGTCGCCCTCCGCTTTATGCGGAGGGTCCAGGAACCAAGATTTTAGAATTGCGTTATTTAGTAACTTAAGTACTTCATTGATGGCTCACTCTGCCTGGATCCTCCGCATTCGCGGAGGAAGACGGACAACCTTTAAAGTAAGACTGAATCGGGCTTTTATTTCGTCGGGTTGAATTGAAATAAAATTGTCATTTCAAGATGAGGAATCGGGATAATAACAGTTTAATCTTGAAATGCTGCTTGAGTCTTCAAGGATCCATCGGTAAAAACCCGCCGGCTTGCATTTGCCATAGCTTATAATAATGTCCTTGTAGAGCAATTAATTGCTCATGAGTACCATCTTCAATAATTTTCCCTTGCTCAAAAACAAGGATACGATCCATTTGGGCAAGGGTTGATAATCGATGAGCGACCACGATGGTGGTCGCATTCCTCATCAGGGCAGCAAGACTACTTTGCACTGTTGACTCAGTGATTGAGTCTAAGGAAGATGTCGCTTCATCTAAAATCAAAATAGGCGCTTTTTTTAAGATGGCTCTGGCGATAGCAATGCGCTGGCGCTGGCCTCCGGATAGTTTAATGCCCCGCTCCCCCACCAACGTACTATAACCTTTTTCCAGGCTGATAATAAAATCATGACAATGGGCTTGTTTTGCCGCATCAATGACGTCTTTTTCAGTCGCATCTAAACAACCATAGCGGATATTTTCTTCAATCGTTCGGTGAAATAAGGTGGTATCTTGCGGAATAAAGGCGATATTTTGTCGTAATGAGGCTTGTGTGACTAAACTGATATCTTGGCCATCAATCATAATACGTCCCCCATCCAAATCAAAGAAGCGTAAGATTAAATGAACAAACGTACTTTTCCCAGCGCCTGAATAGCCAACCAGCCCTACCTTCTCACCAGGCAAAATCACGACCTTTTTATCGCGAAATAACTGGGTATTCTCGTGATATTGAAAACTAACGTGATCAAATTCAATGCGGCCCTTGGTCACAACAAGCGGTTTTGACTCCGGATTATCAATAATGCTATGAGGGCGGCTTAGCAGTTCCAAAGCCTGGTTAGCAACGCCAATTTCTTTAAACAACTCCGCCAACGCATGCCCCATCCACCATAACTGATTCATGACTGCAAAGGTAATATTAAAAATAAACACTACATCGCCGGTCGAAATCTTACCCAAAGACCAATAGCGAACAATATAATAAATCGTAAAGCCCAGCATGATGGTGACAGGAATATCAATGCATAAGCGAAATAGGTTCATTTTTAGAATCAATTGCTTTGAACTACTTGCCTCAATTCGCTGCTTAAATCCCACCGAATCCAATTCAAATTCCTGATGAGCAAACAACTTCACCGGCATAATATTGGTCAAAATATCAACGATAGACCCACTCAACACACTCTTATCTTCCGCATTCTCGCTGGAAATGCGATTAATCTTCTTTGCTTGCGTCATAACAATGAGAATATGAATTGAAATCCACGACAACATAATTAAGCAAAACAAGGGAGAAACCAGATATAACATGATGAGCGAGGCAGACGTTACAGCAATGGAAGAGATGATATGCCAACAAATAATTTCACGCATACTTTCAACCGTGCGTACCAGGTCTGAAATTTTATTGGCAATATTGCCCGCAAACCGATTCAAAAAGAATTCAAACGAATGCTCCGAGACATAATTCAACAAATCCAAGCGCATTTTTGCTTGATATTTGGGGATGACAAACGCCTGCCACCCATATTGCAAACGCATAATCACAATCAAAGAAATCCAAGCCGTCCCAATCAACCAAATCGCAGACTGAACCGTCGCCCAAATATCCTGCCGATGCCCATCAAACTTGGTAAACGCATCAACAATCATCTTTAACCCATAAGGCATCAACGTCACTTCAAGAATCAAGGCAAAAGGCGCTAAGAAGAAAATCGTAAACGAGATGGGATATTGCTTGAAATAGCGGAAGAAGAATTTGGGAAGGGTTTGGGGGAGTTTTGACATTGGTATCTGTGCTTTTTTATTTGTTTGATATTTTAGCTATGATACATGTAAATGTGTAGCCTTATTATTCTTGATTAGATTAATTCCAACATTACTATCCATATAAAGAGAACAATCTAGCCTCAGAGATTCAATTTAATTGCCTAGAGCTGAATAAAATTGCGAAACATCTGCAAACCAAACTTATGGCTTTTTTCTGGATGAAATTGAACCCCATAGATATTTTCTCGTTTAACCGCACAAGGGTAGTCAAATCCATAGGTTGAGACAGCTAAGATGTCTGCAGAATGCTGTGTATCAAAGTAATAGGAATGGACAAAGTAAAATCTAAATTCATCCTCTCCATTAAATAAAATATCTTTCATCATGGGCTTAACCATATTCCATCCGATACAAGGGACCCGTAGTTTTTTGTCATCTTGCTGAAAATCGAATTTTTTGACTTCAGCATCAAACCAACTAAGCCCTTTCCTAACGCCCTCTTCACTTGACTTAGCCATTAGTTGCATCCCGATACAAATGCCTAAAATAGGTGTTTTATCTTTTAAAACTTTCTCATTGAGGACATCAATCAAATCAAGTTTTTCTAGATGAGTAATGCCCGTATCAAATGCACCAACCCCTGGCAAAATGAGTTTGTCGGCCTGTAAAATATCCTTTTTTTGATCTGAGACAGTAACGTCTTCCCCCAACTTTTTAAACATATTGACGATGGAGCCGATATTACCCATTTTATAATCAACAACAACGATCATAGGTTATCCTCTATTATAACTGGTTAATTTAGCAAACCAGTCAAGTTAGCCGAGTAATATAGAGATATAAGTACTCAGAAGTGCCATATTAGTATATTATTATTCCTATTCTTAAGCACCTGGGCTTTATACATGATTTTACCACGAGTTATACCAGTCTTGTTATTAAAAGGCACTGGATTATACAAAGGGGTTAAATTTAAAAATCATACATATGTTGGAGACCCCATTAATGCCATCAATATCTTTAATGATAAAGAAGTCGATGAGCTAATTCTGCTGGATATTTTAGCGACTAAAGAAAATCGTTTTATCTGTCCCAAATTTGTTGAAGAAATTGCCGGCGAATGCATGATGCCCCTAACCATTGGTGGTGGCATAACTTGCGCCTCCCAAGTTGGGGAACTGTTAGCAGCTGGCGCAGAAAAAGTAGTCATTAATTCAGGCTGGATAAAAAAACCCAGCTTAGTGACTGATATCGCAAAACTGTATGGGTCACAAAGTGTCATTATTTCAATTGATGTCAAGAAAAATTGGCTCGGAGCCTATAAATCTTATTCAAATAATGCGACGACAGCCATCAATACGCACCCTGTTCAATTAGCGCAATATGCCCAATCGTTAGGGACGGGCGAAATCATGATCCATTCAATCGATAGAGATGGTACCATGTCTGGGTATGACCTTGATTTAATAGCTTCCATTTCTAATGCAGTAACTGTCCCTACGATTGCTGCAGGAGGGGCTGGAAAGCTAGATGATTTTAAAGCCGCATTAGATTGTGGTTGTTCTTCAGCTGTTGCAGCTGGAAGTTTCTTTGTATTTCATGGCCCAAGAAGAGCTGTTTTAATAAGTTATCCGAGTAGAGCAGAGGTTGAATCTGCCTTATCGGTTTAAATATTAAACCGATAATTAACTGATATAATAGATTTAGGAAAATCCCTATTTGTTAGGTAAAAGGAAAATCCATCTCTTTTTTAAATCCAACTTCTGCCACAAATGTTTCCAATGGGCATAAAAGCTGGAGATGCGTGTGCGCAGAAGTCCTGTAATCAGGCAATGCACACTTATTTTCCAACAACAATTCTTTCACTAAGTTTGCCGTCAAAACACTTTGAAAAGGGATTTCTGCTGAGACTTCTTGCCACTTCCAATCATAATTCTCACCAGTCACCCACGCTGCATGCTCCCATTCTCTAGAAATAGCTCGATGCTCATTATTATAAATTTCAATTTGAATCGGTGCGCCACCGGCTTTATTGCAATGGATAGATGCTATGGATCCATTCGAAAACTCGGCAATAAGTGTACCAGTCAGTTCATAATAACCAGGCCGTTTACTGTTAACGACTTGCTTATCAAGATGGGATAAATTTAATTTAAAATCATTATCCCCTGTTAAATACGCCACGTAGTCGAGATAGTGAATTGCATTGGTAACCAGTCCATATTGGCTACCATAAACATGAAGTTGCATGGGCTTATTATGGTATAAGGGTTGTAACTGTTGATAAAAAGCCATTTGCCTCATAGGGCAGTTGACCCATGTTTGAATTTGATGGTTCTCAATTAACGAGCCAATTGCTTGATAATCGTCTTTCTGGTTAAAAAGTAATTTTTCTAACACCAAATGTTTTACATGTGCTTGAGAAACTAAATTTTCAATTATGCTTCGCCTAACCTTTGCAGTGCTTGCGATGATAGCAACATCAACGTCTCCTGAAATCACCAATTCTTGTGAATAGTGGATAGTATGTCGAACACTCGATATTGTTGCTTCAAATCGAGATTTAGCAGTATTTAAAGACTCTATGTTTGGATCGACCACCAGAATATCTAATTCAAAATCCAATAAATTTAGAGATTGAAGATGTCGACTGCCGAGTTGGCCTGCACCAATGATAACGATTTTTTTCACAATTCTAGACTTTTTATTAACTGAAGCCGCATTTTAACCGAGTGGCTAAAGAAGATCCAGCAGCGAGTTTAAAGATACCTTATTCTCCACTTGCTTAAATCAAAATGATAATCCTATAATAGGTCACCTTAAAAGATTGTCTTTAAAGTAGCCATTTGTATGATAGGTCAGAAAAAAATAGTCGCCTTGATACCTCTTAGAGGTGGTAGTAAATCGATTAAAAACAAAAACCTTGCTCTTTTAGGCGGCAAACCTTTACTTGCCTGGCCTATTGAAACAGCTCAAGCTATTCCAGAAATTGATAAAATCATCGTTTCTACAGATAATGACGCTATCAAACGAGCCAGTGAATCCTATGGTGCCGAAGTGCATGACCGCCCAGCCCATCTTGCAACGGATGAAGCAGTTGTTGCAGATGTCATTCGTTACACGCATAAAACGTTAATGGAAATAGGCGAAACCTATGACTATATGATTCTCTTAGAAGCAACGTCCCCTTTCAGGGATAAACATGTCATTCAAACGTGTTTAAAACGACTCGAAGAGGAAGATCTCGATTCAATTGCTACTTTTAATGAAGCGGAGATCAACCCCCATCGAACCTGGGAAATTACCGAAGGAATCCCCCAACCATTTATTAAAGGAGCGATCCCTTGGTTATCTCGGCAAAAGCTGCCGAAAGCTTTTCAATTAAATGGCGCAATGTATGCGTTTAATCTAAAAACGTTTCCTAAAGATGGTCCTAATGTCTTATATGGAAAAATGGGCGCAGAAATCATAAATAGTGACTCTGTGATAGATATTGATACTAAAAAAGATTTGGTGATAGCAAATGCAATACTCGATACCAGAGAACTCCCCGAAACTGTCTGATTTACTTTCATTAAAAAATAAAACCGCTTTAATTGTTGGCGGTGCGGGCTTGCTTGGCAGTGAAATTTCTTATTGTTTTGCCGAGCTAGGTGCTAATTTAATTATCGCAAGCCGAGATATTGAAAAGTGCAATCGATTTGTTGAGACATTAAAAACACGTTTTCCGTCTCAAACGATTATTGCCTTATCGGTGGATATTTCTAAAGCTGAATCAATCGACGAATTCGCTAAGAATTTATCTAATATGTATCCAGAAGGCATTAACATACTGGTAAATAGTGGTTGGTCTGGAAACAAAAATACCTTCGAATCGATTTCAGACGACGACTGGAATTCTGACATTGAAATTTGCTTAAATGGCGTTTTCAGAACCATCAAGAAAGTTCATCCATTACTCAAAAAACAAAAAGGGAATATTTTAAATATCACTTCAATGTATGGACATGTTGCCCCTGACCACAGACTCTATGATAGTAGCAAATTTGCCAATCCACCCAGCTATGGCGCTGCAAAAGCGGGACTATTACAACTCACTCGCTATCTTGCCAGTTTTTTATCCCCAGATGGAATTCGGGTCAATGCGATTAGCCCCGGACCTTTTCCATTTGAAAAAACGCAACAAGAAAATCCGGATTTTATTGCAAGACTTGCGGCAAAAAATCCTTTAAATCGAATTGGTAAGCCTCATGAATTAAAAGGTGCCGCAGCTCTACTTTGTTCGGATGCAGGAACCTATATAACCGGGCAAAATATTTGCGTTGATGGAGGTTGGGCAATATGGTAATTAAGGCCGGCATTATCGGTTACAGTGCTGGTAATGGTCATCCTTATTCTTTCTCTGCTATAGTCAATGGCTATAATAAGTTAGCCTTTGAACAATCTGGGTGGACGCCCATTCTTGATTACCTTGAACGTCAACCCAAAGATGCTATCGGTATTGAAAATGCTCGTATTACTCACGCCTGGACACAAGATAAGACGATAACCGAGCAACTTTGCCAGTGCAGCAACATTCCCAATGCCGTTTCTAACTACCTTGACATGATTGGTAAGGTTGATGCCATCATCATTGCCCGAGATGATTACAGCTGTCACTATGATATCGCCAGGGAATTTTTACAACATAACATACCTGTTTTCGTTGATAAGCCCCTCACACTAAACTTGAATGAGCTAACTTACTTTGAACCCTATCTAAAAAATGGTCTATTGATGAGCACATCTGGTTTGAGGTACGCGCAGGAACTCGATTCTCTAAGAGCTGATATCTCTAGTTTAGGAGACATAAAACGAATTGATGCCGTGGTGTTAAATGATCTTGAAAAATATGGCATCCATATGATCGATGCCTTATTAGGATTAGGTTATGGTCCCCTCCATTCCGTGATGAGGTTGCCAACCCCGGTGGAGTCGTATTTGATAGAATGCAAAAGCGGTATTCCTCTAAATTTATCATGCTTAGGACAAGTCAATAAGACGTTCCATCTATCGTTTTATGGAACGAAAGCCCATCACCATGTTGATTTGCATAATAATTTCGAAGCGTTCAAAAGAACCTTGCAGCAGTTTTTTACCATGATTGAAACAAAATCGCCTGTCATTGACGCAAATGAAACCATCGAGGCCATGCAATTAATCGAAAACGCCAAGCAATTAAAACCTTTTGAAACATTCACCCTAAACCATGCTCACGAAAAAAAGGATATCCCTTGTTTAACCTGACGAATAAATCAGTCATCATAACCGGTGGCGCTGGCATACTGGGACAAGCGTTCACAAAATCATTATCTGATGCTGGCGCTAAGGTTGCTATTGTCGACATAAACCCGACCTCACTCGATGAAACAGCCCATATTCTATACCAGCATAATCCTGATGCAGAAATACTGCCTATTCCATGTGATATCACCAACAAAGATAGCATTGAAAAGATGGTTCAACTTGTTAAGAACGAGTTTGGACAAATCAATGTCTTATTTAACAACGCTGCAACCAAAACCAGCAACCTGAAAAATTTCTTTGATCCTTTCGAAGAATACAAGCTAGAAACATGGAAAGAAGTAATGTCAGTTAATATTGACGCCATGTTTCTTGTTGCCCAAGCCGTGGGAAAAGTGCTAATAAAACAAAACTCCGGCGGCAGTATTATTCAAACCAGTTCAATTTATGGGATTGTTGCCCCTGATCAAAGCATTTACGAGGGTTCAGAATACATGGGGGTTGCCATTAACACCCCTGCGGTTTATTCGGCATCGAAAGGTGCAGTGATTAGCTTTACCAACTATTTAGCAACCTACTGGGCCAAACATAATATCCGAGTAAACGCCATCACCCCAGGGGGAATGGAGAGTGGTCAAAATGATACGTTTAAAAATAACTACGCAAAAAAAGTTCCATTAGGACGAATGGGGCATGCTTCAGAATTGATGGGCGCCTTAATTTTCTTAGCCTCAGATGCTTCCTCGTATATCACCGGACAAAATATTATTGTGGATGGTGGGTTCACCTGCTGGTAATCCATATCATATGGCCTAAGCAAAGTTAACTCTTTTATACAATCACACGACTAAGATTTCTGATTGACTGATATCTGCTCAAACACCCATTTTGCCAGTACTCGATGTCCTTGCTCATTAAAGTGTGTCAAATTCATAAAATTATCTTTCGAATAGTTGAAACTTGGTGTCAAGCAATGAATATTGGAAAACTGTTTACAAATTCGATAAAGATCATCCAGTTCATTTTGGATATCCGATACCTTAAATTGAGTTTGTCTTACACCATTTTTATAAATCGGTGAAATGAAAAAATAGACATGATTTGCAATAGTGGAAGAAGACTCAAATAAAGAATTCAAAAATGCGGTATAGTTAGGTAATTTTATTTTAAAATCGCCATATCTTTCCATGTAATAAGGTATTGTAATAATTTTTTTGAGTCATTTCGGTAGTGGTAGCCTTTTAGTAATACTGGAAAGTATAATAGCATTTATTCTTTCAGTATTTTTTCCATCTAAAACACCCCACTCTCTCCTAATTTTCCCAATTTCATGAGAAACAGCAGAATATTGACTATCAGGCATCAGTGCCTGTAAGCAATTTCCTATTTTCTTTAATTCATTAAATGAATAAAACCCCTGCGTATGATCATATATTTTTAAGTTATGATTATAAGCATCATAATTGATTACCGGCTTTCCTGAAGCAATCCCCCATCGTATGGTAGAAGAAAAACTGATAGTGAAATAAATATCATGAGCCGGAATTTCTTCAATTAGCCATTTATCGGTTATCTTAAAACCCGCTTCTCTTATCATGTTTGTTTGCTCTTCAGAAACAGCAGGGTGAATTGATACAGATGTCTCACAATTAAGCACTTTTATTAGGTTAAAAATGTTAGTAATCATTTCACTGTATGTCGAAAACTCATTTTCACCAACTCTGGTTTCATGGTAGCTGGGTGGTATTGAAACAAGTATCGATGTCTTATTAGATTTTAACTTACATTTATTTGTGTATGCATTTTGATATATAGGATTGGTATTTAATGCTTCGTATAGCACATCACAATAAACACTCCCAGCTTCATAAATCTTATCAGGAATAATATTTTCAGAGATATAATGCTGGGTCATTATTTTGCTCTCAGAAATAAGTAAATCACTGCTACCACCATGAGTAGTCCAAGGGTCTGGTAAATCAAGAGAATTGATTAATCTTGCTGCGATATAGCTAACAGGAAATAAGGTGGCTTGTCCGTGGCTTGTATTCGTAATCCATTTTGAGTGGTTCTGAGCAATTATTTTGTGAAACCTTGATTCCCGTTTATTAAATAACAGAGCTTCATTATTTAAGTACTTTTCGTTTATAGCATTTATTAAATCCTCTTTGCCACTTATTTCATAAGGAATAGTCAAGGTTGGGATATTATGTTCTTTAGCCTTTTTTATAAGGTAACAATTGCCAGATAACCCATCTTCACCAAAAAGGATCGCGCTAGGCTGATAGTCTGATATTAATTTTTCTGCCGCTTTTAAATATCCCTGAAAACTCTTACAGAAAGCTAGCACCTGGTGTTTTATCATATTAGTATTATATCCATATGAAATACGATTTACATAGCAAAGGATTTTATCCAAATAACTTCTGTAAAGGAATTCATCGATTTGATTTACTTTAACATCTTCCGATGTTATAGATTCTTGTATATCAAAATTAATGTCATATTTGTTTGCTATGTATTTAATAGTATCGGCTCCATACTGATTACAATCGTATGCAACGAACACAATTTTATCATATGAATGTCGAATCTTTATAATCAGAGCCTCGAACATTCTTAATTGGGATATAGAGCTAATACAGATTATTATTGAATTTTTAGTGGCATATGATCTTGACATAGATTGCTTGATAAAAAAATTTGCTCTCAAGACTAACAAATAATTGAACACCTTTCAATTACGATTGTTTATCGTGTAACAAATTAAAATTGAAGTAGTTCTCAATAGACAGAAATTCAGTTATGCGTTATCTTTCCAAACCTTGATATCAAAATTCCAGTATGCTATCGTTGCCATCAATAATAATGGATAGGGGCAATAATTTTGAGTCTATTAGTTGGGGAGCGAATCGCTGATGATGGCATTTATTTATCAGAGGACAGAAGAAAAAATACAAAAGACATCTTTATCGAAGCTGTTAAGATCATCAATAATCGAAAAACCATATGTCTGAGTGACACTATCCTTGATATTGGATGTGCAACTGGGGAATTTATACACTATTTTAAATCGTTTTGCCCTAACAATAGTTTTATTGGTTTAGATGTTTCTGCTTCCCTAATAAATGAGGCTAAGAGAAGAGATCCTGACTCAGCCTATATAACAGGCAACATAGAAGATCAACATTGTTTTCACGCTGCGGGTGCAAACGTCATAACAATGTTTGGGGTCTTAGATTGCCTTGATGATCCCGATTTAATTTTAAACAATTTAATTAAATGGACTAAAAATGATGGTCTCATTTTAATCCTCGATATGTTTAACAATGACCCAATTGATGTACTAACCAGATACAAACGTGCGGACCAAAATCCCTTCACCTGGGAGTGTGGCTGGAATATTCACTCAAAATACACTCTAAGCAAAATATTAGAAAATCATGAACGCGTTTCTCGATTTGAATTTAAACCATTTACTTTATCTATTGAACTGCCAAAAAAAGAAGATCCTATGCGAACTTGGACAATCAAAACCGAAAATAATTCTCGACAGTTAATAAATGGTGCTAGCCAATTAGTTAATTTAGAATTTATAGTTATTGAAACTAAATAATATCTTAAAAAAATATGTTATGTAAGGAACTCCGATGGACAAAAAAAAAACTCCTCACGCCAATTTAACAGATATATTTAAAAATCTCGACTCTCAAAATAGCCATGTAGGGAAAAGGTTAGTAAATACTATTAGTTCAACTCAACGAATTAGCACCCCGCCTTTCCCTAAACAGATACAGATTGAGACTACAAATATTTGTAATCATAAATGTTCTTTCTGTGCCTATACATTAATGGAAAGAACAAAAGGGCAAATGAAACCGGAATTATTTAAAAAATTGGTTTCAGAAGCCTATGACAATGGTGCGAGAGAAATAGGTCTCTTTGCAGGGGCGGAACCTCTGACATGTAAGTGGCTTGATGAGTATGTAAAATATTGTCGCGACATTGGTTATGAATACATGTATATTTCAACTAATGGCTCAATTCCAAACCAAACTAGATTCAAAGAAATTATTGATTCCGGCCTAAATTCCATAAAATTCTCTGTAAATGGCGGCAATCGTCAAGTTTATAAACAAGTCCATGGCAATGACCATTTCGACAGAGTTATAGACAACATCCGGTTTGTCAGTAATTACCGAAAACAAGTTGATCACACAGTATATCTTGGCGTTTCATTTGTTGGTATGGAATCAAGCAAACATAGTTTTGATGAATTGAAAGAGCTAGTTAATGATTATGTTGATGAAATCATTTATTATGAAGCTAGCAACCAATCAGGGCAAATGTCTCACCTTCCTTTGCCTCCTTATCGGGAATGCCATTTACCTTTCAATAAATTGCATATCTCTCGAGAGGGCTACTTAAAAGCATGTTGCAATGATTATGAGAACCTCTTGTCAATTGAGGATCTTAATAAAATGCCCATGAGTGAAGCTTGGCAAAGTGAACGATTTCAAGAGTTACGACAAAAACATATCAATAATAAACTAGATGGTACCCTTTGTGCCAATTGCATAAGAGCCTCACAGGCAAAAGCTATGCCAATTAACGTTGATCTTATGGAACCATCAAAAGAAACAATTGTTGAACCAGCGTAATATTCTAAAATATTTAGTTTGCATCAACTGCATTATTTATATCTTTGCATAGAGGGATCATTATGAATATAGCTTTATCGGATTTTACAGTAACTAACACGATGGATTTTAGTAAAATTCTAACTACCATAAAAGAGTATGGCGTAGCGGTATTGCCTCACTGGCTAAGTAAGGAATCATTAATAAATCTCGATAACGATTGGCATGCAATGAGAGAAGTACGCAATGATCCCTCGGTTGAATGTGTTCTACGAGTTGGCGGAGATGTAGCAGACTATGCTGCTCTTTATCGATCGATTAAAGGATCAAAGCGGTTCAAATATGCGAACCAGGTATTTGATGATCCCCTTTTAGTTAAACTGGTCAACAAAATTATAGGGAATCCATCTCTTTTTAATGAGGAAATTTATGCTACTTACGATATTGGGAAAGGTGAAGAAGTGGCTCCATCCCATTTTGACAAAACCTGGAATATTAAATTTATGATATACCTTGATGATATTCTCGAACCTGGATTTGGTGCATTTGGTATTCACCCAGCGAGTCAGACTCTAGCAAGACATAAATTTCGATCTTGGTTTGACACTTTATGTAAAAATGACTTCATAGAAATTGGAACACCAGAATTTTATAAAATGGGCAATGAACTTATTGACTGTGACGATATAAAAGAAACCATTAACGATTGTGTCGAAATATACGCGCCGGCGGGATCCTTGATTATATTTAGTACCGACGTATTCCATCGAGGCGGCTTTTTGAAAGAGGGTTTAGAAAGACGTATTATGCGCGCTCACTCCTACCCTGGTTATCGATTACCTCGAACTGGGGATAAGCTGCGAAAATCATCTAGACAGTGGGTTCGTGGTGAACAATGGGAATTACATGATAAATCATACAGTCGATTCTCTAAAGGCGGACTTTTGGAATGGATAGATAGATAAAATATATTCCATTGCATTACATATAATTATTTAAGCACAACAATGAAGATTTTAATCGTTACAGGTGAGCTAGGACAACTTCGCTATTATGAAGAAGTTGCGCTACGTTTAAAAAAAGAAGATATCCAAGTAGGATTTTGCTGTGATCGTGATGATGAGGGGGTTGCAGAATCAATTAAAAACGTCGCGCAAAAGCATGGGATGCAATTTTTTCACCATAGAGAAAATAATCCAACTAAA
Source organism: Legionella sp. W05-934-2 (assembly GCF_964199965.1). NCBI lineage: Bacteria > Pseudomonadati > Pseudomonadota > Gammaproteobacteria > Legionellales > Legionellaceae > Legionella > Legionella sp. W05-934-2. The sequence continues at coordinate 88,276 of NZ_CAXMZT010000005.1, read as the reverse complement.
CATAAAAAATCGATTTTAACTTCAATTCAGATGTATATTCACAGCATGAATTTATATCGTAAATTCGCAAAGAAATTAAGCGATGCTAATATCTCAAAAATTCATTATCAATTATTCAGAAAAATACATTTTACTCGCCTATTGGCTGCAAATATAATAATCAAGTCGTACAATCCTGATGTTATTATGATAGGTGAAGATGGTATTGCATCAGATTTTTGGTTAATCAATGCTGCAAAACGAATGAAGAAAATAGTTGCGGTTTTACCTTATGGAATTGGTGACTCAACATCTTTAGTATATAAGGGCGTTGAAGAGCGCTATCATAGAAATGAATTACTAACAACGTCTCAACCTCTCGTTCAAGTTGTAAAAGAACTATTCCCAAAGTGGATAAAAGAAACGAAATATGGGGAAGTATTGTATTTGCCTCCTGAGTATGTTTTAGCACTTGAAGACTTGAAGATTAACATTCTTGACCCTTGGTGTATGCATGGCGGAATTGCTGATGTACTTATGGCGGAAAACAAAGCCATGCAAACAAGATATTTAAGTGAAGGGATCGACTCATCGAAAATCCGCGTCACTGGTTCCGTATATTGCGATATTTTGTTTGAATCCATGGAAAAGAACCTGCAGGCCTTAAATGCATATAAAAATTTGTGTAAATTAAAATCGGACAAATTAAAGGTCCTTTTTTGCATCCCGCCCAGTGACCATACCGGTTGGTCTCATAAATGTACTTTTAAATCAGTTGGAGAATTTGTTACTGCATTCGTCAATTCTTTTGAGAATAATAAACAAATTGAAATCATTTGTTCTTTGCATCCTAGGATGCTTAAAACCGACAGAGACAATATCAAACAAATAGATGCTGAAATAAGTGACGATTTCCCATTATATTTGATACCGCATTGCGATGTCATAATCTGTTGCGGCTCAAGTTTGGCTAGGTGGGCGTTAACGGCCAGAAAATTGGTGATTAACTTTGATTTATATAATTTCGGTGTCAATGATTTTCCTGAAACTCCATCTTATGTTCAAACTAATCAGTTTAACGAGCTTATTGAATTTATTAATAGAGCTTTTTCAGATAATACTTGGTTTGAAAGTTTACTATTTCAAACAAAAGCATTCTACGGTAACTTTGGTAAGGTGGATGGAAAATCAGTTAAACGTATTTCTCAAACCTTGAAAAATTTTTTGAGACATGAAACACCTCATTTGACAGGCCTTAATAATGAAAATGAAGTAGCCCAAATATAGGTAGTAAATCTAGGTTTAACATTTTAGGTTTTAAATACTCATTATCATTATATAATAATGATAATGTCATGGTGATTTTACTCACTCTATTATCTAACAATTAATATATCATAATATGAATGCCTCACAACATTTGCTATTCCTTTGTCAACGACCATCAGATTTCATCGAAATGCAGCGTGTGTCTGAAAATTTAAAGAAGTTTAATTATTCGGCGTCAATTCTATATTGCCGCAGTGGTTGTAATAACCATAATGATTATATGGATGAACTTACAGACTCCTCCGTGAAAAAAGGGACATTTTCGAATAGGATATTTTTTAGTTCTTTTGTTATAACATACTCAACTAAAAAAAATAAGCATCTACTATCTAAAAAACAAAAAGTCAACCAATCTAAAAAGAATGAGAGTCACGGTCATAAAACGTCCCTCCAGAATATCGAGAGTAAATTATTTTTAACTTATTTAATAAAAAAACTTAAATTTGTTAAACGTACGTTAATCAAACTAATGAGTTGGATTAAAAACCGTGAGATAACCCCCGTTATTTTTATGGCCATCAATTACCTAGTCAACTTTAAAAATTTAAAAAAAATACTCAAAGCACATCAGATTGATTTGATTATTTTACCTGAGGATATCGTTGGTGATGTAACGCCTTTACTGGTTAAAGCTGGGCATAAATTAAAAATACCCAGTATCATATTACCCTATACAATTGCCAACCAACGTGAAGCATTTGAATCGTTAAAAAATAACCCTTCCATTTCGATGGCTTTAAAATACAATCGCATTATGGGGAAATATTTTAAATCGTGGGTAATGGAAGAAAATCAACATCAAGTTTTAAGACTGCCGGCAGGTCATGTTATTGGTCATCTTCTAACAAAAACATCGCCCCCGGATCCATGGATGATGAATAGTTCATTTGCCAATATTATTGGTGTAGAAAATACAAAAATGTTTGAGTACTATCAAAACAGTGGAATTCCTGCTTCTAAAATGGTTATTACAGGTGCCTGCTATGATGATGAGCTTGCGCATTACCTACTCAATAAAGACCAAGAACTAAGAAAGTTACACACTCGGTATAATTTAAATAAAATAAAACCCATCCTTCTTATTGGTGGCTTTCCAAATCAATTAGTATCAAACCCACCCGGGTTTGATTTTGAATCAATCGAAGCAGCTGTCGATTTTATTTATTATTCCTTAAGGGATCTTTTAGATAAATATCATATCATTGTAAGACCTCACCCTAATTATCCCGAACTTAGCCATATGTTCGAAAAGAAGGGATTTATATCGTCTGAGATAGACACCTTAAAACTTGTTGCTTTGTCGGACATCTACATTGCATTTGCCTCAGCAACAATCCGCTGGGCTATATCCTGCGGGATACCCTCTATCAATTATGATATCTTCCATTATAATTATGGCGACTATGCATCTGTCCGAGGCGTCATCAATGTGGAATCAAAAGAAGATTTTGCTCAAGCAATCATCAACATAAACGATAAACCATACCTGGATAACCTGAAAAATCAACTTCAAATTGAAAAATTAGATTGGGGTAATTTAGATGGTCATTCTTCTCAAAGAATACATCAATTAATACAGCAATTATTGACTCACAAAAAACTAGTTAGCACCAATTTTCAGACTGTAAAAGAGGAGCGTTATGAAATCGATTAAAATAGCCATTATTGGTGCTGGTAACATGGCCAGAGAACACATCAAAGCCTTTCAAGCAATTGAAAATGTCACGATTGCGGGGATACACAGTCGAACTTATCAACGAGCATCTGAATTAGCTATAGAATTTCATATTCCAATCAATACTTCTTCCATCGGTGAACTCCATCAAGCCACACAAGCAGATTTGGTCATTGTCACCGTTCCTGAGCTGCAAGCTAATAAAGTAGCCAAGGAGTGTTTTAAGTTTGATTGGACTGTCTTGCTTGAAAAACCAGCTGGCTATCACCTAAAGGATGCCTATGACATTGCTGAAGCGTCATTAACATGTAAAAAACCAACATTTGTTGGGTTAAACAGACGGTTTTATGACTCCTCACGAAAAATTCTCGATGACTTAGCTCAAAAAAATGAAGCAAGGTATGTACATATCCAAGACCAACAAAGTTATGAAGAAGCCAGGCACTATAATCATCCCGAGGAAGTTGTCGAAAATTTTATGTATGCTAACTCGATTCATAATATTGATCTGATTAACTACTTTTGTCGAGGCGACATCATTGACGTTAATCCGATTGTCCCCTGGCAAGGAGAAGCCTCTCAGATCGCATTGGCTTATATCACATTCAGTAGCGGGGATAGTGCTTTGTATGAAGGAATATGGAAAGGTCCGGGGCCATGGGCGTGCACCGTGAGCACACCATCGCGAAGATGGGTCATGCAGCCGCTTGAAACAGCAAGTTTCCAAAATGCTGGGGAAAGAAAATTAAACAGCATTGAAATTAATTCGATTGATAAGAGCTACAAAGCGGGCTTTTATCTTCAAGCACAGGAAATTTGCAAGGCGGTCCGCAATGAACCAAACAATGCTATTACGATTAAAGAGAGCTTAAAAACGATGGAATTAATTAGTCAAATATTTAATAAAAATTAACCCAATCCATGCGAAAAAAGCTAAAGTTATCTTTAACAAAATTATCCAGTGATTTTGCAGGCTTTTGTTTATCTGGACTAGGAAGGCCATTTGGCATTGGTCGGGACAGTATTGGAAACTACTATATCACCGATATGGATCTGAATACGGTATTTCGATTATCGCCTAAGCTGGATTTTATTTCGTTTCTTAGCGACGACCATCCATTCTGGCAGCCAGAATACTCCATCACTAGCACCCCCATTGAAATCAATATCAATCCTCACTCCCTTTTGCATGGACCTCATGCGCTGGATTTTGATGCGATGGGAAATATTTTTGTAACTACTTATTACACACCCAAGATTCAAGTTTTTGCTCGAGATGGGCGTTATATCAAAACGATTGGCAATTATTTTTTACAAGGACCTGCTAGTAGTTTTTTTAATCATAAAAAGGAATATTTATTAATATCGGAGTATTGCAAAAATGCCATTTTGAAAGTTTCTAAGGAGGGAGAATATTTAGGTGGTATTGGTTTAAGTGATGCAAACCATCTCTGCCCTGAATTTCAATTAACACATACTTTCAAAGCATCAACTATCATAGGAGCATTTGATCGTCCTCATATGATCAAAGAATCGCCTGATGGTATATTATATTGTGCAGACACCTGGAATCATAGAATCCAGACATTCCAGTTATCTGGCAATGTTCTCGATGAGATTACACATAAAAGATTGAAACATCCCGTCGCTGTCACTTTCTCAAATCACCAAGAATTAGTAGTTACCTCATGGAGTAATAATTCGTTATTATATTTTGATTTAGAAGGTAGTTTTATAAAAGAAATAACTCATTTAAACATCAATTGTCCCTATGATGCCCAATTTTACCATCCGTGGTTAATTGTCCTTGATTCGCATGGAGGAAATGTCTTATTTATTGATCCAGACCAATATTAAATTAACTTTATTTTCAATTGACAGAAAAAAAACCGGACTACTAGAACATATCAGAGTAAAATTGATACAAATTGCGAGTAGTTTTCTTTTGACAATAAATTTCAGAACGGTATCATTTATGCTACAAAGATCTAATTGGCAATATCCCAAGTAACGACAAAGCTAAACAAGTAATTTTGAGCCTAACGAATTGAAAAAAATATTATATTTAAAACAAGTAGTATTAATGCTTGTCATAAGGAGAACATAAAATGATACGCTATCCAGGCAGTGTAGATTTAAGTAAATATGAACCCGATGCTAATATTGATGACACATTTTATGGTCTACCCAAGGACGTAAGTTTTTGCTCTAAATGCACATACAGCAACCAAAAACCCAATTCAGAAAAAGAATATAAACATACAATTAATGCGAAAAAACCAACGGTCAATTTTGATGAAAACCATGTTTGCTCAGCCTGTCTCGTTGCTGAAAAAAAGAAACAAATTGACTGGGATCTGAGAAAAAAACAATTAAAAGAAGTTTGCGATAATTATCGCAGTAAAAATGGGGAATATGATTGCCTGATACCAGGTTCAGGTGGCAAAGATAGTTTTTATACAGCCTACGTCCTTAAATACGAATATGGGATGAACCCTCTGACCGTTACCTGGGCGCCACATATCTATACCCCATGGGGATGGAATAACTTTCAGTCATGGATTCATGCAGGATTTGATAATTATCTTTTCACGCCTAACGGCCAAGTACACCGATTGTTAACCAGGCTGGCTTTGGAAAACCTGTTCCATCCATTTCAGCCGTTTATCATGGGACAAATGTATTATCCACCCAAAATGGCAATGCAACTTAATATACCGTTAGTATTTTATGGTGAAAACCCCACTGAATATGGTAATAATGCCAAAGAAAATGATAGCGCGACGAAAAGTTTGGAGTATTTCACAGCAGACAATACGGCCGATCTTTTCCTTTCAGGCACTTCTGTTTTGGAATTAAAAGAGGCTTTTGGATTGAACGAGGTTGAATTACACCCCTATTTACCTCCTAATCCAAATAAAGTTGCTGAAAAGAAAATTGAAGTACAGTATTTGGGGTATTATTTACCATGGCACCCCCAAGAGTGTTACTATTATGCTGTTGAAAAAGGCGGGTTTACACCCTCCCCAGAACGAACCCCGGGAACTTATAGTAAATATAGCAGCATCGACGATAAAATAGATGACTTACATTACTATTCAACTTTCGTTAAATTTGGCATTGGCAGAGCAACCTATGATAGCTCGCAGGAAATCAGAAACGGAGAACTTACTCGGGATGAGGGTGTCGCTTTAGTTAAACGTTTTGATGGCGAATACCCCACCCGTTTTGAAACTGATAATTTCAATTACTTAAGTATTGATGAAGAAAAACTACCCGTTGCTGCTAAACAATTCGAGCAACCCCGTATGACAAAAGAATATTTCCATTTACTGACCAATAAGTTCCGATCCCCCCACCTTTGGGCGTTTGAAAATGGGAATTGGAAATTAAGACATACAATATATAAATAAAAATATGAATAATACACCAATAAAATTGTTCTTGAAGCAAGAATGCCATCAGTTGAAACTTAAAATATTTGTGTTTTTTGTCATGAGCTTGATTATTGGTGTATTAGAAGTTTTGGGTATTGCTTTAATATTTCCATTTATTTATGTCTTAATATCGCCAGAGTCTATCAATAAGTTTAGAATACTTAAGTATCTTGCCAAAACGTTTCAACTAAATGACCCGCATACTTTAAATATTGTTTTGTTAGCTACGATATCAATTCTGATAATCTTAAAAGCTGGGTATACAGTTTTCTTTCGCTATTTACAATTTAGAGTGCTAACAAATTTCAAAACAAATCTAAGTCGTCGTTTGATGAAAATGTATTTGTTCTCAGATTATGCCTTACACATGAAAAAATCCAGTGCAGAAATCATGAAAAATATAGCCTTAGCGCCATTGATTTATGATCAATACATTATGTCTTACTTTAACTTAATTGTTTCTTCAATCATATGCCTAGGTTTGTGCGCGTTATTATTTTTTGTCCTTCCGATGAGTGCCATCCAAGCTCTAATAATTATGGTTTTGGCAGTGTATGGCATTAACAAAGGGATGAAAAAGTATTTTAAAAAAATTGGTAAAGAAGCGACAGAGCTATATAAGGATAGGCAAAAAGTCATTACTCAGTCTCTTGGTGCTTTTAGAGATACAAAATTGCTAGGAAGAGAAACCTATTTTGAAAATCTTTATACAAAAACTGAGCGATCGAATTTTATTAATCAGCATTTTTATAATTTCCTAGCTAGCTTGCCACCCGTTATCATGGAAGCATGGATAATGTGTGGCGTTCTAGCAGTAATATTATTCAATAACTATCAAACCGCCTATGTGAATACTTTGGCAATTTTTGGTGTATTAATTGCCGTGATGTTTAGAATGTTGCCTCAAGTTAATAAAATATTTATTAGCCTCCAATTAATTGATAGTAGCCAACCTATTCTTGAATCGATCGCTAACGAATTTTACGAGCATGAAAAAAATATATATATCCCCGACCAAAGTGTGAAAACTGCAAAGCTTAATTTAGATACAATGATTACATTTCGTGATGTGACTTATTGTTATCCTAAAAAAAATGTTCCTGCTTTATCTAATATCAATATCTCCATAAAAAAATATGAATTCATAGGTCTTACCGGGCCATCTGGTAGCGGGAAATCAACGTTTATGAATTTACTGCTCGGATTGATCGATCCTTCGGAAGGCGGAATTTTTATCGATGAGGAAAACATCCATAATAAGCGAATCAAACGAATGTGGCAAAATAACATTGGCCATGTGCCTCAGGCCCTTTATATGACTGATGATACCATCAAAAACAATATAGCCTTTGGTATTGAAGATGGTGAAATTGATATCAATCGCGTTGATGAAGTTGTTAAAGAATCATTGCTGAATGAATTTGTTAATACTCTTCCTAAAGGGATTGATGAAAAAACAGGGGAAACTGGCTCAACCCTTTCTGGCGGTCAGCGTCAACGTATTGGCATTGCCAGAGCTCTTTACCATAATCCGGATGTTCTCGCTTTTGATGAAGTAACAAATGGGTTGGATGCTAATCTTGAATATCAATTTATTCAGGCTTTAAATAACCTTAAAAATAAGCGCACCATTTTCCTAATTAGTCATAAACTCGATACCTTAAAGCTTTGTGATCGTATTTTAGTCTTCAATAGAGGGAGCATAATCGATGATGGTCCCTTTGAAGTGATTGCTGAACGTTGCGATTTATTTAAGGGACTCATTCAGAGTTCAAAAATTACTAAAATGCCCGCAGAGAAGCAAACGGAATTGCTGTCTTAACAGATTTCGATCAGCAATGACTGAGCAAACTATCGATTGCCTTTTTTGCCGATAGTTTTGGATTTTGCAGTTTTTTCGAAGAAAGCCAAAGTTCTCTTTTACAGTCCTCAGATAACAAATAGTCAATTGTTTTTGCATCCGGCGCAGATTCATCATATATTTTTGCAAGGTTATGACTTTTATAGGGCGATGAAGAAATCATACTAAAATTATTTAGATGCCGAAGCAAATCCTCCTCATAACATAACGCAACTGGAGTGATCAAAGGAACTTCTGAAAAGAAATTCAAATAACAACTGTCATATAAACAATTTGACAAAATACTGACGACTACATCAGACATTAACAGTGAGTGCTCAACTTTATCATTTTCTGTAATCACATACGTTAGGTTTGATTCTTCAAGCATCGCTATACTCTTCTGGCGCTGACTTTCTGTCTCACGAGGATGAGGCCTGTATAACAACACTAGCTCATCTTTCTTATGATTTAGAGAATTAAGGAAATTTAGAATTGTCCGACTGTACCCTGGGATATGGTGCAGAGACTGGCCAAATAAACCAATCACTTCGTCATCGTGTCCTAAGTCATATTGATGCCTAAGGCTTAATTTTTTGCTAAATAAATCCGCATCGCCATACCAGGCATGCCTTGGGGATCCAATGACAATGCCTTCGCAATTATATTTTTGCTCAGAAAGAAATTTTGCATGATCACTAAGGCATAAATAAAAATCGGCACAGTGGCCAAAAAAATCATTCACTTCGCCCCAAAAATCCTGCATAACAAACGTTGGAATTTTATTCTTAGCAGCGAAAATGATTGCTTCATCTATACCACCATCACCTGGGGTAGATAATCCACAGAGAATGACATCGGGGGAAATTTCTTTTATAAGCTTATCTGCATAATTTAATAATAAAAGACCATCAGCATCCGTGGGTGAATGAGAAATGTTTAACAGCACAGGATTAATAGCAATATTTGCATTTGCAAAATATTTAGCAGCAGGATTTTGAACATATAAATGCAACTCAATATTCTTTAAACTATGAGCATATTTTACAATTTCAATGATATTAATTGCGGCGCCAACATCCCTTGCGGTGATTAATAATTTCTTTTTCATTTTTTATGCTAAGTTCTTATAATTTCATCAAATAAAAGGGCTGTTTTAAACCCCAGCTCGGCTAAATATTCAAATTTAAGCCATTCATTTTTATCAATTGTTTTACCTTCCAGTTCACACAAAGTCAGAACACAAAAGGAACGCAATGCTAATAAGGGCAAGACTTTGGCGTGATGCTCATGATAAATATATTGACCATTATTAGACAAATAAGCCTTCATAAAAGCTTTACCCAAAGAAAGTAGTTTATTTTTATCAGATACCTTAGTAAATAAAAATCTCTCTAAAACATAGCCGATTTCAAAAATTGTAGGTAAAAAACTGTGGAGGGTATCTTCAAAATCTAAATACATAATGGCATGATTATGATAGAGAATATTGCCATAATTCAAATCGCCGTGTAATGGTTGAATACAGTTATCTTCTAAAAAAGGGTGATGAATTTTTTTTGCCAGTTTGTGAACAAAGTCGGAATTAGGTCCGAATTGATAGTGTCCATTCACTAATTTTTTCCTGACTTCTTCCAATAATTCAATCCGCCAATTGGTTTTGTTGATAATCTCATCCTGCTTTGGGAGTTGCTTTAACGTTGTGTGGAGCGTGGCGAGTGATGAGCCTAGTTTCGCCATCGAGTTTAAATCAGCTGGAACTCGCTGGCCTTCATTTAAGGGGTAAATGAAAAAATAACTGGCTTTATCTTGTTTTATGATTTTTGAAGCGTAATTAGTGGGCACACCCTGCTCATCCAACCATCTGGCAATATTATTTGCGGCATTGTTTCGCTGGTAGTCCTCTTTATTAATGCGCTTTATGAAGTAATTTTGCTTTGACACTGCATCATCAAATCGGAAAAAATTAGTGCCCGCACCTTCCACGTAAACTCGATACCATTGTCCTAATAAGGGCATGATATCCACTATCGCTGCTTCTTCCCTGTTATTAATTGGAATATATTGAGGCAATCCCGGGGATAAGGATTGCCATGTTGGATTACCTAAATACATAGTTAGTTATGATTTCCTTTGAACCGGCGCATGATATTAATTTACTATGGATATAACGCGCTAACGATGCTAATTCATCATTACACCAGTTCAACATGTTCCCACTTCACAGGCTGATCCGCATCAATTTTTGCTTTGACTTTCATACCAAGCACTAAATCCCATTGCTGAACAGGAATCCCCTTGCAAGGAAATGCAAAGCGAACATTATCAAGTGAAATTGTATCACCTGCATTCAATGACTTCTTAGCCACCACACATTGTCTTTGCGAACTGCCAATGACCCCTTTAATAGGAGTTCTTAAATTTCGCTCAGATTTCCCAAGCGCTACCCAGGAATCATATACTGCTTGAAGTACTTGAGGTAGGTCATCAATGCCCATGGTATGAGAGATATCTTGATCGAGTTCATCTGGGCGAACATGAACGCCTTTTTCGAGGATTGATGCACCCAGCGCAATAGAGATATACAACATTTCGCAGCCGGTGTGATGACAAGATAGTCCTACAGGCAAATTAAAGCATTGTGAATAGGTTTGTAATAACCGAAGGTTATGCGCCTCTGCTGAAGCAGGATGTCCATCCGGACTATGTTGAATCATGATATCTTGGCAACCCGCATCTCTTGCTGTGTTAACAGCATTAAATACTTCCGCAATGGTTGAACGACCTGTATCAATCACTAACGGTAATTTTTTTGAAGCAGCATAGCGAATTAATGGAATATGTACGATATTTGCGGAAGCGATTTTCAGAGCGCAAGCACCGTGTTTTGTTGCAAAATCAACTGCGGTAAAATCATAAACAGATACAATAAAGGGCATCTTTGCCTGATTAAGCATAGTAAATAACTTTTCGTATTCACTGAGAGGCATACATTTGCGCTCAATTAGCTCACGATAGTTTTCCTTTCTTATCTCGCCGGATTTACAGGTATATGTTTCTTCCAAATCACAGGGAAGGCAGATTTCTGGATCATTTAAAATTTCAGTTTTTAAAACGACCGGTTGATGAGGCACCATTTCTTGGGCTTTCAAAATGGTTTCCATCATATTGCGGGCTAATTCATAGTCGCCATTAAAATAACTACCAATTTCAGCAAGAAATATGGGAGGATGCTCTGTCCCGACTTGATAGGGGCCTAACTTCATTTGTCTTTCCATTGTTACCTCAAAGTCTATTAAAGAACGATTTTTATAAGATAGTGATCAACAAGCAATTTTAACCCATTGGTTAACTGCCTATCGTTATTTTCTGTTTTCATTGTCCAAGTTCTAATTTTATCGTCCCGTTGTGGTAAGTCAAAATTAATCTTGAATGGGTGAAAACTTAGTTCCTTGCAACGATTCTGCAAAATCTCTGATAATGTTTCTTGGCTATATATATTCCAACCTTTTTCCCAACTTCCTTTGTTGCCGCTTTTCCACTTACGATGTTTGAGAACACAATCAACACCGAATTCATTTAATGGGGACAAAATATAGATCACCCCATTTTCTCTACAAGCCTTGATTAGGTTGTCTAAAAACAACGGTAATTCGTCTTCATCAAAAATTGACATCACACCAACGGCAGTAACAAAATCAAACTGCCCATATAAGTGCTTTGGCAAATCGAGGGCCGATGCTTTGATAAATGTTTTATTCGGCTGAAGGGTATTACATTGTTCGATTAGGTCATCAAATACATCAATGCCTGTATAGTTATAGGCAGGGTAACGACTTGATAAATAATAAATAAATTCCCCAGTGGCACAACCAATATCTAATAAATTGATATTGCCAATTTTGTTATCATTGGCAATATAACTATCGACAAATTTGAATATCTCTTTGGGATTTTTAGACCATCCTTCATCAATATAGTGCTGAAAATTTTTATAGTTAGCTGGCATGAATCGCTTCTCCTGATGTCTTAGCATGTTGTAATAGAAATTCGCAAAAATTTAAATCGAATTGGCTATCGATATCGATGCTATTTTCTACTTCCATTAAATAGGGGAGACAAGGGGGTTGATAAAATTTTAACTGAGTTAAAAAATCGTTTGTTCGCAGGGCGTAGATCGCTCCATTTTGTCGATACACTACCTCCAATAGTTGCGTGCGCTTTTCGATATCATCGATCGTTGTATAAGGCGTCAAATAGTTTGGGTCTAGTTTTAAATACTTACCAGGATGGTGACTTGCTACACACACACTTAACGTGCTTTTAGCCGAAGACAGCAAAAAATTATCAAGACATTGTTGGATGTGGTTCGCATTTCTTAAAGGAGAGGTGGGCTGCAATAATACGATATACTCTGGATAACCATTGGTTATTAAGTATTGTTCAATAGCATGTTTCACCACAAATTCGTTTGACACAGTATCTGTAGCAAGTGCATCCGGTCTTTTAACAATTTGGACATCATAATCTGCTGCAACACGACAGATTGCATCATCCTCACTGCTCACAATAACATCTGAAATAATAGGTGCCTGAATTGCTGCTTCAATGGTATAAGCTAGTAACGGTTTGTTATTTAACAACCGAATGTTTTTTTTAGGCAATCTTTTGGATCCTCCCCGAGCAGGGATGATTGCTAAAATTTTTGGCTTAGACATAAACAGTCCTATTATTTTTGAATAGTACAGTTATTAAGATAACCATTGGATTTAGATTTTGGGATGCGTTAAAAAATATTATTTTGTTCACATTGAATTATCACTAATCTTTTCACCTACGTCTATAGGTATTTTAAACTTGTGCATAAGTTTACTTGCATCCATAAGCTCTTTAAACCCGTGTTCTTCGATCGCTAAATTATTAGTCTCAAGGTTAAAATTTGCTTTTTTGTGATTAATGTACAATTCAATAGCCCCGGCAATTTCGTTTTCATTTGGCGCATAAATTGCCTTTTTCGCACGAACTTGATTTTGAAAGAGCTCCCTGCCAACTTCACTTAATAAAATTGAGCAGATACCAAATTGGTAGGCTTCTAAAACCGTTGCAGAACTGTGCGTGACATGAACATGCATAACCGGTAGTAAATCATATAAGGCAACTTCCGAAGCAAGTTCTAACTCAAAATCATTGACTCCTTCAGACTGTAACATATGACGAACTTTATTTTTATCATTTAACATGGTTGGATGTAAACGTATCCACCAAACCCAATCTGGGCTGCTTTTTTTCATACACTCAAATAATGCTGAAAATTCCTTAATAGAAAAATAGATAGGTTGTAAAGTTACCAAGATATGTTTCTTATTTTTATAGGCTGGTGTTTGCAGTTTTGAATTTAATTCCTGACTTTGCTCATCACTACCTTGGTAATGATGCCAATCCCTTAGCCACAAATTTCCACCAATTATCGGTTGATGATATTTCGTTACTTTTTGATTCCACGCTGTAATAACTGCCGCCTCTTCCGCGCTCCAACACCAAAAATAGTTAGGCAAAGCACCATACCCTTCTGCGGGGATTTTAGTCCAATGTCCATAGGCTATATGTGCATCGGACTGGACACCATGTTGGATATCGACGCTAGGGATATCGAGCTCATCACAGGCTACGTTAAAGCCCAGCCCAGGTAGTGAATAGTAGCAAACGGAAAATGCCATGGTTGGTTCAAATTTTTTTAAAAGCTTTTTATAACGATTGGCCGCTGAACGCACATAGAAAATATCACCCACAATGTCCATTAATGAGATAGGCGTTTCGAATATTTTTTGTTTATTGAGAAAGTTAACAAAATGATTTAACTCGGTTAGATTTTTTTTTGACTTCCACCGAAAGGTAAGCAATTTAATAGCTTTAGCTAATTTTGCAAAATCAATATAAGGTTGAATAAAAATACTTTTTGATTTTCTAGGCACACAATATTCGTGCATGGGCGTTAGTAAACACGTTTTTAAACCAGATTGATGGCAGCGATCCATGATAGGATCGCAGTATTTATCGACATAACCTTGCTTCGTTGGAAAAAACGAAACACCATCACTTAGGAAAACAATATCCGCTTTTGTTCGCAGTGAGTCATTTTTATTGTTATCTTTAACCAATGCATGAAAATAGTTTTTTAAATCCTCAAAAATAGATGCCAATGATTTCCTTGCCTGGCCATCCCTTAAACCATTTTCAAGGTAGAGCGTTTTAAAAAACAAGCGAATTCTGATAATAGGCCATACATGAATATCCATTAACTTTATATCGTCAACGGCTATTGGACTTTCCGATTCAATTTGTTTAATCCATTCTATCATTTCGGAAGATTGCATCGTTTTCCTCGTCTACGTTAGATGTAGATAGTAATTTTATTACTTAGGCTAAGCCCTTATCAGGGATAGAATATCAAAACCTCAAAAAAGCATGTAATATGTCTAATCCCTTTTGACCACTTTTTTCCGGATGAAATTGACAACCCCATATGTGCCCTGAGGCGATAACAGCTGAAATCCGGCTGTCATCATAATAACAATCAGCAAGCCGATGGCGGACATCCTTTGGCCATGCCGTAAAAGAATGCACAAAATACATGGGCGATTTCGCTTTGGTATCTTCTAAAATGGTGTCCTTCCAGGGTACATCGTTATTTACAATATCAATTTCATTCCAGCCGATATGGGGAATTTTATGAATACCATGATCGGTTTCTTTCGGGATAGGCAGCACTTCCCCTGGGATCAAATCCAAACCTTGGTATATGCCAAATTCGTGACTATTTGTTAACAGCATCTGCATGCCTAAGCATATACCCAGTAAAGGATTACCTGTTTTGGCATAAGAAATAATAGATTCATCCAAGTTTTTATCCTTGAGCGCCTGCATCCCATCGGCAAACGCACCTACTCCAGGCAGTACTAATGAATTTGCTCTTACCACTTCTTCAGGGTCATCGGTGAATTTAACTTCAGCGCCACAATGAGTAAAAGCCTCTTTAACACTGAACATGTTGCAAACACCATAATCAATTACTGTCACTATTGGCTTCATAAATGTCTCACATGTAAATCATGGTCTAGGGCTGCTTGCCTGATATCTTGCAAGGGCATTCTATTATAATGCAAGACATCAGCCATCGCGACTGCATCTGCTTTACCATCTTTAGCCACGTCCACAAAATCTGAAATTTTACCCATGCCGCCACTTGCGATGACAGGAATTGTGACGGACTCCGAAACTGCTTTCACTAATTCAATATCAAATCCTTTTCGTGTGCCTTCTTGATCAACGGATGTTAATAGAATTTCCCCAGCCCCTAATCCTTCTGCTTTTTTTGCCCAATCAATGACATTAAGCCCTGTATGCTCTCGACCATTATCCGTAAATGCCTCCCATCCAAATTGGGCCGAACGCTTGGCTTCAATTGATAAAACCATGCATTGAGAGCCATACTTTTTAGCTATTTCGGATATCAAATCTGGTCTTCGCACTGCTGCCGTGTTAATAGCAACTTTATCGGCACCCGATCGCAAAATTTTTTTTACATCATCAACCGTTCTGATACCACCACCGACCGTAATGGGGATAAATACATTTTTGACGGTTTTAGCTAAAACATCTTCCAAACTATTACGCTCATATAAACTCGCGACGATATCCATATAAATTAATTCATCAGCGCCCGCTTCATAGTAACGAATGGCGTATTCACTGGGATCTCCTATGACTCTAAGGCCCTCAAGATGTATGCCTTTGATCAAATTGGGTGCTTTAATGTCTAATCTTGGGATTAATCGTAAATTACTCATATCAAACCTATACAAACCAATAATCTGTTTAAGATGCCTGGTTAATAAAAAACCTCATCAAATTCATTTTGTGCTTTTTTAAAATCGTTATGCTGTCCAATATCAAGCCAATACTCTCGTATTGGGAAAGTCTGAACGCACTCATCATTTTGTTTTAACGTTTCGAATAACGTGGTCATGTCATAACGGCAATTTTTCGGAATATAATCTAAAGCTGTCGGTTCTAGGGCGTAAATACCCGCATTAACCAAAAATTTATGAGATGGCTTTTCTTGTATCTCTTTCATGGAAAACTGGTCATCTAACGTAATCACACCATATGGCACTTTATAGTCATACTGACGAACACACATGGTCGCTTTCGAGTTATGCTTTCGGTGATAATTAAAAAGCTCTTTCACATTAACTTTCGATAAAATATCACCATTCATAACCAAAATCGGTTTTTTGGTCTCAACATCTAAGAGACTTAACGCCCCAGCAGTACCCATGGGCTCTGATTCTTTCAAATAATCAATTTTTACATCCCACTTTGAGCCATCCCCAAAATGATTCTGAATAATGTCTGCTTTGTAATTAACTGAAAAAAAGAAGTGCTTGATATTATAATCTTTTAAGTTACAAAGAATCGTTTCCAAGATTGGCTTGCCACCTATTTCAAGCATTGGCTTCGGGCAATCATTTGTCAATGGCTTTAGACGAGTGCCTAATCCCCCAACCATGATGACAGCAATATTTTCATCTTCAGCATCACTCCACATATCATAGACATAGTCCAAATCAACAACGATTCCATTTTCATCAACTACGGGAATTTGCCTTAAATGATGCTGTCTCATCAAGTGAAGAACTTTTTCTCTTTCTTCATTAGGACTGACTACAATGGGATTTTTGTTCATCACAAGGCTAAGGGGCATCTCTAAATCGAGGCCTTTGAGAATCGCTCGTCGGATATCACCATCAGTAATAGTTCCTAATAAATGATTTTGCTCATCAACTACTAATATTATTTGATAGATACTACTATCCAGAACGCTAATCGCCTCTCGGATAGATTTATCTGCGCTTATTATTGTTTTTTTCCAATCACTCACAAGACATTACCTCCTTCCCAGGAACGCCCATAACATATGCGCCTTCCGAGCAATCCTTAGTCATTACAGCACCTGCAGCTAATGTTGACCCTGAACCAATATTTATACCCTGTATCAAAGTTGCACCTGTTCCAATATGTACTTGGCGTCCCACTGAAACATTTCCTGAAAGCGTAACACCCGGGGCAATATGTGTATGTTCACCAATCACACAATCATGATCAATCGATGCGCGTGTATTTATAATGACATTATCGCCAATTGTCACCCCTGGCTGAATAATCACTCCTGCCATAATTTGAACACCTTCGCCAATATGTGTATTTTTCGCCACGATTGCACTGGGATGGATAATAGTAACAAATTTATAACCTTTTTGCTTGAGGCTTTTAAAAATATCTGTACGCTTTGAATAGGGCTTCAACGATCCTAATCCATTGACTAATGCAACCTCACTTGGCTTGAAATTGTCTAGCAATTTATCGCTTCCAAGAATAGGGACGCCATGCACTTCTTTTAAAGTCTCAGAATTATCCAAAACACCTAAAATTGGCATATTAAGGAGATGGATAGCTTCCAACAGAACTTTAGCATGACCGCCACCTCCTATTACAACAATGGGATTCAACATAGTGCTGTTATCACTTCATCTTCTTCAAAATTCTTATCAGCCACTTTACCAAGTAGATCCCAGTATAATATTGGCGATAAGCCTGATTCTGGTCGCTTTACATCTAAATTCTCTGGGGTAAATATTTCACCTTTCGTAATTTTTTTTGTAGCAATAATGCTTCGTCTGGCGATACCTTTATTTTTTAGTTCCGATTGTGTTGGCTTTTTAATACTCGACCCTTTCGCCATTTCAACATCTCGAATATTTTTTACCATTTCCTTTAATTCATTTGGCTCAAGTGAAGCTTTGTGATCAGGGCCATCCATATTTCTATCGAGGGTAAAATGTTTTTCGATCATCGTTGCACCCATCGCAACAGCTGCGATTGGGATATGAATTCCGGCGGTGTGGTCTGAATAGCCGACTTCCAAATCAAAACATCGGCGCAGTGTTTCCATAACATTCAGGTTAACTTCATTTAAAGGGGCAGGATATTCTGTCGTACAATGAAGCAATGTCACCCTTTCTTTTAACGCCTTTGAACCTTCTTCAGATTGATAAGATAAATGAAAATGAGACATACTCGGCTTTTCAGAGCATTTAGCAATTAACCCATACGCGATAACGCCTAACGCTTGCTCAATTTCAGATAAAGAAGCCATGCCAGTAGAAAGTATGAGGGGCAAGGCTGTTCTTGCCGCTGCAAGCAATAAGGGCGCATTAGTTAAATCACCCGAACTAATTTTTAAGCGCGATATGTTAAATTTTTTGGCTAACGATTCTAGGCTTGCGATATCAAAAGGGGTTGAAAGAAACTCAATTCCTTTTTGCGTCGCATAACTTTTTAGCAACAGTTGCTGATCGACATCAAGCTCTAATTTTTGCAGCATTTCAAACTGGGACTCACTATTTTTAGTGGCTTCAATTTGATAACTCGCTTTCTTGGAGCTAAGCGTTGCTAGTGCCTTTGCTTTAAATAACTGAAATTTAATAGCATCAGCACCTGCTTCTAGAGCAACATCAATTAACGATTTTGCTAATTCCATCGAACCATTATGATTCACACCTGCTTCAGCAATGATATATGTTCTTTTCATAAATTAAAAAATGGTTTAGTTAATAGTGATTTATAATTATCAAAGGATTTTAAGACAGAAACAATAGACTCCGATGCATGACCAGTGCCATAGGGATTTAATGTTTCACTACAATCTAACGCAAACCCTCTCTCCATTGCATGAACGACTGATTGTTCGTCCGGTTCACAATTAATAACAGAATTGGCCTGTAACCTTCCTTTCTGGCGGCTACCAATATTAATTGTTGGGATTTTAAATGATGGCGCCTCATAGAGCCCACTTGAGGAATTTCCCACGACCATATCGACAGTATTCATGACACTTAAATACCGCTCTTGCCCAAGTGATTCAAAAGCCTTCGCATTTTGATGCTCTTTGACAAATGCCTCAATCAGCGGAAATAAACTTCTTCCTTCTAAGTCAGCGTTTGGTTTGGTAATAATAATACCTACGTCTTCACCCAGATGATGTAGTGCAGATAAAAGCTGCGCAAACTGCTTCGATGCTGGAATAAAGTCTAACGTTGAAGGATGAAAGGTTACGAGAATATTTTTTTTCCTGAATAAAAACCCCAACTCTTCTTGAAGATATTCTTTTGCAAGAAATTTCTGATGAAGGATATTATCAATCCCTGTGCTGCCAACATTAAATATATGCTGGGGGTTTTCTCCGAGCTGCTTAACCCGATTGAAGGAACCTTGATTAGTCACAAAGTGTATATGAGACATTTTCGTAATTGCATGTCGAATTGATTCATCCCATGCCCCTTCGGTGATGTCCCCTCCCGCAATATGGGCTAGAGGAATTCTTGCAATCAAGGCGGCTTGTGCTGCAGCTAAGATCTCGAATCGATCGCCAAGTACAACTATCAAATCAGGCTTCAATCGTTGAAATGATTCTGCAAACGATATGACACCGAGGCCTATAGATTTAGAAATACCAACCGATGTGTCACTGGATAGCAACATTTCATTTTTTTCATCAATTGTAAAGCCATCGGCTTCTATTTCTTGATAGGTCATGCCGAATTCAGGAGACAAGTGCATCGCCGTTGCTATAATTTGTAGATGTAATTCGTTGTCTTTAGACACTTTCTCCATCACCGGTTTGAGCAAGCCATACTCAGCCCTTGTTCCAGTTATAAAACAAATCGTCCTTTTAGACATAAGGCTCTCCAATCCAAGCAGAGCTAGGGATATTAATTAATCTTTTAAATAGATCTTCAGCGATACTTAAATCCATTTGAGGACAATCTTTATACATTTCAAGCTTATGCATAGGATCCCAAAACGGACGTGTCATGATACCATTTGCATTCGTTTCTTCCAAAACGGTATCTATCACTGAATCCTTATTAAGGATTAAAGCATTAAACCAGTAATTGCTTTGTGCTTCAAATGGTTCAGTGTAAAATTTGCACTCATCGTTTTCGGAGAAGGCTTCTTGATAAGCCTTAGCAAGTGCTCTTTTGCATTTCAACTTGTATTCAAGCTGCTCTAACTGAGCCAAACCCAACGCCGCATTAATGTTAGGCAATCGATAATTATAGGCAACTGAGTCATGTATAAATCGCCAACTATGAGGTACTTTTGCCGTCGTCGTGAGGTGTCGGACCGTTTTGGCCAACGACTCGTCATTCGTCAGTATTGCACCGCCCCCACCACACGTAACAATTTTGTTTCCATTAAAACTCACCGCGGTGAGTTTTCCCCAGCTTCCGGTATGTTGCGATTGATAGAATGAACCTAACGACTCAGCTGCATCCTCAACAATCGTTATCTGATAAGCTTCACAGAGACGTTGTAAAACATCCATTTTAACCGGGTGGCCAAAGGTATGCATAGGAATGATTGCTTTGATTCTTCGTCCCGTATGTTTGTTATAACAAACACCATCCCCCATTTCAGCAATGTCTTCTAGATAATCTGCCAATTTTTCACAATTCACACCCAGCGTTTCATAATCACTATCGATTAAATGCGGTATAGCTTGGCAATATGCTACAGCATTCGCTGTGGCAACAAAGGTTAAGGTTGGGATAAGTACTTCATCGTCATTTGTAACGCCAATCACTTTCAATGCGATATGTAAAGCTGCTGTACCATTTACGACGGCAACGGCATGTTTAATCGACGTTAACTCGGCTAATTTCTTCTCAAAAGCCCCTACATACTGCCCAACAGACGATACCCAACCGGAATCTAAACATTCTTTGACATAGTCCCATTCATTCCCCATAAATTCGGGCTCATGTAGTGGGATAAAATCACGTTCACAAGGATAAAAATCCTTTAAGGTATGAATAATATGCTTAATTTGTTTAGCGTTCATATATTATACTGATTTGATTTATAATGTTTTAGATTATCTGGATTAGAGAACCAATCGATGGTTTCACTGAGACCTCTTCGAAAGCCCTCAATACCACTATATCTTGGCTCCCATCCTAGTAATCTTTTAGCTTTAGCATTATCAGCCCATAACCGCTCTACTTCACTTTTATCGGGGCGTATCCTTTCATTATCACATTCAATTTCAATGTCTTTATTCATAATATCTGCAATCAGATTCACCGTGTCTTTGATTGATATTTCATAATTGCTGCCAATATTAATGACTTCTCCCAACGATTTATCTGACTCAGCCACTGACTTAAAACCATTAACGGTGTCTGCAACAAAATTAAAATCACGCGTAGGATGAATTGCCCCAAGCTTTATTTTTTCTATATTATTGGCAAGTTGTCCAATGATTGTGGGAATTACTGCTCGGGCTGACTGCCGAGGGCCGTAGGTATTAAAAGGGCGAATAATAGCAACTGGGGTATTAAACGAACGATAAAATGATAATGCCATTTGGTCTGCTCCAATTTTGGACGCAGAATAAGGGGATTGCCCTTGCAATGGATGTTCTTCAGTAATTGGAACGAACTCAGCCGTGCCATACACTTCACTCGTAGAAGTATGAACCACCTTTTCAACCTGCAAATCTTTTGCCGCCTGTAAGATATTGAGGGTGCCTTTTATATTGGTATCCACATAGGTGTCGGGAGAATGATAGGAATAAGGTATGGCTATAAGCGCAGCTAAATGGAGCACCACATCGCATCCTTTCATTGCAGCCTTTACCCCATGTGGGTCTCTAATATCGCCTGCAAAAATTTCAAGTGAATCCAATATATGCTTATTGGCATGATCCAACCAACCCCAAGAGTTAAACGAGTTATACATCACAAACGCTTTTACATCATAGCCATCTTGCACCAACGTTTCAGTTAAGTGCGAACCGATGAATCCATCTGCGCCCGTAACAAGAATTTTTTTATTCGCAAGGTTCATTATCTACTTTTCCTCATTCTCTTGGTCTAACTCGCTACAAATTAGCGTTAATCGATTGAATTTATTTTGATTTTGATAAACAATCTCTTTTGACCCACGCATATCGTTCTCAAGCTCCATTTTATATGCTTAATTCAGTTTGTCCAGCCTATAATGAATAGCGAATATATTTCTTTAGTATTGGCATTAATGAGAAGCTGTTTTTATTTTGATTATCTTATTGAAAATTTAAATCATATTGTAGGCGACAGCTTTCTTTTTAATGCAATCAAGTGATGTGAGTATTTGGATAAGAGCGTACTCGTTTTATAATGGGTGTTATCTTTTGGTGGGAGATCAATGATTTCATCGAGCTCTTGCGGATTGAGTCCCAGTTTTTTTGCAATATAGGCTTTCTTGGGCGAAAGGACCTCATCAACGTAGGGAGGAGTATTCATTATATTTAACGCTTCTTCCCTCGATATTTGATTGGAAATAATAAGGCTGGAAAGGTGTGCGCGACGTTTATCATAACCAAATTTTTTCGGTAAATAATACGATTGAAAAAACTCGGTAAATTTTGACTCAAAGTGCTTCCCTAGATAATCTCTCCACCCCGCACATGCTTGTAAGAGTTTCATAGCTTCCTCTTTATTGTATTCAACATAATCCAGTAAATTGACTAGTTTAATTTTCTTGACTGTTCGGAAATAAGCTTCCCTGACTACCCCCAATTTTGGATAAGATTTTAAGCGGCTCTTTCCAAATGATTGATTGATACTTTTGAGATTAACAAGATCGCGATTCGAATGCCCCCACGCTTTTGGTAATATAAATTCCGTTGCTAGATTACTGCCACTTAAAATATATTTAATGCCGTATTTATTAGCTATTTTAAATAAACTTGCCAGAATCGCATGGTCGGAAGGAACATCCAAATTGGCAACAGATGCCTTGAAATAGGATAATTGCAATGATCGCATTTCTTCCCAATCAATCACAATCGTTTCTAGGTCAAAGGATAATTTTTTCAGCAACCCTTCTATGTTTTTTACAGCAAGCTCTGAATCCCATCCTGTGTCCACATGCAAAACAAGGGGCCTAAGACCATGTTGGTGACACAAATAAGCCACATATGAACTGTCAACCCCGCCACTCATACCAATCAGGCAATCATATTTTTTATTCTTGCCCTCTTTTTTAATTTTATGTATGAGATGATTAACTTCCGATATCGGATTAGAACTTTTCATTTTTTCATCATAAGCCAAGCAATGGCTACATATTCCTTCATGATTAAACGTGATCCCAGGGTCTGAAGTATCCATGATACAACGGGAACAGATTTGATAGTTTGGAGTGAAGTTATGCATAGTTAGGTCTATTAGTGTTTGTTATCATCACAGGATTACCATTTTCAAGGAATGGTTGCGGTCTACAGGATAATATCGTTCTTAATTTAAAGGCAAGAACTTTATCTTGTTTCTCGAAAAGCCATTAGTCACCAGCCATGCTCAAATTTCGATTAATCGAGTAAAATTCTGCGTATAATTATATCGGCCTGTTTTATGGCCTTAATTTTCTAATCTTAGAGAAATAGTGTTATCTTTCCATTCTTTGTTATAAACTGACAAAAGAGCTCTAAACTCCCTTTCCCAATTCAACTCACCCATCACAGCCTTCAGACCATTTTGCCCCATTTGATAGGCTTTCTCCGGATTATTTAGAAGGTATAACATAGCCTGTTTGATTGCTTCTTCATCAAGTGGATCGACCACTAAACCACATTGATAGCGGTTGATGATTTCTTCCCATTCTGGGAAGTTTGCGGCAATCACGGGGATGCCTGCGGCCATGTATTCGAATAATTTGAGGGGGTAGCTTGTCAAGAACGTCGGTGTAGGGTGAAGGACTACCAGTCCGACTTTGCTGTTCGCTAAGTTTGTTAATAGCTGATTAGAGGGCATCCAAGGGATATGTTTGACATATTTATCTGCTTGTAAATATTCACTGATTAACGTTGGCGAGGCATTCCCTATCATGACGAAATTTTTATTGATTTCCTTTGCAGCAGTGGTCATCTGAGTTAAGCCACGGTTTAACGTGATGCTACCGATATAAATAAGGTCAATTTCACGTGCAAGGTATGCTTGATAGGTCGCTGCGGGTAAAATTTGAAACGGGTAGTTTCTCACTAATACTGTTTTATGGGGAGGAAATCGGCGGGCGATGTCGGGGGTGACCGTAATAATCGCATCGCAATATTTCGCCGCAAGGTTTTCCATAAAATTAGCCATTAAAGCAAGCGGTCGTCTTAGCACGGTGGGAATATGGGTTTTTAACAATATGTCTTTCGGCACATCTTCATGAACATCATAAATTACCTTGCGCCCCAAAAGTTTCAAGCATAATCCCGTTAAAATAAGTTCGGGATCATGGAAATGATATAAATCCGCTTTGATTCTGAATGCTGTCCACAATGCTCTGATTTGTTTAACGAGAACTCTATGTAATCTGCCGCGATTTTCCCCTATGGCATGAATGTTTACGCCATCCAGTTCAAAATCCTGTTTTGCTGGCGCTATCAAATGGGTATCGAAATGTTTAGCAAGGCTACAGCATTGTCTAAAAAAAATACGCGCATCTTGTGCATTATGGACGGTGGTAATATGAACAACTTTCTTCTTCATGGTTTGTATATCACCCTAACGAGTGCTGCTTTAGGTAGCAATTTGAAATAACTTAGGTATATACTACCTTACTTCCTATAAAATGTCTTTTTGACAATAACAAAGTTGCAATCATGTGTGGAATAGCAGGCATATATAACTTATCCGGCAGCCCCTTTTCTGGTTTAAACAACACTCGCATGATGGCAAAAAAAATGACTCACCGTGGTCCGAATGGCAGTGGGTATTTCATTGGCTATAAGCAACAGAAAAAGGGACAGTATCTATCTGATTCTGATACAAAATTCGATGACTCCCCCGCTGATCTTTTCCTGGCACACACACGCCTTTCCATTATTGATTTAAGTAATGCCGCCAGCCAACCGATGAGTTGTGACAATCAACGCTATTGGATAACCTATAACGGCGAGTTATTTAATTATCGAGAAATTGCTGCCGAACTTAACCAATTAGGCGTTCACTTTTCAAGTGATAGTGACACGGAAGTGCTACTAAAAGCGTATTGCCACTGGGGCCCAAAAGCGCTTGATAAATTTAATGGTATGTTTGCATTTGCCATTTGGGATGAAAAGGAAAAAACACTATTTTGTGCAAGAGACCGTGTTGGCATTAAACCGTTTTATTACACCATTCAAAATCAAAAGTTTATCTTTGCTTCTGACATCAAAACCATTATCGCATCCAATGAATACCACCCCGAAATTAACATTGAAGGACTGTATCATGCGCTAAGCTATGGGGTTGCACCACGCCCAATGACTTGCTTTCAAGGCATTCAAGCGCTTCCTCAAGGCCATTGGATGTTAATAAAGCCAAATGGTTCTATGCAGCTGCAACGTTATTGGCAAGTCCCTGTTGGCACACAAGATCATTCAATGACTGAGCAACATGCAGCTGAATTATTGGAAGATGTGTTAAAAAAATCCGTTAACCGTATGTTGGTATCCGATGTCCCCTTAGGAACTTTTATGTCGGGTGGGGTTGATTCAACACTCATCAGCGCCATGGCAGCCGAACTTCACCCGGGCATTAAAGCTTTCACCTTAGGCTATGAAGATTATGCCAACGACTATGACGAAATACCCCAAGCAAGGGCAACAGCAGCACTTCATCCCTTAGAACATATCGTTGAAACGATTAAAATGGATTCCATATTGGAAAATATTGACGATAATATACGCAATTATGAGGAGCCTTTTTATTCCCTGTCCCCCAACTACCTTATTTCCAAAATAGTTGCAAAAAATAATTTAACCGTTGTCTTAAATGGCCTTGGCGGCGATGAGTTGTTTGCCGGTTATCGACATTTCCGATGGGCTAATCGAGCGCCAATTTTTAAATTGGCAGCGCCTTTCGCCAAGCCCCTTAAAGGGAAAAAGGAATTTTTTGCCAGGATATCTGAATTCTCCCAAGCCTCATCGCCAGATAAATACCATAGTTTATTATTCACCATCATGTCTGAAAACATGAAACAACAGATGTTTAATTCACCCATCGTGAAAGAGTATAATACGTTTGATACGTTGCATAAGTTGTATGTTGGGGACGGTATTCGCTTTGAAGATTCGATCGAAGCGATGTCGTATATGGACTTGGTTCATTATATTGGCAATCATCATGTCTATCGGGTCGACCAATTTACCATGTTGTTTTCACTAGAAGGTCGATTTCCATTCTTAGATCATGAGGTGATTGAGGCAGCTTTCCGCATCCCATCGAAATTTAAAATAAAGCAAGGTCAGCAAAAATATATTTTAAGAGAAGTGGCGAAAAAATATATTGCCCCCGAATGCTTATCCATGAAGAAGAAAGGTTTCTCCTTACCCATGTCTTTCTGGCTCAAGAATGAACTAGCAAATTACTCGCAGAGTCAATTAAAAAAACTCGCCCATCATCCATTATTTTCTTCACAAGCAGTGAATACTATATGGCCTCGGTTTATGGCTGGCGAGCTCGATAGTCGCCATGTTTGGCAGTTTGTATCCGTACAAGCCTGGTTAGATATGTTTTTTAACTAACCTATTAGACAACCTCATCTGTACTAAAATTTTGAAGGTATTGTTTTGCTAGGTTTCCGTAATCGTATGCTTGCACTGCTTGCATACCTATTTTACCCATTTCTTCTAGCTTAGATTTAGGCATACTCATCACTTCTTCAATACATTCTGAAATTTGCACCGGATTAACTGCCTCACATTGAACACCACATCCTGATGTTCTAATAATCCCGTTTTGATCACCACCGGATTCGATAATTGGCTTGCCTGAGGCCATATAATCAAATAGTTTATTGGGGCTCACGCCGTATTGGTATATTTCAGATGGCTGCCAGCCAAGATATAAAGCGTCCATTTGATTTAAGAACGTTGGGATAGCACGTTTTGAGATTCTTGGTAGAAACGTAATATTATTTAGCCCCAATCTTTCTGATTGTTGAATAAGCTTTTCTTTTAAGTGCCCATCTCCGACAATGAATAAATGAACAAGGACTTTCTTTTCCTGCAATAAATGCATGGCATCGATTAAATAATTCATGGCATTGGGCTCACCTAACGCGCCAGCATAGCCCAATTTAAATAACTTTGAGTGTAAATTCTCTATCGCTTTCCAATGCAAATTGGGTAAATTTTCGCTTTTTTTTAGCTCGTCTAACCATATTCCATTAGGTATATAGCGAAATTTATCTTGGCTGAGTCCTCGACTTTGCATATAGCTCATTGAATTTTGTAGAACCGAAACAACAGAATCTGCCTGCTGGTAGGCCTGCTTTTCAAGATAGGCTAAATAGATAATCAAAGGATGCAAGGCACTGGTATGCAGCAAAAGCTGTAAAGATAAAGGCCAAAGATCGCGCACTTCAAATATCAATTTTGCGTTATATTTTTTAGCAAGCTTCTTTAAAATAGGAAAGTGAAACGGATGGGCTGAAGATACAATGATGACATCGGGTTTTCCTGTTAAAGCAATAATCTTTTTCTGCTGCTTTTTAATAACCCGAGCGTAATCTAACATATTCAAAATACGAGATAGTCCGTTTCCTTGATAAGGTCTAGTTTTCAAAGAAATAAATGGAACATCGTCAATGGTTTGTTTAACAACCTTTTCTTTTTGTTTTTTCGGGTTGAGTAATAAATGATGGTAAGCTGCATTCACAACATAGGCATTATGCCCCTGCTGACAAAATTCACGCGTTAAGTAATAGGGTCGATAAGACATGCCTAAGGTTGGGGAGCCAGCATAATGGTGACAATACCATATTGTTTTAGGTTGCGAATTAGGCATTATTTTTCTCAACTGCTGTTAACGTATTGTAACGGTATTGGACATAGTATCCAATTGATAGTGTTTGTCGGTATGGATGCACTTGGCAATCATTTGACCTTGATTATCTTTTTCAAATTTCAATTGTTCGCCAAACTCACTCATCCAGCCAATTTGTTTGGCTGGCACACCGACCACTAGGGCGTAATCAGGGATATCTTTATTGACAACGGCACCTGCTCCAATGAAAGCATATTTACCCACGGTCACCCCACACACGATGGTACAATTTGCACCCAGGGTGGCGCCTTGTTTAATCAGCGTATTGCGGTATTCATCTTTACGTGAAACAGCCGAGCGAGGATTATATACATTGGTGAAAACCATGCTGGGCCCGCAGAAAACATCATCCTCCAAAGTGACATTATCATACACTGATACATTATTTTGGATTTTGACGTTGTTGCCAATGGTGACGCGATTGCCAACAAACACATTTTGGCCTAAGCTGCACTGATTACCGATTTTCGCTTGGCCGCAAATATGAACCCAATGCCAAACGCGAGTGCCATCACCGAGTTGTGCGCCTTCATCAATGATTGCAGTGGGGTGAGCTTGGTAGGTCATTATAACACCAACGGTAATTGGACTGTGCGATTGTCTCTCGCTGCGATATAAGCTGCCGATAATAGTTCTAACGATCTCAGCCCTTCTCGTCCATCAACGAGTGGTTCAGCCTTTCCTTGTAAGCAGCTGATGACATTATCGTAATAGATAGGATGACCATGGCCATAGACCGAGTGGGTTTCATAACTGGCATTTTTTATTGGTTCATCTTCTGCTGTCATTTGCTCAAATTCCCAGTTATGAATTTCGTTAACAGCAACCCCGCCAACTCGAACCGTTCCCTTCTCGCCCAGAATAGTAATGGATCCTTCTAAATTTTTTGGATAAGTTAACATGGTCACACCCACAGTACCGATGGCCCCATTTCGGTAGCGAATATTTAACGCACCCGTATCTTCTGCTTCAATATCACGCGCTAACGTTCCCATCATGGCTTGCACGCTGTCAATCGGGCCACCTAACCAATGCATTAAATCAATGTAATGACTGGCTTGGTTCATAAATGCGCCCCCGTCAAACTCCCAGGTTCCACGCCATGCGCCTTGGTCATAATAATCTTGGGGACGGGTCCAAAACACATTGGCAGCCATCATGTATATCTTGCCAAATCGTTTTTGATCAATGGCTTTTTTAACATGCTGCAAGGTCGCATTTAAGCGATTTTGTTTAACAACAAATAAGCGAACACCTGCCTCATCACAGGCTTTGACCATATCTAACCCATCTTGCCATCGAGTAGCCATGGGTTTTTCCGTCAAAATATGCTTGCCAGCTTTGGCAATTTTGATGGTTTGGCTTGGATGCAAACCGCTGGGCGTGCATAAAACATAAAGGTCGGCATTCGATTTTGCAAGCATTGCATCCAAATTGTCATACCCTTCTACGCCATGATCTTGTGTCGCCTTTTGTAAGGTAGCGACATCGATGTCACACACGCCGACTAAATTGACTCTGTCTCGGTGTTCTGCAATAGCATTGACGTGATTTTTAGAAATGCGACCACAGCCAACCAATGCAATATTAATTTTTCGATCTTGTATTATCCAGTTGCTATTTAGCATGGTTAAGCACTCACAATATTTGGTTGGTTAAAGGTTTTAAACGCCCCACGCGTATCGACGATTAAATTTGCGTGAGCAGCTATTAATGAGTAATCAAAGGCACTATGGGCCGTTGCCAGAATCACACAATCGTGCTCTTTGATTGATTCTGGGGTAAGAGCCACACTTGCCAGATCAAAGTGGTGATGTCGCATACGAGGGAAAGAAGGAACATGCGGATCACTATAAGCTACTGTCGCCCCCTTACTAACCAATTGCTCCATGATTGTTACTGAAGGGGACTCTCGCATATCATCCACATTTTTCTTATAGGCAATTCCAAGCACTAAAATCTTACTTCCTTTGATAGGCTTTTCATGGTCATTGAGTATATCAGCAACTTTGCTAACGACCCAATTAGGCATATTGCTATTAATTTCCCCGGCCAACTCAATAAAGCGAGTATGCAAACCGAATTCCCTTGCTTTCCAGGTGAGGTAAAACGGGTCAATCGGAATGCAATGGCCGCCAATACCAGGGCCGGGATAATAGGGCACGAAACCAAAAGGCTTGGTTGCCGCGGCATCAATGACTTCATAAATATCAATGCCCATTTTGTCTGCCAATATTTTCATTTCGTTGGCAAGGCCAATGTTGACCGAACGATGGATATTCTCTAAAAGCTTTGTCATTTCAGCAACGCGGGTACTACTAACCTTAACCACTTTATTAATAACGGCTGAGTAGAGTGCGTCGCCTGCTTCGATGCACGCAGGCGTATCACCACCACACACTTTAGGAATGGTTTCAGTGGTGAAATTCAAATTACCCGGGTCTTCACGTTCAGGCGAAAATACCAAGAAAATATCTTTCCCAACCACTAAGTCGTTTTTTTCAACGCGAGGCTTAATTTCTTCAACCGTTGTGCCAGGATACGTGGTGCTTTCTAAAGAGAGAATTTGGCCTTTCCTCAAATAGGGGACAATCATATCGGTGGTATCAAGCACAAAACTTAAATCAGGCTCTCGATATTTATTCAGAGGCGTTGGCACACACAAGATAATGGCATCCGCTTCTTGGATTTTACTAAAATCACTGGTTGCGTGTACTAAATGTGTCACTGCCTTTACTTTTTCTGAATCAATATGCTGAATATAGGATTTTCCCTGATTGATCGCTTTGTTTTTAGCATCGTCAATGTCAATGCCCAGGACTCGGTAGCCCATATTGGCAAACCGAAGCAGCAACGGTAAGCCAACGTATCCTAATCCGACAATACTAATGATTGCTTCTTTATTTTTTAATTTATTTAGTAGCACACTCAACATGATTTAAACATCCAATTCAATACTAATGATTTGATGAAATATTATTCAATTTAATTGGTCACATCATAATATTTTATCGGGCAGCAAAGCAAATTTTTTTACTTTTACTCACAACCCTATTCAAGCTTTGTAAGCCAATTATGTGGCGCTTTATCAATATACTTCGCAAACTTCGATAACCCCACATGATACTCAATTTCATTGATGGGGGTTAGGTATTTTTCCGGATAAGCAATGCCATAGCCATACAGTCCCGGCGCCATGTGCCCTGTTGTATTATCGTAGTGATGAATATCAGCACCTTGTATTTTTATCGAATCTCGCCGTTGAAAGCCTGTTGCATAAATGACGCGATCACATTGGGGTAAATAGGTTTCGATATTTGCATTAGAGGAGGTGACGCGTTGTAAGTTTTTGGGGATCGCGCCGTCAATATTTTTCTTTGCCCAATCGGCTGCCTTGCCTTTTAAGCCGGTGTCATCATAAAGAATCCAATCGCCCATATCCACGGCATATTTGCAGGGGTGTTTGTAAAAGTTGATGACTTTTCTAGCGCCTAAATTGATAAGATTTTCTAAGATAATGATTGCCGAGTGCGATGCGCCAAAGACGCCATATACATGGTTTTTATCAAAATGCGTTTTTAATCGAGTGGCATCAATAGCCTCTTCAAAGGCAAGAATTTCTGGGCTATTAGGAAAGTCTAGCGTTTTCGGCAGAGCGCCTTGAGCCAAAATAATGTTTTCGCTTTCATAACTTGTTTTTTTTGTTTGAATTGTCCAGGAGCCATCCTCATTTCGAGTCAGCGTATCCACCCAATCATAGGCAGTGGCGACTTTTTGCTGTAGAACCTTAGAAGCAGCCACGAGGGCATCGGCGGGATGGGTTAACTGGCACGTTTCATTGATAGGTAAATTTGATAGCGCTAAATTATCGGCGATTGTTGGCCATTGAAATGCATCGTAATAATTAAAATATTCTAAAAAGCGGGCAACGGTGGTGTTGCTGGAAACATTGCGCCATAATTTTCCCAGATCGCCGCCTTGGAAATCGGGGTCAATCCATAAGATGGTTTCACCACTAATTTTTAGATCCAATAATTTTGCTGCCGCTGCTATTCCTGCGGCACCCGCACCAATAATAGTCCATTTATAGGGTTTCATATGCGTTTATCAACTCATTAACCCACAAAGCCTGTTAGCGGGAACAGCGATATCCATTTGCTTTGGCTTGGGTAAATTTAAATTATTCATCATAGAAACGTATTCTGATTCATTGCTCACTTGCAGCCGGGGGTTGTGTTTTTTTTCTTGGCCAATCGTGCTTGATGTTTTGCCAGTATAATCGTGGGCTGGGTAAACTACCGTGTCCTCGGGCAGTGTTAATACTTTCTCAAACAAGCTGTGATAATGATGATGGGCATTGCCATGTTGGAAATCGGTTCGTCCTGTTGCGTTGATGAGCAGGGTATCGCCCGTGAACAGATAATGATCGTTAATATAATAGCAATAGGAATCATCCGTGTGGCCTGGCGTATAGATGGCTTTGAACTGTATGCCATCGAAATCGTAACTGTCACCATCGGAAAAGCCAACATCAATGCACTCTGCCGCCGTTTCTTTTCCCATCATAATGGAACATTGTTGTGACTTGGATAATAAACCCGTGCCGGTAATATGGTCAGCGTGGAGATGGGTATCGATTGCTGCAACGAGTTTAATATGGTGTTGATTAAGAAATTGAATGTACTCATCTACCTGTTCTTTGACCGGATCGATAATAATCGCTTCACGCCCTTCACCCGAAGCAAGGCAATAGGTATAGGTTGATGAAACGGGATCGAAAAATTGGTGGAAGAGGGGAATTTTTTTGATTGTCATAGCGAATAAGGCCTTTTCGTATTTCCAAGCACTTTGACTTATTATTTCAGCTTTGGGGGATGATTTCTAGAGTTGGGGGTTAGAATATCGTTTGTGTTGAAGGGTTTTTTATGTTGGGCCGAGGCCCTGAAGTATCTTCAGTTTTCTATAGCAAGAAAAAGTTGCCGTCGTTGCGACCCAGAGCATAGCGAAGGGGAAGCAATCCAGTACAGATCTTCAGCGTGACATCGATCTGGATTGCTTCGCTTGCGCTCGCAACGACTAAATATGAGGCATCTCCCAAAAACTGAAGATCCCTCAGGCCAAGGCCCAACCTACGAATAGTGTTTCATGTCGGGCTTGGAAAAGCCCGACGGGGTGGATTACTTAGTTAATTTTCGAATGCGTTGTGCTTCGATGGCTAGCATTTTGAAATAATCATAGGACATATAAAAATCGCCTTTGTTTCCAGGAGAGGTACCCCAAGAGTTTCTTAAGGTGAGTAGCCCTTTGTATTGTCGACCTTTCGCGTCTTTGACAACCGCATTATCATCGTAACCAGTGATAATCATTTCGTGGCCACCAAACTCCGGATCGTTTTGCAGATCGTTCATTAATTCTGGCGTTAATACCCACGTATCATTTCTGGTTTTATGTGTTCCAATCGCGCCCATGGTGCCTTGCTCAAAATCAAACAATAACACACCAAATGTCACGCGGTCACCTTTGCTTAAGGCTTCTTTCACTTGCGACAGGGTGACTTCGCTTTGGTATTCATTAAACATCACATTATTGATATCTAATATCGGAGACCAGCTGAATAACTGGTTAGCTAGTCCTTCACTGTAGTTATGATAGGAGTCTGGTGTCATTTGGCTGTGTGGATCGGCACCAGTCATTGGGTAGGCATTGAGGCCACCACAACCTTGTTGCTTTTCAACATCTTTATTGACCACACCAAACATCGCCATTTGATTTAATACAATTGGTCCAAACGAGCCATCCCAGCCACTTGGGAAATAGCCATTTTCTTCCAAATAATTGCCTAATTCCAATTGGCACAATTGGCTGACATAGTCACCCTTATTCAAAACTGCATCAACAGCCGCTGTGTTAGCAAAGGTTGCACAGGTACCATGCTGACCTTGGTTTAACACCGGCACGCCATTCATGCCTAATTGCACAGTAGGTTTTGTCGCCTTCATCATGAAGTGAGACGTGTTGCTTGACGAACCAATCGTCATTTTATTGGCATGTTCTTTTAAGTTAGCTTTTAAGTCTGCAGAAAGATTAACATTTAATAACTTTATTGTTCTTTGAGAGTAGCTGGATCCATTATGGAATTGGTGCTTGTTGTTATTTACGATTTTTAATGGTTCGCTTTTGGTTCCATTAACGGTGATTTGACCGGCATAAATACTTCCACTGGCCAGTAATATTGATAGCGCAATACTTGCTCTTTTCATGAATAAAGCTCCTAAGAGTATTGATTTGGACTAAGACGTCACTTAGACGTCGATTCCTTGTTATTTCAATGAATCCATTCATTACGGTAGCAATTTTGTCTTTTTGGTAAAAAAATGTCAAGTTATTTTACGGAGTGAATTTGTGGAGGGCATTTGAGTGGATAGACAAAGTCAATCCGTTGATCGGGCCTTGACCCGGCAATTCGATATATTATTTAATGAATCAAGAAGTTGTCGGGCCAAGGCCCTGAGGTATCTTCAGTTTTCTATAGCAAGAAAAAGTTGCCGTCGTTGCGAGCAAAGCGAAGCAATCCAGTTCAGATCTTCAGCGCGACATCGATCTGGATTGCTTCGCTTGCGCTCGCAACGACTAAATATGAGGCATCTCCCAAAAACTGAAGATACCTCAAGCCAAGGCCCGACCTACGTATAGGGAGAGAGAGCCTATTATTCTTGGCGCTTCATTGCGTCGAAGAATTCGGCGTTTGTTTTGTGGTTTTTCATTCTTTCTAATAAGAATTCAATAGCATCACATTCATCCATGGATTGCAGTATTTTACGCAGAATCCAGGTGCGGTGGAGGTCTTCTGGGCTTAATAAGAGATCTTCGCGGCGGGTTCCAGAACGATTGATGTTGATCGCTGGGAAAGTTCGGCGCTCAGCAATATTTCGGCTTAAGTGAATTTCCATGTTACCCGTTCCTTTGAATTCTTCATAAATGACTTCATCCATTTTCGAACCGGTATCCACCAAGGCTGTTGCAATAATGGTTAAGCTGCCGCCTTCTTCAATATTTCTAGCTGCCCCATACAATCGCTTAGGTCGTTGAAGAGCATTAGCATCCACACCCCCGGTTAACACTTTACCTGAAGAAGGAACAACGGTGTTATACGCGCGGGCAAGGCGAGTAATCGAATCAAGAAGGATGACGACATCCTTTTTATGTTCAACCAGGCGCTTAGCTTTTTCAATGACCATCTCAGCCACTTGCACGTGTCGGTTTGCGGGTTCATCGAAGGTACTGGCAATCACTTCCCCTTTCACCGAGCGTTGCATTTCAGTCACTTCTTCAGGTCGCTCATCAATTAACAGTACCATTAAATGAATATCAGGGTAGCTGCGTTCTATTGAATGTGCGATATTTTGCAGCATCAATGTTTTACCGGCTTTCGGAGGGGATACGATTAAACCACGTTGTCCTTTTCCAAATGGTGCGCATAAGTCGATAACGCGGGCGGTGAGATCTTCTGTTGAGCCATTGCCCTGCTCCATAACTAGGCGCTGGTTGGCAAATAAAGGCGTTAAGTTTTCAAATAAAATCTTACCTTTTGCACTTTCAGGCGATTCAAAGTTGATCTTATCAACTTTTAATAATGCGAAATATCGTTCATTGTCTTTGGGTGGACGAATTTTACCGCTGATGGTGTCGCCGGTTCTTAATCCAAACCGGCGGATTTGGCTGGGCGATACATAGATATCATCCGGTCCAGCAAGATAAGAGCCATCTTCTGAACGGAGGAATCCGAACCCATCACTTAATACTTCTAACACGCCATCACTCAAGATGTCTTCACCCTTTTTGGCATGCTGCTTCAAGATGGCAAAAATAATATCTTGCTTGCGCATCCTGCTGGTGTTTTCTAGTTCTTGATCTTCGGCGATTTTGACCAATTCAGCGATTGGTAGTTGCTTGAGTTCATTAAGGTACATACGTCTCACTTAGGTAGGTTAATGAATAGATATACTGGAAGAGTTGATATCATAACTTTGTTGGTAATTATTTTCGTCATTAATATTAGCAAATGCCATAGAAAGATAAATAAGGAGTGTGTTTGCATTCGCTATGATTAGGAAATCGGCTTTAGAACAGGGTGCTTATTAGGTATGAAAGCACCTAAAACCATCCATTTTCCTTATCAGATTATCACATGACTTAGAGAATTGCCAGATATTTTATATTTTTTTTACGTTGTGGGGGAGGGGCAATACCGTCAGGACAACTCTAGAAGAATTTGTCGCTAACGCGAATTTATTTTACCCCCTCTCCCTGCCCTCTCCCCCATGCTGCGCATGGGGGAGAGGGTGGATCAAAGAGATTTCGGAATTCTTCTGTTTTGCTTAACCCAGTCTAAAAATCCTCTCTCTTTAGCTGCGCTTGGGGGAAAGGGTGGATCAATGGGATTTCGATATTCTTTGACTTGCCTAATCCAGGTCACGAACTTCTGTTAAGCATTTCTTTCACCAAAATGCTTATTTGAGTTTAGTTGATCCCGGATTTAGGCTTCGCCTAATCCGGGCTACGAATCGAGGAATTGACAAATTTTATTTAAGCGTTGCTTTCGACAAAGGCGCTTAGTTGCGATTTTGATAATAAGCCCATTTTGACCGCTTCAACTTGGCCATTTTTAAATAATATGAGTGTTGGGATGCTCATCACGCCGTATTTTGCCGGGGTATCGGGATTTTCATCAATATTCATTTTGCAAAATTGAACATTGCTTCCGTGGCTTTGCGCGACCTCTTCTAAAATAGGCGATAATGCTCGACAAGGTCCACACCACTCAGCCCAGAAATCGACCAGAACTGGCTTGCCGTTGTTTAATACATCTTGTTCGAAGCTAGCATCTGTGACTGCATGGATTAAATCGCTCATAGACTTACCTTATTTGATATAAATTTTATACGGCTTACTATTATATATCACCAAAGGCGCCTTGCAATAGGGTGAGAGCACAAAGTGCGGCTGTTTCTGCCCGTAATATCCTTGGCCCTAAGCCAATTGCCTGCCATTGATGAGCCTTTGCAATATTTTCCTCTTCACAACTCCATCCCCCTTCGGGTCCTATGGCGATGGTCAGGCAATGATGGCCTGAGGCTTGAAGTTGTTTAACACCTCGCTCTGCACCCGGTAATAAAATCAGCGGATTATCAGGCGTATTTGCAAACCAATCATGGGTTGATTGCGGTGCATTTAACGTGGGCAAGCGATTACGACCGCATTGTTCACAAGCAGCAATGATAATGCCCTGCCATTGCGCCATTTTTTTGTTTAGCCTTTTGTCATCATAACGAACAGCTGCATGTTCCGATAGCAAAGGGGTTATTTGAAAGACACCCATTTCAACAGCTTTTTGCATCAACCATTCCATACGATCGCCTTTAATAATGGCTTGGCCTAAATGAATTTTACATGGCGATTCCCGGTCAACTGGTCGTTTTGCGCTTAAACTAACCTGCACACTTTTTTTGTTGATGGCCACAATTGTGGCGTCAAATTCTTCATTATTGCCGTTAAACAAGGTAATATTATCCCCAGGCTTTAAGCGTAAAACCACCGCAGCATGGTGAGCCGCATTTTCATTTAAGGAAATCGTTTCTGGCACTTGATAGATGCCAGGGTGAAATAATCGAATTGTACGCATGAACTTAACGATATAGTGAAGATTAATCGCCAATAATAGCATAAATCTTCGCAAATTAGCGTTGATCTATAAACAAGATATATATTTTCACTTTGTATCGGACAATTTTTAAAATATGCCGTCGTTGCGAACGCAGTGAAGCAATCCAGAACAGATTTTTGTTCAGAGAGCAAACTGGATTACTTCGCAAAGCTCGCAACGACGGCGCTATTATGAAATTGTCTAGTACAAAGATTTTTTCAAGCTGGACTCGGGATTGTCCTATGGTAACGAGGGGTAACACATGACAAAAGTACGCATTGAAACAGACAGCATGGGCGAAGTGGAAGTAATGGATATGAACTATTGGGGAGCACAAACGCAGCGCTCCTTGCACCATTTTCATATTGGCAATGACATCATGCCCAAAGAAGTCACCCATGCCTTTGGCTTATTAAAAAAAGCCGCTGCGTTAACCAATTTTGAGTTAGGCAAACTGGATAAAGAACGCTGTGATTGGATTGTTGCCGCAGCCGATGAGGTTACTATGGGTAAATTAGATGACCACTTCCCTCTCCATGTTTGGCAAACTGGTAGTGGCACCCAATCCAATATGAATGCCAACGAAGTCATTTCAAACCGTGCGATTGAATTAGCCGGCGGTGAAAAAGGCTCAAAATCACCCGTGCATCCTAACGATCATGTGAATATGTCACAATCTTCCAATGATACCTTCCCAACAGCCATGCATATTGCTGCTGCACTTGCTTTAACAAAGAAATTGTTACCCTCGGTGAGAAAACTTCGCGAAACACTTGCGAAAAAAGCGTCGAATTTTGAAAGTATCGTCAAAATTGGTCGAACCCATTTGCAAGATGCCGTTCCCCTAACCTTGGGTCAAGAATTTTCCGGGTATGTTGCCCAGTTGGATGCAGCGTTAGGGCGAGTACAACAAGTCCTACCCGAATTGTATGAGCTGGCTTTAGGCGGCACGGCCGTGGGAACGGGGTTAAACACGCATCCGCAATTTGCTGTTCGCGCAGCCAATAAAATTGCTGAACTCACCAAACTACCGTTTATTTCAGCCGAAAATAAATTTGCAGCCCTTGCCTCCCACGAGCCGTTAGTGATGGCGCATGGGGTCCTCAAAACTATTGCATGTGCGTTGATGAAAATAGCCAATGACATTCGCTGGTTAGCATCCGGGCCTCGATGCGGCATTGGTGAAATCATCATTCCTGAAAACGAGCCCGGTTCATCCATTATGCCAGGCAAAGTCAATCCGACCCAATGTGAAGCGATCACCATGGTTTGTACGCAAGTGATGGGTAATGATGCAGCGATTGGGTTTGCAGGTAGCCAAGGTAATTTTGAATTAAATGTGTTTAAACCGGCAATGATTCACCAATTTTTACAATCGTTGAATTTAATTGCCGATAGCTGTGAGGCATTTGAAGAGTTTTGTGCACGAGGCATTGAGCCTAATTACACACAAATTGACTACTATTTAAATCACTCGCTGATGCTGGTGACCGCTCTTAACCAGCATATTGGTTACGATAATGCTGCTAAAATTGCTAAAAAGGCACATAAAGATAACCAATCTTTAAAAGAAGCGGCTATTGAATTAGGCCTTTTGACTGCCGATCAATTCGACCAATGGGTGCGCCCTGCTGAAATGACCCATCCTTAAGTATGCTAT
Organism: Legionella sp. W05-934-2; assembly: GCF_964199965.1. Taxonomy (NCBI): domain Bacteria; kingdom Pseudomonadati; phylum Pseudomonadota; class Gammaproteobacteria; order Legionellales; family Legionellaceae; genus Legionella; species Legionella sp. W05-934-2. Next base: position 48,692 of record NZ_CAXMZT010000005.1, on the reverse strand, counting down.
GATTGGAATGAGGGTCATTCCTTCTTTAAGTCGGAATGGCTCGTTCGTTCAATTCATCATCGGGGTATTAATGCGTATCACTGTTAACGAAATTGGCCAACAACAACGCCAGCATATCCTAGAAACCAACCAGGATAAACTGCTGCCATTTCTGCAAGAAACTAATGAGTCTCAAGGATTGAGCTGGCTTTATGAGGGAAAATTGCAAGCACATATTCGTGTTTATATCAATCAACAATGGATTGCAGACCCCACTAATCAACCTATCCATAACAACGACGTCATTGACTTGATTAGCCCGATGGCAGGAGGCTAATACGAATGAGCGATAATCGCTATCATCGGCAACAAGTGCTTATTGGTCAGCAAGGGCAAAAAAGATTGAATGACGCGTCTGTGTTACTCATCGGTGCAGGCGGTATTGGATCACCGCTTGCTTTATACCTTGCCGCGGCAGGCATTGGCAAACTGGGGATTATTGATGATGATGTGGTTGACCTGTCCAACCTTCAACGGCAGATATTGTTTGACATGGATGATATCGGTCAATCCAAGGCAATTCGAGCTCAACAAAAATTACAGCGCCTTAACAATGAGATTGTTATTGAAACGTTCCCACAACGCTTTGATGTCAACAGTGCCCATCAACTAATTCCTGGCTACGATCTGATGATAGATGGCAGCGATAATTTTCCAACGCGTTATTGTGTCAATGATTTTTGTGCGTTGTACCAAAAGCCCTTAATCAGTGCCAGCGTTCATCAACGCCAAGGGCAAGTCATGTTTTATAATGGACAACAAGGGTGCTATCGATGCCTATTTCCGCTACCGCCTTTAATCAGTTTCAACTGCGCAACGGCGGGAGTCATGGGTCTGACTGTTGGCATGACGGCAATGACGGCCGGAACCATGGCCATCAATTATTTCCTAACACCTGACAGCGCCCCCATGCATCAATTGCTTTTGATAGAAACACAGCCCATCGCCATAAAAACTTTTTCGTTTGAACCAAACAGCCAATGCCAAGTCTGTGCGCAACTAAACCCGTTGAAAGAGGCACTCAATCATCGATATCGTCCTATAGGCATTGCCCCAGAAGAAAAAGCACTTAAAAATTACCAGTGCATCGATGTTCGTGAAAGTCATGAAGATCGCAAGAAAACCTTATCCCCTGACGATATCCATTTGCCGTTAACGACTTTAGCGCAAAACCTCGACAAACTAGGCGATAAGCCACTCTTATTTTATTGTGCAAAAGGGATCCGCTCCCACCAAACTGCCTTCATCATGCGGGATAAAGGATATGACGCCTATTACTATTGCGGTGAGCTTAGATAAGTTGTTTGGAATGCGTCAGCGATGCTTACTTAACTTGCATTGTGGCTATATCTGATCCAGAACATGGATCCTTAGAGATATTCTCAAAGAAAAAAGAACCGCCCTGAGGCCCTTTGGTTTTCAATTGTTTAAAACTCTCGAACACAACACCCTCACCCAAGTGGAGGTGATTTGAAGACATGGCGAGCATTACCTGCTCATATAATGACTTCCATCCCTCATTTTGTTCATGACTTTCATTCATTTCGAGGGATAAATATTGATTGCAATACTGTTTTGCAATCAACTGCATATTTTCAGGCGTTAATATCACTTTATTCGCTGGATTAAGATTAACAATGACAACATCGACAGCCGCTTGGATATCCGTGCCATTTTTTCGCACAAAAACCATCAAATCAGGTTTATCATCCAGTCGCACTAAGTCACTGGAATATCCCCGAAGCGAGGCAGGCAACTGCTTCAACAAGGTATTTAGCTGCTTTATAAAAGCAGAATTATCCTGCAGACCTAGCCAGCCATTTTCATAGGTTCGCGGTTTGGCAATAAAATCTTTCGCCTCAAATGTTATTTTGATTCCAAAGGTGTCGAGCAATTCGGCAAAAATTTGTTGAACACCCCTAATACCCGCATTGATTTGATGTCTGATATTATCCTTATGCGCTACTAACAACCGCTTTTGCATCTCAGGAACACTGTTTAAATCATTATAAAGCGCCAGCATCCATTCTTTGTTAGCATTTTCTCTCATGAAATTGTCTTTTGCCATTTTTTCTAATGCAATATCAGCAAGTGCTCGATTATCACTAAAAATGTGATGTGTTCGTTGAGGGTAGTACGATTCATCCACCGCACCCCTTCGTTGAAACACCGTTTTATCTGTCACATCGCTTGTTTCATCACCAGATAATACAAACCAGCCTCCACTACCGGTCAGTGCGGTTAAAGCGAGTTTTTCAAAGACTAAGGTTTTGAAATCGCTCAGGGTCTCTTGCTTTTTTTCTTCAATTTCTCGTTGTATTTCATCCGCATACGAAAAAAGAAGTGTCGTTTTTAACGGTTCAGGAACTTCTTCAACGGATTTCACACCAGACAGTTGATCGAGGGCCAACATATTGAGGTATGCATTATCCGATTTCAATCGACTTGTAGCCATTTGAAATAAAATTGCCATAGCTAACGAGTGAAAATCATGGTTACCACAAAAATTAATGCACCCCCCTTTTGCATCGGTGCGAAAGATGCCATTTTTTTGTTGAAACACAACGCTTGCTTTGGCTAGCTCGTCTTGTTTAATTTTAGTTGGTAAGCCAGAAGTGCGCCTATCAATATCTGCATTAAATACTTCCGTGGTTATGTGGGTTGGGCCAATGGCCGGTAATTTTAGATACTCAACTTCCTCATGGAGTGGACGTTTACAAAATAGCGATTCATCCAGAATAACAGGCTTGGGTTTTCCATGTTCTTTGGCCAGGGTATCGATGTATTCATACAGCGCACGCCTCACTTCAGGGTGCACATAGCCCACCGCATCCACGCGAACACCATCAAATCCATAAATTACCATGTATTGATAGATATACGGCTTCCAAAATTCATCGATAATTTCATTTCTAATGTTCTCATCGTCATAATTAAAACCACGGACGTCTTTAAAATCACGATGTATGCCCTTCACCCAATTTGGCCTTTCCTGACATATCGGTGAATCAATGGCGATGTGATTTAGGACTAAATCAAACATAGGCACAATATCAAACTTTCTCGCCGTACTGGTAAATGTTTGCAACGCTTTGGCATTGAGTTGCTGTGCATCTTCTTTGGAATCCTTGGCAGGATTTAAGCAAAATCGCGGATTAAAAGTATGCGGATCGCTCATTCCATATAAGCTTTTTGTCACTTCGTTGTCTAATTTGACCCCATTGTTTTTATCGGATTTATAGAAGTCGCTTATGTCGCCCGGGAGTTGTAATGGATTTATCCATAAAGCGTTAAATCCCATCTCTTTTAAGGTGGGTAAATAATTGGTCATATCAACAAACGAACGAAACTGGGTCGGATACATGTCATAACAACTAATAATGCCATTTCCGTCAGTTAAAAAATGATAACTCATACATCTCTCAAACAATATCAATCAATTGACTTACGTAGCTGTCTAAGCGACGCTAGTATTTTACAGTCACACCTTCTAAATTCGGTTCTATTTCTGCTTTCATATCCTTGCCAAATTTTTCCAATAATTTTTTTGATTGGTTAGCGGCGTTATCATAAATCTGATTCACCATTAGCATAGGAATTTTACCTTTTTCAATGATATCAGAAATCGCCTTCTCCCAAGATGTCATCTGCGATTTATTTCCTTCCATGATACCTTTTCCAAAATAGGCAATATTAATAGCACTTTGCGAATGTGGAGTAGTTGATAATATTTTGGCTATAAAGAGTGCTTCTAACGCTAGTTGATAATACTTTGTGGACAAATTCGGGAGAATTGCCAAATTGGCATAGGTCTTGTAAAGCAATAAATACCCCGGTGTCCAATGATACTGACTTGCCTCTTGCGCAAACCCAATTGCTAACGTGGCATGCTCTGCAAATTGCACTTTAGATAACTCATACGCCCAAGTAGCTAAGGAGTTGTAGGCGTAAAAACAGTGATTTTCGGCGCTTTTTTTTAAAAAATCGCGCTCATTTTCGCTAAACCGGCTTTTCGTCTCCGCTCGATACTCGGCTGCTAGCCAATAATAATAAATTCCTTTTACTGTTTGAGACACTGTCATAGGGGGGTAGATTTGATAGGAAATGGCGTAAACGCCAAAGCGTTGCAGGTGCGATTCCCACAAATCGTTTTGTTCTTTCTGTGAGCAAAATGCCTGGATGGATTTACTTAGTTCTGTGAATTTAACTAACGTGTGTATGTCGAGCCCTTTTAATAGTGCCCTTGCTTTGGAAGTATCCTTAGCGGTAATCTGAGTTTCAATATGGTTAATTCTGTCTGATTCATCAGTTGTTGCAGAAAGCCACTTAGTATAGGAAACAACCATACATACTCCAAATAGTTCTACCTAATTAGGAAAAACAGTATAGACCGATTAAAATAAGCCTATTGCTTTACCAAATGCACATTAATAATTCATGAAGCGGTATATATTAGCATAATATGTCCAATTTTAAAACTGATACTGTTGGAGGTAAGCACCTTTACAATGTACTATATTATATCTATATGGTTTTAAATTAGGCATTTTACTATGGCTAACGCTAAATATGAACAACAGGATATCCAGAGTGGTCCTAAAAGTCCCGTGTTGGATAATAATGGTATTTTACGTTGTTATAATATGTTTCCTACCCAATTCAAAACCATAACCGAGATGACAGCGTATCTTTCCGAGTTGCAAAGGATGGGATTTAATGCTGTCTGGGTAAATCCTATTCAAACGCCCGGCCGTGTTGAAAAACTATTCAAACGTGACAAAACCAATGGTGTGCGAGCCTATAACGAGGTTTCTGGTAGTTTATATGCGATGGCTTATCCAGACATGATTAGCCCCTATGTTAATCCCCTACCTCCGAACACGAGTTTGCATGATAAAAGAGACTCAGATACTCACGTCATGCAGCAATTTACCGAGGAGGCACAAAAAAATGGTTTAGTGCCCATGTTTGATTTAGTGTTAAATCATGTGGCGGTTGATTCACCTTTAAGAATCCAGCATCCGGAATGGTTTGAGAAGGAGCCCCATGGTGACTTTAGAGATGCCATTGCCTTTACGTACAAAGACCCTAGCATTCGTCATCAAATAATTGAACAGTTTTGGAAGCCTTATATCCATAAATACATGGTAACTTATGGATTTGAAGGGGTTCGCGTTGATGCGGTAGGGTATTTGCATCCTGAATTGCGTAAAGAAATTTACGCATATATTTATGACCTCGCCGACAAGTATCGCAAACCTAAACCGGTTATATTAGATGAGCTGCTATTTAGCAGCAGGGAACTTGAAACGGAAGTTGACAAATTACTACTACCCAGAAAAGGCCCCACACATATCACTCGAGGTACTTACTACGCAAAACGCGATGATTATGGTGGTTTGCCCGCCTGGACTAAAGTCGAAGAAGGTGTCAAAGCACAAGCGGTATTTTTGAATAACAACAAGAAACCTTTCCCAAACCCTCAAGGGGGATGCATTGCCTTTACGGGAAATCATGACCATAATTCGCTCGCAATGACGATTATGTTAGAAATGGCAGAACATCGCTTAGCCAACGATCAATCAATGCGTGAGGCAAAACAAAAATTCATCGAAGCAAATAAGCATTTGGCCAACGAGGAAGCCATCGAATCGCTTTTCCTTTACTCCTATGTCAAAGAGATTATAGGTGAAATTCAAACGGGTAAACAAAAGACAATTGAAGCACTCCAAAAAAAAATGCGGGAAAAAATTGCCATTTGCGCGCTGACTTCCAGCGGAGGGTGGTATGCCTTATCCGGGGATGAAACCGGTGATTTTCTTGCGAAACCGGTATTTAGGCGTCTTCATGCCATGGATCAAACCTATTATGCCCAGCAAACGCATAAAATTTTTGACAAAAACCATTCAAATCATACTGTAGCGATGGCAGTCTTAACGTCAATGGCCCAGGAAATCGCAAATGCCAATTCAAATAATGAACCCGCTGGCATTGCCTATAACTACTTTCACAATGATTTAAACACACAAAATCGCTTACTTGTGTCTTTTTTGGAAACATTACAAAATCAGATAAATTGTGGCGATGAAGTAGTTTGCACTTTATTTCAGCAAAAACTCCAAGAAAAAAATATCACTATTAATTTTAAGAAGGAAGACTACATCCCCGCCGAAAGAACACCTAAGAATGGTTGGTTTGGCCAACATAACATGAAAGACTTTATGGCTCAAATCAATCAATTATTAGCAAACTTGCCTAGTTCCACTCTGGGATTTTGGAGTGAGGTTTTTCCAATTCCCGATAAGCCAAACCTTGTGGCAGTTGTCCGAAAAAACGGTATGCTGATAGACTCTCCAACCGAAATTGTCATTGTTAACATAAATCCTTCAAAGCCAGTTGAATTAACTCGGAAGGATATTCACACCCTAGCGTGTAATTTCCAAAAACGAGTGATTCCGGAATATGCGGATGAAGAAAAGAAGCATTACAATTGGCAAATGGGAAATGTCAATTTCGATCTCGCATATAAGACAATAATGGACTGTATCGATGGTAAAAGAATTCACGTTGATCAATCGATTACGACAAACTTTCCCGTAGAAAACCGGTATAGAATGTTTGCGGACAAAAAAGTTTCAGACCCTGACATGAGAAAGATTGAAACCATGTCCCAGGAGGATACGGTGTCATTAGAATTAGAAAATGCGCCGGAGCAGCAAAGCACCGATCAAACCATGCACCCATTATCCAGCACAATTATCGTTAAGGATTAATCGCGCCAACATACATCTGACGTCCCAGTTTGTTTGTATGCGCTACTCTGTTTTTCTAACAGGACTCCAGTTGCCGTCTTTGCGAGCGTCAGCGAAGTAATCTAGCATAGATCTTAAACATGAGATCGAACTGGATTGCTTCGCTGACGCTCGCAAAGACTAAACATCAGTCATATGATATATCATTAATGATTTTTCAGGTACAAGCCTAAATCTGTCTGCGTTAGCGGCAGATTTTTATTTTTGGAAATAAGGTCTACCACTAAAAAACTAGCCAAGTAATTGGATGCAAGTATCCTCACAGCCAATACACAAAAATAAACAAAAAGAGCCAAACCACGTCAACAAAGTGCCAATACCAAGCGACTGCTTCAAAGGCAAAATGACGCTCAGGCGTGAAATGATGTCGATAGCAGCGAATAGTAATGACTATCAGCATAATTGTACCAATGGTGACATGTAAACCGTGGAATCCTGTGAGCATGAAAAAGGTGGTGCCATAGATCCCTGCATCGAGCGTTAAATTCATCTCCGTATAAGCTTCATGATACTCATAAGCTTGCAAGGATAGGAATAGACAACCTAATGCAATGGTAAATATCATACCAACGATCAATTGCTTTTGCTTGTGTAACTTTAAGGCCCAATGGGCCCAGGTAATTGTTGCACCTGACGTTAATAAGATGACCGTATTAACCGCCGCTAATCCCCACGCTCCCATTGCCTCTTTCGCGCCGACAAAATTGATATTATCGGGGTTTTTGATCAGTGGCCAGACTGCTTTAAAATTATCCCATAATAAGTAATTGGTTAGTGGGTATTTTTCGCCACCTAATATTGGTACAGACCAATAGCGGGTAAAGAATAGAGCACCAAAGAAGGCGGCGAAAAAGCAGACTTCTGAAAAAATAAACCAACACATTCCCCAACGAAATGAGCGATCCACCTGGATGTCATATAACCCCTTGTTATTTTCATAAATCACTTGGCCAAACCAGCCAAACATCATGAAAACAAGGATGCCCAGACCCGCCGTAAAAACATAAGGCCCATACCAATCGGCGTGTAGCCAAGACCCTGCACCAACGAGCATCGTCGTCAAACCAATAGAAGCAACGAGTGGCCAGCCACTGGGTTTTGGAATGTAATAGGTGCTACTGTGTTCGCCCATTGATTCAATCTCCTATCAATTAGTTATGACGAATATCGACTCGTTACATCAAATAAAGTGTATGATAAAGTCACGGTGTTAATGTTTTTTGGTAATTCCGGATCCAAATGAAATAATAATGGCATATCCATCGCTTCATGCCCACCTAACGTTTGCTGAGTAAAGCAAAAACACTCGGTTTTTTTAAGGTATTTCGCAGCCAACCCGGGCGTCACACTCGGAATGGCTTGCACGATCATTTTATGATCTGTTTTATTCTCAGCATAAAAACTCAACTTCGCAATGTCCCCTGGATGAACCCGAATCGTTTTAACTTTTGGGTAAAATGCCCAAGGAACACCGCTATTGTTGGTCGCAATAAACTCAACCAGGACGGTTCGGCTTTTATCCACATGCGCTTTACTGACGTCATACGATACTGCCTCGCCACTGGTTTTACCGTTAATACCCAGTGTTTTACATAGGCTATTATAAATCGGCACCATGGCAAAACCAAAAGCAAACATACCCAACACGGTACAAGCAAGGATGACTATTAACTTTGTGTTTTTGTTTCGTGCCATAAGCTAATCGTTAGGGTTGTCTCACCTCTTAGGGTCAGATCACCGATATTCCTTAGTTAATCGAAGGAGGAGTTGTAAAGCTATGATACGGTGGTGGGGACGACAACGTCCACTCCAAACCATGCGCTCCTTCCCAAACCTGATTATCCACTTTCTTACCTTTACGGATTGTGTGGATAACATTGTATAAAAATAGTAGCTGAGAAAACCCAAATACAAAGGCACCAATTGAGGTCACCACATTAAAATTGGTAAATTGCAATGCATAATCGGGAATACGCCGTGGCATACCCGCTAACCCTAAGAAGTGCATTGGGAAAAAGGTGACGTTCACGGAAATAACCGATAGCCAAAAGTGCCATTTACCCAGTTTTTCAATGTACATGTGACCTGTCCATTTGGGAATCCAGTAATAGGTGGCTCCCATCAAGGCAAATATCACACCAGGTACCAATACATAATGGAAATGTCCCACAACAAAATAGGTGTCCTGATATTGGTAATCGGCAGGGACTAAGGACAGCATCAGCCCCGTAAACCCACCGATGGTAAATAAGAACACAAATCCAATTGCAAATAGCATCGGTGTTTCAAAGGTCATCGACCCTTTAAACATGGTACTCACCCAGTTAAATACCTTAATGCCAGTTGGCACTGAGATGAGCATCGTTGCATACATGAAGAACAACTCGGCTCCCAAAGGCACTCCAGTGGTAAACATATGGTGCACCCAAACAATAAATGATAAAAGCGCGATACTCACCGTCGCATACACCATAAAGGTATAACCAAATAAGGGCTTACGGGAAAAAGTTGGAATAATTTCTGAAATCACACCAAAGGCAGGCAAGACTAAGACATATACCTCAGGATGACCAAAGAACCAGAAAATGTGTTGGTATAAAATTGGGTCACCACCACCACCTGCTTCGAAGAAACTGGTGCCAAAATGTCTATCAGCAAGCATCATGGTTACCGCGCCTGCAAGAACGGGCATAATGGCAATTAATAAGAAGGCGGTGATTAACCAAGTCCAAACGAACATTGGCATCTTCATGAGTGTCATGCCAGGTGCACGCATGTTCAATATCGTGGCGATAATATTGATAGAACCCATAATGGATGAAATCCCAGCCATGTGTATGGAGAAGATCATAAAATCGGTGCTGGGTGGCGCGTATTTAGTGGATAAAGGCGCATACAAAGTCCATCCAAAATTCGGGCCTCCGCCCGCATGAAACATGGTTGAGCCTAATAGACCGAAGGCAAACGGCAGCAACCAAAAACTCCAGTTATTTAATCGAGGCAAAGCCATATCAGGCGCACCAATCATCATGGGGATTTGCCAGTTTGCCATACCTGTAAATGCCGGCATAACCACCCCAAACAGCATGATAAGACCATGCATGGTGGTCATTTGGTTAAAAAAGTTGGGATCAACGAATTGATGACCTGGTTGGAATAGTTCTAATCGAATCACTAACGCCATGGCGCCAGCCACAAAAAAACTAACTAAAGCTAAACATAAGTAAAGCGTGCCGATGTCTTTATGGTTGGTGGTGAAAACCCAGCGTTTGATAAAGCCTAATACCCCTTTACCTTGCTCTGGACCATGATGTTCGTGCGCATCGTGGGATGTAAACGCTTGACTCATCCTAAACCTCCAATTTGTGCTTTACTAACTAATTTTGGTGCTTTCACGTCGGCTTTTCTGACTTTCGCCACATCAGCGGGTTGAATTAAATCACCCGTTTTATTGCCCCATGCATTGCGCTCATAGGTTGTGATTGCTGCTATTTCTTCATCATTGAGCTGATCTTTATATGCCTGCATTGCTGAACCGGGAACGCCATTTAAAATTAGCTCGATATGTCTTGATATGGGATGGCCAATGGCAACGGAACTGCCTTGTAACGCCGGGAACATGGGCGGTAACCCTTTTCCGTCTGGCTTATGGCAGGCTGAACAGATTAAATTGTATTTTTCTTCCCCTTTTTTCATTAATTCTGCAAAGGTCATGTCCTTTGGTGGGGCTGCTTGTGCTTGATCTTGCGCATATTTATCAGTGACTTTTGTTTGTTGCTTAACCCACTCAGCATACTCTTTTTCGGGTAAGGCTTTCACAACGATCGGCATGTAGGCATGGTTAATCCCACATAATTCCGTACATTGGCCACGATAGACGCCTGGCTCTTGTATTCTTGCCCATGATTCATGAATAAATCCAGGAATAGCATCCCGCTTCACGCCCAGATCAGGCACCCACCAGGAATGAATCACATCGTTGGATGTGACAAGGAAACGAACTTTCTTGTTAATAGGTAACACCAAGGGCTTATCCACTTGTAACAAATACCACTGATTTTTAGGTTTCTTTCCTTCAATCTCATCATACGGTGTCGAAAGAATGCTGAAATAATTTATCCCTTCATTGAGGTATTCATATCGCCATTTCCATTGGTAACCGGTAATTTTAATGGTGACTTCGGATTCTTCAGCATCTTCCATTCGCTGCAAAACTTTCGTTGCAGGGATAGCTAAACCAACTAAGATCAGAAATGGAATGATTGTCCACACAATTTCTAATCGCGTATTATCATGAAAAGACGCTGCTTTGTGGCCAATCGATTTTCGATGGTGGATAATTGAGTAAATCATCGCCCCAAACACAACGATACCAATGATCAAGCATATCACCATCGCAATCATATGCAGGTCAAACATGTCTTCACTCGTAGGAGTGACACCACGGGGCATATTTAATTGCCAAGGATCCGCCGCAGCGGACGCTACACCCATGAAACCCATCATGCAAAGCAGTGCCATTGTATGACCCAACTTGACCCTTTTTAGCATCCCCATACCTCTTCTTATTTTAATCATGGTTTTGGTTGCGCCATCAAAATGAAACAATATGACGCGCTTCTTCAATTACCAAAGTTCGTAATTACCTTCCGATTTAGAACGTGAAACAATGTATTTTATTGCTTCAATTATTTCCCCGTTGGTACAATGTTTGCATCCGCCATTAGCCGGATGATGTTCTCCCTTCAAAACGTTTGTAATCAAGACATCGATGTTCTCTTTAATTAGCGGTTCCCACACATCTTTATTCCCAATTTTTGGCGCTCCCAACTTGCCTTCATCGTGACAAACCGCGCAATTTTCGCTATAAACCATTTTGCCATTGGATGGATACGTTTTTGGCCCGCCACTGGCCAGATTGTCCCATTGAGAACGGGTCAACGATCGGTTTAACATATAATTAATCGCTGAAATGATATCTTCATCCGAACATGTCACACAGGCGCCCTTATAGGGCATTTGGTTATAGCCATGGATTGCGTGGCGATATAAACCCGTTAAACCACTATTTTGCAAGCGTAAAAACCAATTCGCACCATCACCAATTCTTGGCGCACCCAATTCACCATTTTGATGGCAGATAATACAGGCATTCACATAGACCTGCTTACCACGTTTTAGGGTTGGTTGTTGGTAAGAAGGTGACACACCTAACGGTTCTTCACTGGTGACTGTTTTTAAGTAGGTTGCAATGGATAATCGGTCATGTTCAGTCAAATACCCCAAACTATTATGGTTTACATCAGCCATGGGGCCAGATACGGGCCCTGCACGATTGATCAACAGTCCTTTTGCAAAAACATCCGCAATATCATATCGATTGGCTGTTTCAAGACCATATCGGGTAATATTGGGGGCCCAATACCCATCGATAAAACCACCTGTAAGATAATAGCGGCTCTTGGGTGCGCCCAAGAAATTAAGGGGAGTATGGCACATGCTGCAATGCCCTAACCCATCGACGATATATCGCCCACGATTCCACTCCGCCGATTTTTGAGGATCATATTTGATTTCGTTATCATTGGGGAAGAAAAATAAGAAATTCCAACCCCATAAGGAAAACCTTGATCCAGGCACACTAAAAGGGAACGGTGGTGGGATATTTTTCTCTTTGACAGGTGGAATGCTCATGAAGTATTTGTACATTGCCCGCATATCATCTTCGCTGATTCGAGAAAAATAGACATAGGGGAATACTGGGAAATAATTATGTCCCTTCGGATCACGGCCATCTCGTAATGCGCGGATAAAATCCTCTTCGGTCCAGTTGCCAATGCCGGTTTCTTTATCAGGGGTAATGTTAGGGCTATATAACGTACCAAACGGTGTTGCGATGGGTAGTGTTCCTGCAAACGCAGCTTTCCCATCCTTGACGTTGGTATGACAAGCAAGGCAATCGCCAATTTTTGCTAGATATTCGCCTCTTTTTATTAATTTTTCCTCATCGCCAGTCGCAGGCTTGGTAGGAGGATACTTTGGATAAAAGCCATCTAAATGAGGTTCAATCCTAAGGACTGGTTTTAATTGACTGGCATCAATAGTTGGCTCTTCAGCATACACACTGAGGCCATAACCAAACGATAAGGCACTGACAATTATTAGAAAATGCTTCTTTAGCCAAGAGCTCACGCGCTCACTCCTCTTTATATTATTTTTATCTGTCGTTACCGTATCTGCTTACCCGAAGGAAAAAACAGGCAGGAAAATATTTTGGTATTTTATACTTGCTTTGGCGTTGGTTCAATTAAATCATTTGATTATTTTGAATATGTTATCAATTCACCGATTTTTTTAACGGTCAGAAGATCCATAATGGCTCAAAATGGAGCATTATGTTACAATCGCCTTCCCCGGCCTTAGGGACTTACCCTCGGTGAATCAGCGACGGGCTCATTTGGTGGTTTCGCAGTCTTCTGCGTTAGCGATGTCTCGGATGTTGGTTGTGGATGGGCATTGAAAAAGCCAAATTTTGACTTGGTCAATTTAGCGAGTAGCTGGTTTTGTGGTTGTGAATTCGTCGTTAATTTAGCCACTTGCTTATTGTTATGCATCTGATTTGAAAATAAAAATTCCTGATCGCTAAATTTTGGAATAAACGCCGGAGAGGTGGGTTCATCGGCTTTTTTCGGTTGTTCTTGTGGTGTTTGCAGCAACGATAGCAATCGCTTGGCATAAGGATACATGAGCCAGCCAATGGCTAACAGACTAACCATTGCCAGAGGAATCGAGAAATGGGTGACATTAAATGCCACAAGTATCGTAATCGCTATCACAATCATCACGTCTTTAATTCCCACTGGAAACGCTTTTGATTTCGCCGCATCGCTACTATCGATTTGATTATCTTGGCTACTTCCTACTTTTGGTTTGTTATTGGCTAATTGCTTTTTCAAACCATCGAGTGACAGGGTGTAACGCTCCCGTAGAGAAAGTAATTTTTGCTTGTTTTCGATGGCAATCCGTTCGTTATTATTTTGATAATCTAAGAAGGACTGTATAGCGAGATGACTATCCTCCGATATATCTTCCGGCATTTCTTTAAGCCATTGACATAATTGTTTGAAAGACGTCTTCGGCGGTAGCTTGGATAAGCAAGCAAAGAAATTTGGGTGAGCAATCACTTTGAGCAAATTAACCAATTCTGGGAACGAGAGGTTACCTACTTGTAAAATAAACTCCGGGTGTAATTGGACTAAGTGTTCTAGGCTTGCTCGATAAGGTGTATCTTCTAAAAACTGTGCTATGAGCGGGGAGCTACTCGCCGCTTTCAATAAAGTCACCACCGTATTGACGTTGAATAACGCTTCTACTTTTTTCTCCCGATAGGGTTCAAGCATTTTGGTGATTTCTGGTATCGATTGAACATAGGGGATATAATGTGGTTTTCCACTAAGTTCTAGATATTTGCTTAACGATAGGATGAGTGCCTTATTTTTAGCTAGCCCTCCAAATTTGTCGATAAGATCACCGACGGTTATATTTTCTTCGGTTGTTGCCGCAGAAAACGCATTGATTGCGTCAGTCAGATCCTTGCCAATATCATCTAAGCCTATCAAGATTTGAGCGATTTGCGATTCAGAGTCAGCAAATTGGTGTTTGAGGGCGTTCTTTATCCAGGTGGTTATGGTTGGCAGGATAAACCGATTGACAAGAAATGCAATGGGTCCACCCGTCATTATAGCACCGACTGTCAGCACTTTTCTAATACCATCCAGCCAATTGGTTATCCAAGAAATATCGATGACAGGTAAGCTAATTTTATCCCATTGCTTGGCATAAATTTGTTCTTTGGTTGTTTGTAAATAGTTGGCTGCAAAATTTTTGATTATTTCCGACGGAACTAGATAACCAACAACAGGCATTTCGGTTGCATAATTAAGTATGTCCGAGATTGTTTCGTTTGATTTTTCAACGAACGTGTCAATAATCTCAGGAGAGAGATACCCCTTTTGTTCTAATACCTGCCCTAAATTTTCTTTAAAACTACATGTTTGATTTCGGTAGGGTGCAAATAATTCGATCAACTCATCCACATAGTGAATCCCCTGTTGAGCATCTTGATGCCCTCTAACTTTCCAAAGCGTATGAAAGATATCGGCTAATGCCGCTAGCTGTTCGACCGGCGCATTTTCTAATTTCGACGCTAATTCATATAAATTATCGATACAAATCGAGGGCTCAACAAATTCAATATCCTTATATTTTTCTTGCGGAAGCCATGTGTCGACAATCGTTTGATAATGGTCAATGCGTGCTTGTAAAAATTCATCTTTGAATTCGTCTGTTATGTCGTTATATTTTTTTAATAATTCTTGGTAGTGTTTTTCAGCAAGATGATTAAAGGAGCTTAAATCACTGAGCAACTGGGTATAGGTTACCACTGAGCTATATTCGCCAAATTGAGGCGACAGATAGTGATCAGCCTGTTCACGTAGTTTTAGCAAAGTCTGGTGGACAATTAGATGTCTCGTATCTTCTAATAAGCGAAACTTAGCACGCTCTTGTTGTCTTTGTTCGCTAATAGCAAGTTGGTGGGCTTTAAATTTGCTGGCTAAGGTATCCTTTGAATCAACAGCAGAAGCAATGGTTTCCATATTGATGATGGAAATAAATTGACCTTGCTTACCATTACGAGCGGCCCGGCCTTGAATTTGGCGCAATTCACTGGGCGTTAGATTGACACAAGTATTAACAACAAGTAACCCACGCTCATTGGCAGGATCAATATCCGCTCCACGAGCTAGGCTTTGATTGGCTATGGTTAAATTCTCATCCTGCCCGGCCGTCAAAATGATTTCATCCTCACTAAGCCCGGTTTCTTCATAACCGTGATAAATCTGTACTTTCCAGTTCGGGTGGCTTGCCAAATAAGCGTTTAATTTCACTGTCGATTCAGGAGAATCGGTAATAATTAATATCGGCTGAGATGGATTTTGAGTTTGACAATGTGTAATCCATTCATTGATTTTTTTGAGATGGTCTTCTTCCCCGAATGCGGCAATTAGCCCTAAATCTTCTGAGAGATCTGGGTGAAATGTTGGATAACTATAGGCCGATAATCCTTGCTGCTGATAAAATTCTGCAAGTTCAACCGGAGAACCCGCTGTCCCTGTTAAGCCAACAATAGGCCCCTTATTTAAACGATAAAAATCGAAAAAGTTATTTGCACTTGTGACCACAAGCGTTTGGCTACACGGCTCAATCGCAAAAGGATGCTTGGGAGGCGGATTTTTATTGTTTAAGATGGTATGCACGAGTTGTTGTACATAATCGGAATAATTGACACTGGGATTCGGTCGATTGGTAGAGCTTATAATCGGTGCGGCATAACTATACTGTCCTTCATTGTCATTGACTGCAACCACATAGTAATCCACATTTTCTTCGAGTTGCAGTGCAATCATTGCGGAGTCGATTAACGTACTTAACACCTCATCGGAAATACGACTTGTTACACCATAAAAGGCTTTTTGGGGATTTTTACTAAGAAAATAGTTCCTTAAATTGCGGATATCATCTTTTTCACTGCAATAGTTTTCAGCAAATATCTCCTTTTCTTTTACAAAATCGATAACCCGTTGGTAAATTTGGCCCCAGATCTTTGTATCAGAGAATTGTGGGTCTAGCGTTGATGCTAATCGAAATTGTACGGTGGAAGTTAAGGTAGCATCCACTTCATCCGCGATTAAAGCACTATTATGTGGCATGGCCTTTTTGGCTAATGCCATGCGATCGCGAAATAATGAAAGGTTTGATGCCGTTGAATAGTTAATGCCATTGTCGACATAGCTAGCACGTTCACTATCAGGCAGTATAATTTCATTGCCACAGTCAATACCCAAATATTGATAAAAAGGCTTAAATTTTTCCAATGCATCATTGGCTAATTGATTATTTTCTGTGGCAACATCTACAGTGTGACCGGCTGCACAAAGTAACACACTATGGAGTGCGGCAATTATACTCTTACCTTCGCCTGTTTTAACTTCGTGGATTATATTATTGGGGTGCTGCAGGTGTTGCAGCAGTGTCAGAATTTGCGTGCATCGCGGGAATTTATGGGTAGTTCGATACAGTGCTTCGGCACCCAAGGCAATAAGCAGCAATTGATAGTCATGGCGGTTTTCGCCTGATTTTAGTTTATCCTGGATAGATTTAAACAGGAACTGAAACTGTTGCTCATCCAACTCATTGATGGTGAGCTCTTGGGTTATGCCATTAATGGTTAATCGTATCGGTTTTTCAGTCATATAAGACATGATTGTCTGGTAATCTTGCCAAAGGGCATCTTGTTCTTCGATACTTAATGGCGCCCCTCCCGCCTCCTGGTGAGATTTTAGTTTGATTTGAGCAATTTTATCCTTTACAAATTGCGGTTCATAATGATATCGCTCTAGGTTTTCTAAGTGTTTTTGCTTGGTAAAATCAGCGATTGCGACCTTGATGATGGGAGCATGCAACCATTTTAATACTGTCTCTGTTTGAATATGGTATAAATTGCGCACTCGCAGGATTGCTTTTAAATCATCGGCGCTGTGTTTATCCAGTGCTTTTAATACAGCAGTTAAATCTTCTTTTTGAGATTCAGCAAGGATTTGCCCTAACGACAATAAAATCTGCGCTGCTTCGGCGGATTTGTTGTTGAGATAGGGAAGTATCTCACTAAAATTATTGAATTTATCTTTTTGCAAAAGCGATTGGGCGATAGTCAAAGATAAAGAACTCGATCGCGATTTCTGTGTTAACGCGATTAAATTTTTTAGTTGGGTTGCCGTTAAATGTTCATAGACAGAGAAAAATTGATGGCCGTTTTTTGAATGGATTATCGGAACGAGGGATGCAAAGATTTTTGCCGCTTGCTCGCCTTCTACAATCAAATTTTCGCCAAGCGTTATCAAAACTTGCGCATCGCCCTTAAACGCTGGTTTTAAAAACTCCGACATGACCATTGACAGCAGAGCGCTTGTTACTGGCAAGTTATCATAGAGCTTACGGTTGTTGCTTAAATATTGTAAGAATTGAATTATTTTTTTGTTTTGATGATTTTTGTTCTTATTCGTTAATTCCAAAGAGAGTAGCTTAGTTAATGCTAGAAATTGCTCAAGGTTGTCTGGATTATCGCTAAAGTCATCTAAGACTAAATACAAAAGACTTTTTGGATTCTCTGTAAACAAGGATGACATTTGTTCAAGTAGCGCATGTATCTGGGTGATATGGCGCAATAAGATCATCATATTAAGCTGAGGAAAGAGCGTTTTGAGATTGACCATTAATATCTGCTTCTGCTCAGGTGAAATACCTAATTGCCTGCACCAGCGATCCAATATATCCCAAGCCAGTTTATCATCGGGATTTAATTGGGATAATTCCTTTTCGATTGCAGTTTTTTGACTGACTAAAAAGCGACCCAGTTGTTTTGTTGGAAATTTTCTTAAAAAGACTTGCGGAATAGGCGT
Source organism: Legionella sp. W05-934-2 (assembly GCF_964199965.1). Taxonomy (NCBI): domain Bacteria; kingdom Pseudomonadati; phylum Pseudomonadota; class Gammaproteobacteria; order Legionellales; family Legionellaceae; genus Legionella; species Legionella sp. W05-934-2. The sequence continues at coordinate 30,322 of NZ_CAXMZT010000005.1, read as the reverse complement.
CTTCGAAAATTTAAATGCTTGTGTCTTATTTTCTTGCCATATTTGCCATAAACTTTCGATGCCTTTTTGTTGATTGGTCGGGATTTGATGTAAACATTGGCAAAAATCTCCCACATACTTGCTCAACTTGGTTAAATCAAGATTAATGGATGGATCCTGCTTTTTTAAAAATTGACGAAAATTCGTTGTCATCTCTTTTTCATCAACAACCAGTCCATAATCACTCCCCGTGTAATTAGCCACATAAAAGGCACTTAAACATTCGATGATGAAAGCCTCGTTTTTATCGGTGCATGTTTCTGCCAAGGTAAACAGCTTGCGATAAAACGCGATATCTTCACGTAAAGACAGTCCTCCTAGGTACCGAAATGTCGCCGTCTTCAGATAAGAATCACCCGGTTGGTGCTTAAGGATGGCTTGGAGTAGTTCCTCTTTGGTGACCGAATAGCGTTTTGTTTTAGCGTTAAAATGGGCGGTTTCTATTTTCATTTCTGCACAAACCAAATGAAAATCATTCCAATCAATAGCATAGGAGCTATCCATCGGCAAAAGGGATAGGCCTTTTATCTCATCAATTTGCTCTTCTAAGACATCTTTTTCCATCGCCCTGTCGATTAATTGTTCAAGCCCTTGGAAAAACGTATTTAAAAAAACGAAATGGTTAATGGATAGAGCCTTTTTTTCATCAACGAGATTATTGGCTAATTTATCTAAAAGCTGTTTAGCTTGCGATTGATTACCCGTATACACAACAAATTTTCCATAGAGACGATTCCAATATTTTTTGAGATCGTTTAGTTCCAGGTTTGTGAGCTCATAATTATTTTGTTTTAAATATAAAATTAAATGGAATGCGAATTTCTCAAAAGCAGGGGTATCCTGTATCGACCCCCCCTCATGAGCCCTTGCGGCCAATGTGAGAAAGGAATAATGATAGGGACGTACTAATAAATCATAAACTGAATTAATATCGGCGGCAAATTTAAAATAATATTGATAGAACAGCTCCCCTAATGAGCGCTCCTCAAGAAATGTTAACAATTCAAAAAAAGCATCAAGCCCATTTTTATCCAAACAAAGAATAATTTGCAGAATGATTTTTAAGTTATCGGCATTATGCACTTCAAAACGCGCAAAAAGGCGTTGCAATGGCTGATGTTTTTCATCATTGCCTGGGTAATATAACGCCACCAACTCAAATAAATAGGCTTCTAATTGAATAATTTCTTTTTCACTAAAAGGGGGATTCGGCTGATAAAGCTTGAGTAATGATCTCGCTTGTTCTATTTGCTTTTGCCTTGCTTGTTCATCTAGAGCCATTAACTTATCGTGGGGCAGTAATAAATGATAATCCAGCGGAATATCAAATTCATTGGCTTCAGGCGGTGATGCTTGCAGCTTTGCAAGATAATGAAATTTTGATAAATTTAGCGGCTGATAAGGTACCGGATTAGGAACGACATGATAAGTGGGGCACTCAAAATCATATAAGACCGGGCCTTGAAAAATTTTCTTTTCCACCCTTATATTGCTTTGCTGAAGCCCATCCAGGGCATGTTCGCTGTATACAGCAAACCAGTCTGCCATATTTTTAGTTAGCTCATCAACGTGCCTATGAGGCATTTTAATCAACGAATAAGATTGATGTTCGTTATCAGTGGCAATTCTTGCCACACCAAACAGCTTTGCTGCAATCTCTTCACGGAAGCTTTCATTATACGCTATTTGTTCATAATAATGTTTCTTACTGTGGTTGCTACAGTAATATTGTGTCAAATACACTTGGCTAAAAAGAAGATCATCTTGCGTCATTTGACTGAGTTTCTTCTTAGCATGGGCTTGTAGCATCTGACAATATTCTTGGAAATTGGCTGTCCACAAAAACCAGTGGAAAGATGACGTGTGAGAAGCCTGCTCAGATTGTGTTTCTTTCACGTTTTGCGTATTGACATACGACTCCTGAATTTGTTCATTGACGGCTTGGGTTTGGGAAACACTTTCTTGATGGGATAGCGCTAATTGCACCTTCGATTTGATTGCTTCTTTACTTAGCAGTTTTGAAGAACGAATATCCGGGCTTTTTTCTTCGGTGATAATATATGACCCCGGGCTAAATCGTTGCCTTTTTTTGGGGGATTGAGTAATCACTCTAAGGCTATTTAAATCGGATGACAGTTTATGGTGATACGGATGAGTTTCAGCTAAGAGTTTTGTCGATGATAAGTAATAACCAACCCCATCGGCTAATGGCTGAAATGGACCCACATGATTGCTATGGTTGGGCACTAGATTGAGTAAATTTTTCGTTGATTGATCGTCGGTTATCAAAAAAACATGGATTAAATTAGTGCATTCAGAATTCTTAATATATTCAACCAGCTCCTCATAAACCTTTTGCCGTATCGATTCATTGGCATACTGCTTCCCTTTCAATAGGACAACTTTTTCGTGTCGATATTGATTTAACCAAGTTGCTAATTGCTTAACAGAAACTGGGTAATTAAATGCCATTACATTATAAGAGCCATACTGACATTGGAGGTAATAGGAAAGCTCCGTGTCATAAAACGCAATCTCATTTAAAGGGGTCGTGTATTGATAGATAGTGTTTTTATGCGTTTTGCTATCATACGGCTCGGTGCAATAACGATTAATTATTTGCTTTGATTGAGAGTCATCGTCGCGGCTGATGCGAAATTTTCTCAGCAGCGCCTTTGCAAATTGGTAAGAAAGCCGATTTTTTCTTTTATAATATTCGTCAATACTACTAACACAGATATCAACGCCTGGACGGTAATGAAGCGGGGGAGATTCTCCCTCTGGCACAAAAAACACTTCCTTAAAATCCAGGCTGATTGTATTGCCTTTATCTAGTAGCTTATCCATATTTTCCATCATACATTGAACGATATTTGATATCTTTTGCCAATCGTTAATCTCATCAAGAAATGCAATGCGCTCCATTGAAATAGTAATGTGTTTTTTAATGGGAATCTTGGTTTGAGACAGGACGTCTAAACTATCTTTTGTATTAGCAGATAGTTGAGTGAATGCATTTTGGGTTTGGACATCATCTGAGGGAGAATAAATCGCTACTATTTTTTTAAGCAGGGTATCACTATAATCTTGACCGATGGCTTGAACACCATACTGCCATTCATAGCGTTTGATGTTGTCATCCCAGAAAAATGATGTGGGGATTTTTTTTACAACCAAGCATTGGCTTTTGACACTTTCTGGCATAGGACAAGTAGTTAGACTTAAAAATGACCAACATTATATCAAAAAGGCTTATTGTAATCCACCATGATCTTTGGCGAATCATCGCGATTTGCTCGATGGCTGGAAAAAAAAGGACCGCTTAATGAATCCTGTCATCCTCAAACTATGATATAATCTTTTACCTAATAGTCTAACAAGCAGGAAAGTCCGTGGTTTTTGTTTATGGTTTTATCCTAGGCATTTCGTTAATTATCTCACTAGGGCCTCAAAATTTATTTTTAATCCGCCAAGGTGTGCTTAAACAACATGCGCTCGTATCAGCTACTGCTTGCTTTGTCTGTGATATCATTCTCATTGGTGGCAGCATCACTGGCCTTCACCATGTGCTAGAACAACATCCGAGCTTGACCTTTTGGTTAACCTTAGCCGGCAGCGTTTTTCTCTTAATTTATGGCAGCAAATCCATTCGCGGTGCAATCACCCAATCCGGTCCAAAGCAAACCAATACGGAAAATGGCGAAAGTAGCTATTGGAAAATTATCTTTCTTGCCTTGGGCTTTAGCTTGTTAAATCCACAAGCCATTATTGATAGCATGATAATAATTGGTGGAGGCTCTGTGCCCTACAGTGCTCACATTACCACTTTTTTAATCGGCGTTCTAACAGCGAGTTTCCTTTGGTTTTTCTTATTAACATTGACTGCCTATCATTTTTCCGACTTTCTCATCCAAGATAAAATTTGGGGCGGATTGCAACTATTAAGCGGCATCTTGATGATTGTCATCGCCATAAAATTAATATTGCCAACTTGATCTTAAGAACAAGTCGTTGCATGATGAAAGATTATCCGCAAGCGTCAAAAGGATCGGTGGCATGTTTCGCAAAAGTTTCATATTATTAGCATTATGCTTAATGCCTTTAATAGCACTTTCAGCTGCTAAACAAGCAAACAAACCTAAAAAAGTTAATGCGATTGAAAACGTGTTGGTCAATCATTTCCAGACCTACCATCAATTGGAATATTTTTCAGCCATCCAGGTTTCCATTAAAATCGGTGATAAATTAAAAACTTATGTGGTTGGCCACCGTTCCCACGATAAAAAAGTGCCAATCACCGCAAATGACTTGTTCCAAATCGGTAGTATTACAAAATCATTTACCGCGGCCCTGACACTATTGGCAGAAGCAAAAGGCCAACTCGCGATTGAAAAGCCAGTTAAAACTTACCTCAATGCCTATCCACATTGGGATAATCTAAGTTTGGCTAGTTTGTTGAATATGACCAGCGGTTTACCCAATTATTCAGACTCTCCCAAAATGAACATTGGTTATGTCGACAATATCAAGCGATTCTGGAATCGAACTGAATTAATCGATTTGGTCTATGTTAAAAACTATAGTCCCCCATTGCGACAAGGATACGATTATACCAATACGGGCTATATTTTGGTGGACATGATCCTCACTGGCAAAGGTCAAAGCACCTTAGCCCAATTATTAGAAGAGCAAATCATTAAGCCATTAGGTTTAAAAAATACATTCTACCCCATCCCCAGCGCCAACACCGACGTTAGCAAACGCCTTATTTCCGGTTATGCTTATAATGTCTATGTCAATCCTGAATTGGTTGGGCAAGATGTGCGTGAAAATAACTTAAGCTGGGCAGGTGCTGCCGGCGGAATTGTGGCCAATAGTGAAGATGTAGTTCGCTGGGTCGACGCGTTATTTTTGCAAAATAATTTACTGTCGAAAGAGCAAAAAGCAAAAATGCAATCCTTGGTGTCAGTAAAAACTGGCAAACCAATCAAGGAGGTTAATTGGCAAGAACCTCGAGGATTTGGATTGGGGATCATCCAAGCGTATGATAAACGGATAGGACGCTACTGGTTTTATGAAGGGGAAACCTTAGGGTATCGCGCTATATATATGGTTGTTCCCTGTAATAAGGTTATCATTTCTGCTCTATTTAATAGCGCTACCAATGGCGACAATGATAAAAGCGGTGAGTTAATGATGTCGCTATATAAACAAGTGCTAAGCGATAATCCTAAGCTTGAAAATTGTCGTTCTTAACCTTTTTCCGTGGCCCAGGAAAAAATTGATTCGTTTGTCGTTGATAAGTTCGATAAGCCTCACCGCGAGAACTCAAAGATCCCGCTTCTGTCATGGGACCGGTTATGTAGACCATGATGATGTATAGGGTCAAAGGAGATACGAAAGCAATCCAACCATTGGGAGCTTGAATAGCAATCAAGCTAAACCCTAGCCAGCTTAGCCAATCAAAAAAATAATTGGGATGACGGCAATATCGCCATAATCCATTTTGGCAGACGGCTTCTTTCGCATTTCGCTTATAAGCTTGTAATTGATAATCAGCTGCACTTTCACCGATTAACCCCACCACAATCATCATTATCCCTAAACCATCCCATCCCACCATACCGGTCCGTTTGCTAATAAAATAAAAAGACAGGGCGATTATAAAAGCCAGTATCCCTTGTAATTGAAAATTGAGGAAAAACCCTAAATCTTTGGCCATCTTCCAACCTTCACTTAATTTGGTATACCGTTTATCCAAATGTCCCTTTCCAACTCGGCTAAACCATAAATAACCACCTAATCGAAGCCCCCAAATCAAAAGCAGGGCGCCGCATATAAGACTTATCACCGCGTGATTTCCAAATAATAAAAAAACCCAGCCTGTCAACGTTAAAACGCTCGCCCAGCCCACATCGACAATGGAGGGGTTTTTTAAAAGACGATATAAAAACCAAAAGGCTGTCATATGCATGAATACAAAAATAAAAGCCCCAAGAAATATCATCGTTTATTCCTTATAAAAAGATAATGTAATAATAATGGCAGTAATATCATCCAAATTCCGCCTAAAGCTGGATAAAACCAATTTGTATTGATTGTTGCTGCCCCCACCACAGCACCCACCCAATAAGCAAACGGCAAAGAAAAAAAAGTAAGCACGCCTAAGACGACATAGCGATGTAACCATGCACTACTGGTGATGGGCATGGTAAAACCAAAACTTAACCACAAGCAAGCCATCCACGGAGGACTTACCATATCGGCAAACGGATTGGATTTAAAATAAATCAATCCCGTTCTTAAAAAGATGGAATCGACCAAGATGCCAATCAACATCAATACCAACGCAAAAAGCAGCTCTCGTCGCCACGGTTTAACACACACAATCTGTACAACAACCTGGGAAACAACGAGGCCCCCCGCAATGGCTGGCCCTAACCATTGATCACCGGCAGCAGCATAACCAATGCATACAAACCAGGTGATGTAATAGGCAATGAAATGATAAAGCCAGCACAGAACCCGTCCCATTATCGTATCGGCTCTTCGTATTGAACGGCCAGCCCAATCGTACCATGGCCAGCATGTAAACCAATGGCCAACGAAGCAGGTTCAATAAACTCTGGCTTCATAGAAAATGCTTCTTCGGTTAATTCCGCAAAGGAGCGCGCCTTTTCTTCAGCACCTGCGTGAATGATGGCATAACTCATCAAACGATTATGGCTGCTATTTTCTAAAACTGTTTGAATCATCTTGGCGAAAGCCTTTCTTTCACTAAAGGCTTTGTCGATAAGCATTACCTTACCCTCTTCATCCAGACTAAGAATAGGTTTTGCCCCACTCCATTGCGCAAGTTTACCTTTTATCCTACTTACCCTACCCGAGCGAATGAGTGAGTCAAATTGATCGACCATGACGAGCACTTGTATCCTGTTTGACAAAGTATCAATGACTTTTACTATTTCTTCGACAGGCTCGCAGGCTTTTATCCGTTTAGCCGCCTCAAGCACCATTAGCCCAGAACCCACAGCAACGCTTTTGGAATTGACGACGGTAATATTATCAAAATCCGCCGCTGCGCGAGCAATGGCATCGTGGGTTCCGCTCAGCGCTTGTGAAATGGTAATAACAATGACATGGTCATAATGTTCATAAATTTGTTGAAATTTATGCTTGATAACGCCAGGCGCGGGAAAGGATGTTTGCGGGTATTGCTTGGTCTGGCTGAGTTGCTGATAAAAATTGTCATTATCCACACAGTAATAATCTAATAAATCGTTGCCATCTAAATGGACATTGACTGGGATCAAGTGAATTTGATGGTCATCCATCCATACTTGGGGGACATTGGCGCTGGAATCCATGACCAATGCAATCGGACTTTTTCGATGATGGACTTGCTCATACTGGCGATGCATATCGTCAACTTTGGGGTATTTTATCAACCCATGATTTCTCAGCTCGTCAAATAGCAACCAGGGCTTATTACAGTGAACATGAAAGCGACACAGCCTGGGATTGACCGATATCACAACGCTATCCCCGTGGCTAGTTAATAATTTCCCCAAGGATTCTTGATCGATTTCGCTTTGACATATAACTGCTTCTGTACAATAGCGAAGCGCTGGTGGATGGTCATATTCTACCCCCAGATGGGCTTGCTGATAGATTGTTTCCGCTACCTCATGATGTTCATACATCGCTTTTGGATCGCAAATATAGTTGGTGAAGCCTCTAGCAAATTGGGTAAATCCGAGAGCCCCTGCATCAACCACCTTCGCCTCCTTCAAGACATCGAGCATGGACTGGGTGGCTTGCAAGGTTTTGTCAAGGCTATCTTCACAATCTTTAAAGAGTTGAATAAAGCAAGTTGACTGTTTGGCGTGCTTATTTAATAGCTCAGCCCATTTATCCATCATGGTCAAAATAGTGCCTTCAACGGGGTGGGCTATCGATTGACGCACGGAGGCACTTGCATGAAGAATTAATTTTGAAAACACCTGTGGTGAAACCACTAAATCATGATTGATTCCTTCCGCCAATCCATTGAAAAACTGTGAAAATATCATTCCCGAATTACCGTGAGCGCCGATGACAGCGGCATCTGCAATGGATTTTGCCGTTTCAGAAAGATCATCGCTTTGCTGGGCTAAATGAATAATTGCCTGAGCAGTAGAAGCCATATTATCGCCCGTATCCCCATCTGCTACCGGGAATACATTGATGGCATTCATTCTATCTTTTGATTCAATTAATTCATGACAACCATTAACAACACCATTATAAAACAAATCAGCGGTAAGATGTTCTATGTTCATACTATCCAATTGATTAAAAGAATATTTTCTTAGATTAGCAATAAAAATCTGACATCACCAGACACAAATAAGGATCTTTAGCTATACTATGTATAAATGCTATGTGTATTCACTCATGGCTAAGGTTTTTGACTTAAAAAGCACAAAAATAATAAAGGGGTACCCCATGAAAAAAATGCTTCGTCTTCTTGCTTTTTCCTATCTGATTATCCAACCCATGCTAAGCCTCGCCACTACACAACATTGGCGTGAATGGGTTGCTGATGTGCGCCGTGAAGCGCTTGGACAAGGTGTTTCAGCGAGAACATTTGATAATGCTTTTAGCACAATCCATGAGCCAAATCGACGCGTTCGTGGTTTATCAAAACATCAGCCTGAACATCGACTAACCTTTGAAAAATATGTGCATACACGCGCGTCAAAATATCGAATCCTGATGGGTGTCCGCAATTATAAGCAACACAAACATTTAATCGATCAAATTGCCCAAGAATACAATGTTGATCCATGTTTCATTGTATCGTTTTGGGGTATGGAGACAAGCTATGGGACGTATATGGGCGATTTCCCCGTCATTCAATCGCTTGCAACACTCGCCTATGATTCGAATCGAAAGCCTTTTTTCCGGAAACAATTATTATTAGCCTTGCAAATTCTCGATGAAGGCCATGTTAGCCTCAAAGACTATAAAGGGGAATGGGCCGGCGCTTCGGGTCAACCGCAGTTTTTACCGTCAAGCTTTAAACAATATGCCGTTGATTACGATGGTGATGGCCGGAAAGATATTTGGAAAAGCAAACCCGATGTTTTCGCATCCATTGCTAACTACATGAAACAAAATGGATGGCAAGGCTTGGAGCCTTGGGCGATTAAAGTTCGCTTACCACGCAACTTTGATGACAAACTTGAAGGGAGAAGTACGGTGAAGCTAGCCTCTGAGTGGAATGCTATGGGTATCCGCACTCTTGATGGTAAGGCACTGCCATATCAGCATCTGGAAGGTAGTATCATTAAGCCCTATGGCGGCCCGACGTTTCTCGTATTCCCCAATTATAAAATGATTCTGCGGTATAATCATTCTATCTATTATGCAGGGGCGATTGGCTATATGGCAGATAGAATTTGTCAACGAAAAGGCCAGTAATTTGGCTATTATTGACTCAGTTGGAAATAACGTAAGCCCCCGCATTGGATGAAGCTTGAATACGGGGGCTTATGCATCCATCCTAGGCAACTTCTGCTTCGGATCCCTTCGGTGAGTAGCCCTTTTTACGATCAGTGGCGCCACTTAGCCACTTGGGACAAACTTCCAAAATCGAAGCGATATTATCTAACTGCTCTTCATTCGGTGTAAGGTGGCCAAAGATCATAGCATTGGCCATGTGACGCGTGACCCCGAAAACTTTAGCAACCGCTTTAGTTTTATCATGCAATTCTTCTGGTAAGCCCAGGGTTGCCAACTCACGGTTAAACCGCTGAGAAAAGACTTTTGCGTTCATTTTTCGCTCCTTGAAAAAATCACTACACAAACGGTAGAGCACCTGTTATCCCTAACAAGCCATGCACCGGTATTGGCGCTTACTCTCTTGATACAAGTAAGTTACGGAAATGTCAATCATTTTTTTTAAATCTGGCCTAAAAACGTATTAAAAACGTGGGATTGTTTCATTCCTTGCCACATTACACTTATCTTGGCTATCAAGGCTATTCGGACGCCGCCTAACAAAAACCACTATACATTTTCGATGAAAATGCTATCTTGTATTTCTTGGATAGATATTACTCAGGAATTTGAGCATGAAAGGCCATGAAAGTGTTGATAAATCGGATAAGCTGTTTAAGTTAAAATCCTTAAAAGACCTAAATAGTAGTCCTGATCTGAGGCATGTTGAAAAATTCCGCGATAACCATCCCCAACTATCGGCACGTGATACCCGTGGTATGACAACAGAATCGTCTAATCCAACGCTATTTTCTGGTGAACTTTCCTTCTTAGCCAAACGACCACGTAAAAACAGTCTTTTAGTAACAACACCAAGAGAGGGTCAAATACCCATCGATAAACTCATCCTAAAAGGGCAGTTGACCACACTCATCAATCAATTACACCTCGACCTTCAAGAAGGAAAACCATGCAATCTCACCACATCCCAGCTTGAATTATTTTATCAATATTGTGAGACCTATTCCGTTTTGGACACAGACGAGTTGCAGCGCATTTGTGAAGAAAGACCACTCACCCCTTTTCTCTATCAGCAAATCCTGGGCCATCTTCGTCAATATCAAACCACCAAGCAAACGGTAATAGAGCAGGAATATGAAACGCTATTTTTAAAATGCTTAGGCTGGTATGATCAGTGTCATATTAAATCAGTTCCCAAAGAGCCTGCTTTTGTTGAATTATCGCATTCGAAAGCACAACAGCAAAGGCTGGAAATCCTTTGGAAACTGACCACAAAACAAGTTCAATATGTGGATAAATCAGACGAACTAGGCACCGTCGATTTTGCCAATGCGTTAAATGGATTATGCCATACAGCCACACCTGGCAAGCTCATTCGTGCCCTCAATAAACTTATTCCTTTGATGAATCGGCGACAAATTGGTATAGCTCAAATCATCGTCTTACATCTGGTGCATCACCGTAGCCACGATTTTTCCGACTATGCAAAAAATCAATTTGCCCATTTTTGTCATAAACTCAATCGTCGTCAACAAAAACTAACGAAATGTGATGGGTATTTTGGATCAGAAATTGAAACCGTTTTTAACCTTACTCAGAAATTTAATCAATCAATGTTGACTAAGAACATTACAAGCCTGGAAAAATCGTTTCAAAAAAGCTTGCAAAATAGTGAATTGCTCTCATTTTCTCAATTATTTGAACAAGGGATAAACGCCCACCGCAAAAAAAATCGACATGAAATTGCTTCAGGGATTGCCACCGAATTAATTAACGCATCGAGCTATTATTTTCAATCCATACCGATGGCTGAATTCTTTCAAGCAGAAGATAAAAGAGAGTATATCAATCAATTTATTCGTTATATTAATTTCTTCACAACCAGCCATATCAATACGTTGCTTGAGCTCAATGATACCCGTTTTACTGCAGCGGTTCATTTACTAGTGAACGTTGCAAAAAAATTATCTTACATCACAAAAGAAGGTAATTTTGCTGATATCAATAGCCTAATGATGCTCAATATGATTTTCGGCGATGCAAGAATCAGCAAACGAATTAAAAATTGCTCCCAGGTTTTATCGAGAGATAGAAAATTCATCCAAGAGCTGGACAAAACGCTGTCGTGTAATAATAGTTTCAAAGATTTAAAAAACATGACTAATGCCACCAATAACCATATTCCCAGCATCATCGTGTTACTGAGAAGTTTACAATTTGGAAAGGATGGCAACCCAGACGCGAGTTTAAAAGCAGCCGTCTTTGGCCAGGAAGTTGAGCAGGTGTATCAAAGCAAACAACGCATTGCAGCAAAAACTTTGTTTTTTAACACGAACATCATAACGGAGATGTCGGAAAAAATCAGTTGGGCAATATTAAAGCCACAACCCGTTACAATTGAGTGGGAGCATAAAGATGATTTTGAAACAAATCTTACTAAAATAGAATCGGCGATTCAAAAGAACCAAAAACCGTCTATCCATCAAAAGCGAAAAACCATCGATTGTGAAGATATTGCCACTTTTTTATGGTCTGAGTATCAAAATCAGCTCGATCCGGATGCCAACGATAAACCAGATAACAATAAGGACCTACTTCAACGACTACTCAAATTAACCAATACACTATACACACGAGCTCAAGAGCCCGTCCAATCGGCTACCACCTTAGATTATGCAGAACAGAGTCAAGCAATGCCAAGGCAACAACGAACGTCTTCTTTTTCGAAACTATCGCAGTTTGGTTCATTCCTTCTATTCGGGAGCAAAGAAGAACATCCTAGCAAATCTAAGGAACAAACATCCTCTGCACCAATTAGCCCAAGGTAGTTGATTTAAGGGTTGTCGGTAGGTCTCTGAAGAATAGACATTTTTTGAGACCTTAAGCTTACCCACAAACACAACCTTTCGGCAGTTTGTCCCTGTGGGATCCACACGAATTTTTTATGTAACTCAATGTTTTTAAATGAATATACCATACATCCCGACGTGCCGCGACGTGTTCGCGGCATCCAGGAGATGCTTATTAGGGAACCAATGGTTCTGGTAAAAACGATACATCGTGCTGGATACCGCGCATAAAGCGCGGTACGTCGGAAGTTTTAATTTCGTGTGGATCCCTCAGAAACAGGCCGTGGCTAGTCGGGACGTATTGAGCAAAGGGAAGCCATACATAAGACCGAGGCACTTTAATATAAGAGGAATTATGAGCTTAGTTAAGGAACATCCCTACGATTTAACAAAGTACAAACGCATCAATTGCAATGCTTTTTTCAAGCTGCTTAATCGAGGTTTTGCATCAGGCTGAGGTTCTGCGTTTGGATTTCGAATAAATATTTCCCCGGATGTTCGGAATGTGGTCAAACGATCGGGTTCAATCAATCCTAGATTGCTATAGCTTGCTGAAATAACAAATGGCAGTCGATTATGTTTGACTAATAAATCCTGACCAATACTGTAATCAATGATTGGATTTTGACATTGAAATACTCGCTTTTGTAAGGTTGGGACAATATCATAACTACTCGTTAAATAGTCGATGGTCCTAGGTTTGCTGTTTGGCCAATAAATAATAAGCGGAACTTGCACTTGCGCTTTGGTGAAGTTACCAGCATGCCCCCAGTAATTTTGTTTATTGTCATTAAATTCCTGGCCATGATCGGAGGTAATGATAATAATACTGTTTTTTAAATACCCTAGTTTTTCTAAGTTGGTTAACAGTTTTGCTAATTCACCGTCAACAAAATTGACCGCGTTTAAGTAGCGATTGTAGTAGGGCTTAGCATCCACATCGTTGGTCATGGCAATCCGTGAACATTGTTCTAAAGACGGCTGATAAGGGGTTGGATAGCTTTGATCTTGACAATATGCGTGCGGTGCATCATAGAATAGATTCAGAAATAATGGTTGCTTTTGATGGTTATCCTGCAAAAAACGAATGGCTTGCTCCGTCACAAATTGATCTCGTTGACCAACATCGTCACCCGGCGCCCCATGAATATTCAAATCGCTTAAGCCATGATAAATTGTTTGATGAAACGGCGGATTGACCATTTCACTCGACCACACAATTTTGGTTAAGTAACCATACTTTAGCAATAACTGCATGAATACAGGTGGAATCTTATGTTTTAGGGCAGCGGTCCAGTAATTAGCTGGAATCGAATAAAATATACTGAACAACCCCGCTTGAGTTGCATTTCCGCCGCTCAAATGGTTGTTAAATTGCCAAGCTTTGTTTGCAAACTTATTTAGGTTAGGCATATGGTCTTTCAAGCTATCATACCTTAAGGAATCAACCATAATGAGGATGATATTAGGAGGATTCTCTGGCCTTGAACACAACAAAGGGTTCTGCGGATAATTCATTTTCTCATCTGAGAAAATAGGTTGTGAAAAGTGCTCTTCACTGTAGCGATACAATATATCTGCCGCATTTTTATCCGGGATCAAATAGACTAACAATTGGTTATATAATGGTAAATTGGGTGTTTGCTGACTAAATAAATTATTGTTGTTATCAATTGACAGCATTAACATGAAATAACTAAACAAGAACCCACCCAGCCAAAATGTCGCGAGTGTCTTTCCAAAATGCAGCTTTTTACGAATGATTATTTTTGTCCAAACGACATAGGCAACACAAATTTCAATAAAAAACACCACCCCAAGCACGGTGAAAAACGTGACGTATTCACGCATCGAAAATTCAAATACATCCATCCCTTTAGTTTCAAACAGCAAACTCAGAATTTGCGTATTGAGATGGAACTTAAACATGGAGAAAATATTATTGTTAATAATGAGCAACATCAGACTCAATGTGCCAATTCCGATGCAAAATAACCATATAAGCCGCTTAATCGGTATAAAGTAAGCTATGAGTAGTATGGGCATGGCTGGAAAAAACGCCAATGCCGTCATATAACAAAGATAATTGACGACAGCAAAAACGATGACAACTGTTTTGCCCGTTAGACTGGTAAAATCAACGATTGTATTTTCAAACAAGGAGGGTGATAGTAATATTTTCTCTAAATAGCCATAACCTAATAGCCAAAATAAAATAGCATTGAACACAAAAAACCAACCGACAAAACGCAGGATGTCCTTTTTATTTTGTGGCATGTTCATCGGTCTTCGCTACTCATCTCTATTAGGGAACGTCCCTAAACAATTAGTTACTATTTTAATAATAGTTGATTAATAATCCTGCGACAACTTCACGCTCAAGTTCAATCCCGCGTTAGAGCGTTGAAATCATTGTTTGATGATAAGTAACTCGGGTCGGTGACAAACCCTGTTAGTGCTTGCCTTTGATTTTCGCTAATGGGCAATTGTTCATATGCTTTGCACCTAAATATTGAGTGAGCGCATCGATGGCTTGGCGATGACTTGCAAAAAATAGGGTTTCTTTTTTCAAGAGAGGACACTGGCTATGTTCTAATATTGTCTTAACCGACTGTCTCATTCGAACAAACCAAACTTCCACACCAGCATCATCGAGCTGAAATACCACATTCTCTAAGGCTTGTAAGCCACTGGCATCAATTTTATTTACCCGGATACAATCCACGATAATATACTTTAATTTTGGACGGCTTCTGACTAACTCCAGCAAGGTATCGGCAAAATAGGTCGCATTGGCAAAATATAACGAGCCGCCAAAGCGAATCATGCTTATCAAATAACACGTTGCTTGCCCTGGGCGAACTTCTCCCCACTCGTTATCATCTTGGCGGACCAACTCCACGATTTTGGGATTCATTCCCTCATTTAAATAAATCACCAAAGATACGAGCACCCCTAGCAATATGGCATAATCGATGCGTGGCGCTAATAGCAAAGTAGCCGCAAAGGTAAATAACGCCAAAAACCCTTCATTCCGACTAACACGGAATATATGGAACATGGCAGGAAAATTGACCAGCCCAATGACTGAAACGATAATAATAGCAGCCAACGTTGCTTTTGGTAGATAATAAAATAGGCCTGTTCCTACCAGCAGTATCAAACCGACTGTCAGACCGGCGACTATATTTGAAAAATTAGTTCGTGCACCGCTTGCCATGTTTAATGCCGTTCGCGCAAATCCACCTGAAACAGGCATACTTTGAAAAAACGCCCCACTTATTTTAGCCAACCCTTGGGAAACTAACTCTTGATTAATACTCAACGATTCTCGCTTATCTGTCGCATAACGTTTGGCCACCGCAATCGATTCCATAAATCCAATCAAGGCGATCGCCAATGCACCAATTAATAAGCGTTTAATCAATCGACTGTCCAATGCAATCAATTGGAATGAAGGCAACCCCGAGGGTATGCTGCCAACGACTTCACCGCCAGTACGAATATCAACATAATCAAGATAGTAATCGTCGATTTGCCATACTTTTTTACCGACTTTGCCAATGGGCGACATTTGACCTTCAATGAAATAGCGCACCCCTTTTTCCGTGCTTAACTCGCGCAAGCGAATGCGGTTTAAAGCAGTTTTATCAACCTTATCACGAATAATACGTTGCTCTAACTGCCATTTTGCTTGGCTGAGTTGGTTCATTAATCCCGCCATCTTATCTTCAGGGGTGTCTTCTGTGTCAATCGCCTCATCCACTTGACGTTGTGCTTTTTCAATATTGACAATTAACTTAGCGGAGTCTTCCTCAAAGCTTGCACGACTTTTTATGAGCATGGCTATAGAAGGGTTTATGATTTGATCGAAGGTCACTGTGCGTTGTTGCTGATAGTTTGTTAGCCATGCAATTAGCGTTGTTAACAACGCAACCATTAATACAATAGGCCATCGGCGGAAATAATATTGGCCAATAATGATCAAGAGGATGGCTAATAATCCAATCGACAGGCTCGCAATATTCACGAGATTGGGTATATCTTGTATCACCTTAAAAAACGCATCAATCGCATGAGTCGCAGGCGGGGTTGGAATACCAATTAAATTTCCCAATTGTGCTAAGGCGATGATTATCGCCGCTGCATTGGCAAACCCAATCATCACAGGATAGGAAATGAAGTTCATCACCCTTCCTAGCTTTAGCGCCCCCAAGCCACATTGAATTATTCCGGCAAGCAAACACAAAGCGATGGCATAAGCAATGTATTCATCGCTGCCAGAAACCGCTAAGTTCTGTAATACTGAAGCGGTTAAAAGGGAGGTGATGGCAACAGGCCCCGTGGATAAATACCGAGAAGATGCAAATAGACTTGCGATAATGGGGGGTATGAACGCCGCATACAACCCATAGTATATTGGTAAGCCCGCGAGTTGTGCATACGCTAAGGATTGCGGGATCAACAGCATTGCCACGGTAAGACCCGCCACCACATCCCGACGAACATTCGGCCAATATTTTAAATCCTTCGCCCAATCAAATAGGACCAGCGCTGCTTGTGTCCGATGCCAACGAGTCATTTACCGCTACCCGGAAAAATAGGGGCACGTTCGGTGATAATACCTTCAGCTAACAAGCGATTAGCAGCCTTGAGCAACGCATGATCGTTCCCTTTTCTTGCTCCTAATTGGACAGAAAAATTAAACCCACCCGCCATGGAGTAAGGCAGACTAATCGCTGGCATTCCCGTTTGATTAAATAAGCCTGTAAAGGGACAAAATAATAGATGTTGTTCGATGTAGGTATCAAAATGATCGGACGTGGATAATTGTCCAAGTGGTAAGGGGGGCTGAGCTAAGACCGGGCTAATAATCACTTCATTATCGGACAATCCCTCTCTGACAGGACGCAATAATTGAAAAAGACTGTCCCTCGCCAAAATTAAATCGGCGGCACTTAATTTTTTGCCTCCCTCATAAAAAGCCCAAGTAGCTGGCTCTAATAAATCAGAGGTAATCGCCTTTCCCGTTGTTTTCTCAATCCGTTGCATCTCCGCACTGATATTGGCTTTTATCAGCGTGAGGACTGTTTCACCGATTTCTTGCAACGGTAAATGAAATGCTCGCTCCACAACGGTATAGTTAGCTTGATTTAACTTGTCAATAAACGAGAGAAAGGCTTCTTGAAAGGGAGGAAATATCGGCACATCATTAAAAAGTCCTTTGCCTAGGACAAATGTTGGTTTGTCGGCCTTCTTTTCCTTGTTTAAGGGAGGATGAAAAAATTCAAAAATGCGAATCGTATCTCTGAGTGTTCGACTGACGATATTATTAACAGCCATCCCTGACCAAGGATCGTAACTAATGGGGCCAGTAGGCATCATACCCGACGACGGCTTAAATCCCACAAGTCCACAGCAAGCAGCAGGGATACGAATCGAACCACCGCCATCACTGGCGGTGGCAACAGGTACAATACCCGACGCCACTGCCGCTGCCGAGCCACCTGACGATCCACCAGCACTTCGGGTTAAGTCATACGGGTTACGGCAAGGTCCAAAAAGCTGACTTTCGGTCACATAGGATAGGCCAAATTCGGGTGTATTCGTCATTGCAAATGGAACAAAGCCCAATGCTAAAATCTTACCAATAAAATCATGTTGATACTGAGCCAAGTTATCGGCCAATAACCGGCTACCACATCGCATTGGCAGACCGGGGATGGCTTGGCCCAACTCTTTCACCACGATGGGCACACCATAAAAGGGTTCATCGCCTTTTAACTGCATGATAAAACGCTCAGCTAATTGGGGAAATTGATGCGTGATCGCATTGATTTTGCGATTCACCTGGTCAGCTCGTTCACAGGCAAGACTTAGCAGATCTTGGAAATTGGCTTCATTTTGTTTGATGGCTAAAGCTAATCCCGTGGCATCTTGGCTTAAATAAGCATCAATATTCATGGCCTAGGTTTCCGGAAACATGGGAGATAGGGACTGGCTACTTTTGCTCTTTGAGTTTTTCCGTTTCTTGCAATAGTCTTCCCATGCTTGCCATAAGGCGTCACCACGCCAATAACTACCCGGCTTAGGGGAATACAGATACTGATTCAATTCTTGAATTGCCTTACTAAAACCTAAGTGACCAATTTGATTGCTCACTTGGCTCAGGTTGATAATATTCGGGTTATCAAAATACAGTGCTGCCCAATCAACAAGCGCCACTTTCGCCTCTTTTGCCTCTTGCTTTTGACAGGCTAATTTTAATTGATGACGCAATCGCCGTTCACTCACAGAAACCACCTTTGATTGCACTTTTTTCCATTGTCGATGGGTGAGGAATTTGATAATGATGCCAACAAACAGAAGGATACTGACAATAACGACCATGATTACCCAATTGGATGCAACTTGATGCACCATGGTTTTTGCGGGAGTGGTTGATTGCTTAGGTAACTTAGGCTGGGATTGGGTACCTAATGTTGTGTTGGATTGCTTTGAGTTGCCGATGGGTGATGCTTTGACTTGCCATTGTTGTTTCGGCAAAGTAGCGGTTTCATATTTTCGTGTTTTTGTATTAAACCACCTGACTATAATTTCCGGAAGGTCAATATCCCCCGCATTCTCCAGCAAATAGGTCACTTTCAGTGTCAATGTGCCAACGACCTGGTTATTGCTAGCGGTATTATCTCGCTCAGGTTTTTCCTCATAAATTTTCGCCTTTGTACCCGAAGGGAGTGTCACTTCCGGGATTAATTGAGCAGGTAACCCAACCGCAGTCAATTTGATGGTTCGAATAACTGTGTTGCCTTGCTGCAAATCACGGGTGTCTTGGCTGAAATTCTGGCTGAGAGTCACTTGTTTTGCTGGCAGCCAATAATTTTTAGCCGATTTAGGAATCGGTTGTACATCGAGACTCACTTCATTGGCATCGATATCAAAACGGCGCATATAAATATCGCTGATGGTCCCTCTTAAGGAAGGTGCTTTAATAATTAGTTTACCTTTGTCATTGGGATAGATAGCATATGTCATTGATTCAACTAAAAAAGCACGGCCATCGGATAAAATGGTACTATCTTGCGATTTGTTTAAAGGGACGACTAACGCGTTTTCGACTTCCTGCTGCTGGTAGCTGCCATTAATAAACACCCCGCTTTGCCGATATAATTTGACCGTATAGATGACGGCCTCATTAATATAAGGCTTTTTATTATTGACTTCCGCTTGCAGAAAGACAGGAGTTTTCTGCTGATCTGTCTTTAGCGATTTTGAGGCACTTTGACTTCTTTTTCCAACTGTTAGGGCCGTTTCTGGCGAACTATAGGGACCAAAATTGATAGAAGGAATTATTAATTTGCCAGCCTGATTTGTTTGCAGAACGACAGACCAAACTACTTCTGCTTGACGTTGACCATTGATAATGCTGATGCGGGTGCTTGTCGCTGTGCTTAAGATGGTAAAATCTTTTTCGAGTTCACTAAAATCTGGCGTCAATTGTTGACTCGGATCTTCAACGCGGAAGGTAACCGTGAAGGGTTTATCCGCCACAATGGATTGGGATTCAACTTGGACTTGAACCTGATTTGCGGCCACTATGTGCATAAAGCATACTAATAGCGCGGTAATGATTATGCGTTTGATCATGACTGCCACCCTCGCTGCCGTCTTATGTAATCCCGTAAGAATTTTTGGCGTAGTAAACCACCCGGATCATCGGGCACTAAACGAAGAAGTCTTTGTTTTTTTTGTTCATCTTCTGGGCTCAAAGTCGACTGCTTCTTTTCGGCAGACTCCGATTTAGGGGATTTTTGCTTATCCTGGTTTTGCTTATCCTGGTTTTGCTTATCCTGGTTTTGCTTATCCTGGTTTTGCTTATCCTGGTTTTGCTTATCCTGGTTTTGCTTATCTTGGTTTTGCTTATCTTGGTTTTGCTTATCCTGGTTTTGGTTATCTTGGTTTTGCTTATCCTGGTTTTGGTTATCTTGGTTTTGCTTATCCTGGTTTTGGTTATCCTGGTTTTGCTTATCCTGGTTTTGCTTATCCTGGTTTTGGTTATCCTGGTTTTGCTTATCCTGGTTTTGCTTATCCTGGTTTTGCTTATCCTGGTTTTGCTTATCCTGGTTTTGGTTATCCTGGTTTTGCTTATCCTGGTTTTGGTTATCCTGGTTTTGGTTTTGTTCTTTCTTCTGTTCTTCTTTGAGTAGTTTTTCCAAAATGGCTTTATTTTCTTTGGCATCAGCCATGTCTGGGCTGAGATCCAATGCTTCTTTATAGGCCTCTATCGCTTCTTCATATTTACCCATATGCGCTAAGGCATTGCCCTGGTTAAAATAGCCATCCGCATCATCTTGTTGACCAAACTGTTTTGCTGCTTGCTCATATTGTCCTGAACGATAGGCAGCCGTTGCTTGCCAATCGGGGCGCTGAAACGTCTCTGCTGCCTGCTTGTATTGGCCTTTTTGCATCATCGTTTTTGCCTGTTGATCCGCTGTTCGCCAAAAATCCTTCCATTGCCAAGCCATAAGCGGCTGGCAAAAAAGCAAACCTAGTAACAAGCAGCCCTGTTTTTTCATGCCAATGCCTCCAAATAACCCCGGCGAAACACAGGAATCAAGCTTAAAAGCGCTAGCAACATGAACCAATGGCCTTCATCTTTCCATAAGGGCACATTATTCATAACATCCGCTTGTAATTGATGCGAGCGATGACTTTCGTTTAACCAACGTTGCAGTCCTGGACCGCTATTGGGAAAATCGATAACCATTCCTTTTCCAGCTTTTGCAAGCGCATTGTCTGCATTGGAAATCCAATGATTACCATTAATCGGCAACACGGAAGTTTGGAAATTGTTTTCTGCTAACGATTCGGCTGTTTCGATTGCTTGTTGCGTTGGTTGATTTGCTGTAATCACCAACAAATCTCCGATGTGGAATCCCGCTTGTTCAATCAGCTGTTTTCCTTCTTGCAGCGCAGCAGCCAAGTCATCCCCACTAACGGGCATCACATCATTATTTAAAGATGATAACAATGATTCAATGGTATTACTGTCTTGCGTTAACGGAGACACCACGAAAGGCATCCCGGAATATGCAATCAAAGCAATTTGTCCTTCCTTCGTTTGATCCAAAATGTCTCGAATCAGCAATTTTGCGCGAAACAACCGGTTGGGTTTCACATCAGTATCTTGCATGGCTGAAGACATATCGAGCAAGATGACTCTCGGCATGACCGTTTGATAAGTGGGCGTTGGCAGCTTCGTCCAACTGGGCCCGGCCAATCCCAAAATCATTAACAGCAAAGAAACAATCAACGGTAGCATGGACAAGCGCTGTTGTTTACCACTTGCCACTAGTTGATGCTTTAACAAATGGGGATCGCAAATGGCTGACCAACTACTTTGATTGGTCTGATAGCGCCATAAATAAAAGGCCGCCAAAATACAAGGAATCAAGGCTAATAACCAATAGGGTCTAATCCAGTGAAGGCTACTCATGTACCATTCCCTCCTGGCTGTTTTCCCGTCGTGGTAATAATCGGTACAATCCTAAGTGATAACTTAACCAAGCCATTGCTAGCAACCAAGCTGCCGCTGCAAACCATGGGTAATAGTCGATTTGAGGGCGAACTGTCGCTTGATTTTGTTGAATCGCCTCAATCTGATTGATGGTGTCATACACTTGGTTCAAACTCTGCGGATCGGTTGCACGAAAATATTGCCCGCCAGTCATTTGCGCAATCTGGCGAAGTGTTTTTTCATCCAAATCCGCAACCGGGCCCATCTGAATAAATGGATCCATGCCATAATGCGTTGTCTTTGAACCCAAACCGATCGTATACACTTTAATCCCATCTTTTTTTGCTAACTCTGCCGCAGGCAGCGGGTCAAGCAAACCGGCATTATTTACCCCATCAGTTAATAAGATAATGATTCGCCCCTTTGCCGGCACATCTTGTAGCCGTTTAACTGATAATCCCAGAGCATCGCCAATCGCCGTTGTTTTTCCAGCTAACCCCACGGTTGCATCTTGGATTCGATCCAATACAGTTAGGCGATCATAGGTTAAGGGCGTTTGTAAGTAAGCTTTTGAACCAAATAAAATTAAACCAATACGATCCCCTGCTCGCGCTTTGACAAACTGCTCAGCGGCACGTTTTACCACGGCCAAACGACTTACTGGCCTTCCATGTAGCAGCATATCATCCACTTCCATGCTCCCGGATAAATCCAGCGCCATCATGATATTGCGCCCTTCGCGTTGAAGTGGGCGTGGTTCACCAACCCAACGCGGGGTGCTGGCTGCGATGACTAATAATAACCAGATGATTGCCCACCACCAAAATGAATTGTTTTGGCCAATTGTCACATGTTTGCCATGCAGCGCGTGCTGTAAGTCCTGATAAAATGGCACTTTTAAAGAGGGTCCAAACGCCTGCCTTGCTTGTGGCAATAACCATCTTAATAGCCACGGCAGTGGAATAAACCAGAGTACCCAGGGATAGGTTATTTCAACCATGGCTGCCTCCGTTGTTTAATCCAGATCCGCGTCCTATCAAACAAAGGTGTCAAACTTGCTTGTGCTTGGTTGCAATAAGGGTAGACTAATAGATGGTCTCTGACGGCATTAAAATTAACATTATCGCTGTGGTTATTGAGAAAGATAATCCACGCATCCCCTTTTAACCCCGCGACTTCATTGACAGGATAATAGGTTAAAGCCACCCGGCGTAATAACTGAGATACCTGGGCACACGTATCATTCACGGGGATATTTGATTTCGCTTTCGATTCAATTTTTTCAAGGATGCGTAACGCTTGCCGCTTTGGTTTCATAGCCTGCCACCAGCGCCAGCTTCGCCAACTAAGCCATGCCATCACCAATGCTACGATTGCTATCACCAACCACCAACCTACTGCTGGTGGCCACCAACCGATTGCATCGGGGAGATGAATGTCTTTGAGTTGCGCTAGTGCTGCCTGCTTATCCATAGCGCCTCCCGTTTAAACTTTGGTTAATGATTAAAGCGTAATCATCGTCCGAGCGAATGGTATGGCAAGCAATCTGAGTTGATTGGCAAATCGAATTTAACCGTTCTAGGCGCTGTAATTGCAGTTGGCGAAAGGCTTTTTGGGCGGCATTTTGGCTAGTATCTAAGACAATACGATGGGTACCATCACTCATACCATAGCGACCTTTTTGTGGAATCGCTTGTTCGATTGGATCGGTAATGGCATAAAAAATAATATCATTGTGCTGACGTAATCGTTTCAAATGGCGTTCACTTGCTTCATCCAACTGATAAAAATCGGAGATAACAATAATCAAACTGCCAGGCCTCACCACGCGACGCAATCGAATCAACGCATCACTCAGCAGCATTGGTGGTGCCACTTGATTTTGAAACTCACTGAACTCACTTAATTTGGATAATAACGGTAAGATGCCTTTGTCGCGACTCCGTGGTTGTAATTCTTGATGGGTATCACTTGAAAATAACAGTGCCCCCACGCGATCACCGGCCTTCACCGCTCGCCAGGCCACTAAAGCCGCCACTTTTGCCACTACAACTGACTTTAGGCAAACGCGTGTACCAAAAAATAGAGACGGATTAAAATCAGCCAGAATAATGACTGGCCGTTCGCGTTCTTGCTGATAGACTTTGACATGCGGCTCACCCGTTCTAGCGGTGACACGCCAATCCATATGGCGGATTTCATCCCCCGGTTGATAATGCCGTGTTTCGGCAAAATCCATCCCTCTACCGCGCAACCGCGAAACACGATGACCGGGTTGTTGTGCCCGCGCTAAAATAGGCTCATGTTGGCGCTGCATTCGCTGTTTAAGACTGACCAGTTCAGGGATCGATGCGGTAATACCCGTTGACACGACACCTCCTAAGGAACAGCCACATTTTGTAAAATGGTATCGATGACATCGTCCGTTGTCACCCCATCGGCTTCGGCTTCATACGTTAATAAAATACGATGACGCAAAACATCGTGCGCGATGGTTTGGATATCATCGGGCGTGACATAATCTCGCCCGCATAACCAAGCGTGCGCTTTTGAGCAGCGATCCAATGCCAATGTGCCACGAGGACTGGCGCCATATCGAATCCATTGACTCAAACGTTGGTCAAATGCAACTGGGGTTCTCGTTGCCATCACCAATTGGATGGCGTAATTTTCTAACGCATCACTGGTATGAACATTCAGAACGGCTTGCCGAGCCTCAAATAATTCTTTTTGCGTTAAAGATTTTAATTTACTCTGGCTTTTATGCTGGCCCAACACTTCTTTTCGCGATAATTGTAAAATGTCATGTTCAACTGCGGCTTCAGGATAGGTAATCTTAACATAGAGTAAAAATCGATCTAATTGCGCTTCAGGTAAGGGATAGGTTCCTTCTTGCTCAATCGGGTTTTGGGTTGCCATCACTAAAAATAGCTCGGGTAAGATATACGTGTGGCCACCAATGGTCACTTGGCGCTCAGCCATGGCCTCTAACAAGGCGGATTGCACTTTCGCAGGCGCTCGGTTAATTTCATCGGCTAAGAGCAAATGATGGAAAATAGGTCCTTTTTGAAAGGCAAACTCACCCGAATCCGGGCGATAGACTTCCGTGCCTGTTAAATCCCCTGGCAATAAATCGGGGGTAAATTGAATACGATGGAAATCACCTTCAACACACTCGGATAATGCTTTCACTGCACGTGTTTTTGCCAACCCAGGCGCCCCTTCCACCAACAAATGGCCATCGGCAAGCAAGGCGATCATGAGCCGCGAAATTAATGCTTGTTGACCAAGGATTTGTTGATTGAGATGGGTCAATATGTGATTGACTCGCTGTTGTACTTCTGGCTTTACTTGTTCTTCTACTTGCGTCATGCATTCACCCTAAGTCTTGAGTTGACGGTCAGCCAGCACTCAAAAAATGCTGGTATCACTGGGTTAATATGCTACCTTGAAATGGCGGAATTGCCAAGGGGATAAACGATAGGCAGGATGGAAAATAGGCATTTCAGCATCATTCGCCCGAAATGAGGGCAGAAAAGCAGGGCAATTTCTTCAATGCTTGCCTTCAATGACGACTGAAAGCAAGCAGGGAAATTGTTCAAAAGTTAGTGTGCGGGAGAGAATTGTGCTTCTTTCTCTTCTTTCTCTTCTTCCTCTATGTCCATTGGGCTAGGACTTTTCTCGGAAGTGACGGGTTTCGATGGAATCACCTCAGATGTGGGAGGTGTGCTTACTCTATCTGACCCTTTGCCAAGACCTTCTAGAGAAGGGGAAACCTGTGGGCTTGGGCTTGGGCTTGGGCTTTGGCTTGGGCTTTGGCTTGGGCTTTGATTTGGACTTTGACTAGCGCTACTGCCAAACAAACCAGCAATCATGCTAAATCCAGCACTCAACACATTCCAAGCGACATTAAGGACAGACGTAGCCACTGTGCCTGCAGCAAAGGCGCCAACACCGGCAATCGCAGCAGCGATAGCAACGGATGCAACCATGGGGAGACCTAAACCACCGATGCTCAAACCAAAGACGCTTAAACCTAGGACAAAATTAGCGAAAGTTGCATTCAAAAACATGCCACCTGCTACCCCACCAGCAGCACCCAAACCGGTTACTGCACCAACACCACTTGCCAATCCGAATGAAGGCATAAAATCTTTTACAGCCATTAAAAACTCCTATTTCTTAATTAAGGCGCGGCTATCCTATCATAAGCATTTCGATTTGTGAAACGATGTTGGACATAATTTGTTTCGACTTTTAAACGACTCTTCCGGACGCACAATCATGCGAACGACGAGCGTTATTCTTGCTCGTCGTCTTCGCTTTCTAGCTTGTGACCATCTAAGTGACGCTCATCGCGATCACTTTCTTGTTTTGCTATCTGCTTTTCTTTTTTGGTTCTTCCGAATTTAATTCGGTTTTCAGCTGCTTTTTTTTCTTTTGCCAACCGATTTTTCGCCTTTCTTTTTTTATTAAGATTAATGATCTCTGCCATTGTCATGCATCCTTCTCATATGAAGTGTTTTGTATTAATGCCTTATTATAACAATATCCCAGGGAAAGCGCTTAATCTTCCCTGCCAGAGTACCGTTTTAAAAGAGGGTACCGATACTGCTTCACAAAGTGTATGATAGCTATGACCCAATTGATTATAAGATACGACTATGAACTACAACGATGTATTAGACTTTTGGTTTAACACGTTATCGCCAGCTGATTGGTGGAAAAAAGATAATACGTTAGATAACTTAATTAACGTTCAATTTCTTGAGCTACATACGCAAGCATCGCAGGGAGAATTAGTGAATTGGCGCAGTAGTGCATTGGGCTCATTAGCAGAGGTTATTCTACTCGACCAATTTTCTCGCAATATTTTTAGGGACACACCTCAAAGCTTTTCCTTTGATGGTATGGCATTATTATTAGCACAATTTGCCATTCACAATAAATTTGATGAGGCGCTTGATCCAAAGCAACGGTCCTTTCTATATATGCCCTTTATGCATAGTGAATCGCTTATTATCCATAAACAAGCAAAGCAACTTTTTAGTCAACCACAAATGGAAGCGAATTATGAGTTTGAGCTGAAGCACGCAGCGATCATTGAACGGTTTGGTCGATACCCACACAGAAATGCGATTTTAGGCAGGCAATCAACCCCTGAAGAACTTGAATTCTTAAAACAACCTAATTCGTCTTTTTAGAGCGGTTATTTTATGTTGCACCCCCTAGAACTGGAAGCAAATTCAATACAAGTTAATCGGACAAATGATTAACTAGCATTCTTTATATATCGTGTTTGACCTGCGCCCGATTGACTCCAGTCGCCTTTATCGTGATAATTTGCATCTGGGGTGTATTTGTGTTCCCAGTTGCTTTTAACGACGGATTTTTGGGAGAGTAATTTTTGGAAGAAATAATTAGAAGACTGCGTGGCTCGTTTTTCTAATTCCGTTTCATCATCGATATATTTTTTAAATTTTATCTTAAACTCGTTAATCCTGCTTTCTAAATAATTCAAAATTTCTTCTCGACGAACTTGCGTCAGCCAATTCTCTGGTATTTTTCTAAGCAATATTTCAAGCTCATTTCGAGTAATGCTCTGTAGTTTTTTTAAAGCTTGAATTCGCTGGTCTTTTGAAATGCTGTCGAATAAATGGTTATAGTGCTGGTTATATTTTGTTAAATTTTCTACCAAAAACAGCTTTAAGTAAGTATGATTTAGATTATCATCTTCTGATAAGGTTGCAATCCCCTGAGGAAACTCAGCTATCTGGTCCTTGATTGTAAAAAATTCTCTAAAGAAGTCACCTTCGTTTTGGTTTAATACGTGGGTGCCCCCATCAAGTTTAGAAAGAACCTTGCGAGCGTTCTTATCCTTCTTACCGATATTGTCAAAAACCCAACCACTCGCATCAATATCCGATAATACAGCAGAAGCGAGTTCAAATTCCGCTAGGCCTTCTAAATCGCTTGGTAAGGCAGGCGTTTCATCTATATTCCCCGAAAGGCGCAAACTAGTCCAATTTTTCATTAATTTACTGATTAGCACATACCCATTTTCGGTCTCACCTAGATAGGTTTTTGGGGTTGGTATTCCCATTAATCGATAAAACCCAAGGGTTATAAACTCCCCCACGACTTTATCTTTTGACAAACAAATTTCTTCATTGGCTTGTGTTTTTCCTAGCCAATACATTTCTTCCACGCGTTTGTAAGTGGATTTGATGAAAAAAAATTTCATAGCGATATAACCTGTTAGTAAATTAATTAAGGTCTAGCGTTGAGTTGGCATTTATTTGCGCAGACATATTATGGGTGTTCAATATATCAGCACAAGTGCGCGGTGTAAACCTGTGCGACGTGCCCGTAGAAGTGATACTATCCAATAGCTATCTTATTTGATCAGGACATTTTTGAGATGAAAAAAACAATCATTTATTTATTAATGCTGCTTGGTTTCCCCGCAGGGGTATATGCCGGTTTATCAAATTTAACAAATACAAAGGAATTGACAGTGAACGTGCTTGAAAGAAACAAAAAGAATGTGGTTGAGTTTTACGATCTCATGTTCAACAAAAATAAACCCGCCGAAGCAATCGCTAAATATGTTGGGGATTCATATATTCAACATAATCCGCATGTGAAAGACGGCAAAGAAGGGTTCATTGAATATTTTAATAGAATGGCGAAAGAGTATCCTGGCAAGAAAGTCACATTTAAGAAAGTCATTGCAGAAAATAACTTCGTTGTTTTGCACTGCTTGCAAGAGTGGCCAGGAGATAAGGATTATGCAGGGATTGATATTTTCAGGTTATCCGAAAACGGTAAAATTCTAGAACATTGGGATGTTTTGCAGGTAATCCCCGCTGATTCGAAAAATGGAAACGCCATGTTTTAGGATTATAGCCTCATGGCAATAACTTTCCTCATCCCCAAACTAGTTCCATAACCTCATCGGATTAAATAGTGTAGAATTGATGAACTGCTATGTTTAAACGAGCTTGCTAGATGGCTAAATTAGACCCAAAACATTATGACGAACACTCATCATTTCAAAAATCCGTCGCAATGGAGATAATGAATTTATTTCCGCCTGCTAGCACAGACATTATTTTAGATATGGGATGTGGTGATGGCTTTTTATCAGCTAGATTAGCTGAAATTGTCGATAAAGGCAGCGTGGTTGGTATCGACCCTTCCGAAGACATGATCCATTATGCCACTAAAACCTATCGTCCCATTAACTATCCGAATTTGACCTTTAAAATTGGCCAAGCCGAATCAAATCATGGCGAACAGTTATATTCCTTGATAACAGCCTTTAACTGCTTGCATTGGTCTCATAATCTTGCCGCCGTTTTCAAAAATTGCTTTAACGCATTGAAAAGTGACGGAAAGTTCCTAGGGGTGACCTATCCAAAAGAGTCGCCTTATTGGCGTATTTTTATGGAGGTATTTTCCTATCCAAGATGGCAAAAGTATTTATCGATAAGCCCTGCTTCGTCTTGGCTATCTAGCGCTCGCTTTAAAACGCTTGCTTTAGAAAATCGGTTTGAGCCCTTGTTGTTTAAAACGGAAGAATGTCTCGCGTCTTATAGCTGCCGCCAAGCGCTTTGTGATTATATAAAAGGATGGTTACCATGCCTCCTTCCTATCGGTGAGAAAGAGCAAGGAGAGTTTTTATTAGATGCGCTAGATTATGCAGAATGCCAATTTAAAAATAAGGACGTCATTGAACTACCTTATACTAAATTAACGTTTTGCTTTGTAAAAAAGTGAATTTCAACTTATCGTCCCCAAAACCCGCATGCTCGGCTGAAGCCATTATAGGTAAATGTGGTTCTAAATATATCATTGATTTTGCTTCTGGTATTTCATATTATTGCCAGCCGGTTTGAATAAACATAACTAGAAAATTATTAAGCTTAATTATGGAGTTAATTTCCTAAGCAATCTTTTGCTGATGTGGGAATCAATGCCCCGAATTACGGCTTCACCTATTCGGAGAATTTAAGTTAATGAAATTGTTTACCCAAAAAACCACTATTAATGAAAAAGATAAAGAAAATCAAATCCAGTTTTTAAAAAATTTGTATTCTAAACTTTCTAGCAATCCTTCAATGCCTGATGAACAGAAACGTCAGATATTAAGAGAGGCATTTTTGTCTACAGGTCTTGACCTAGATGACGTGCTAAAAACGATATCAAACAATTACACGATGAGTAGATGGTCATTTGAGGAGTGGGCTGACAAATTAGGACCAAAAAATTGAGATGGCCATTTGGTCCGACCATAAAGTGTCTTAGCCCGAAAGAAGCAAAGCGCTGAGGAATCCTGATATATTTTTGTTCAATAAGAAAATTTGGCAAAACCAAAGAGAACCCCCTCGCCCGCGAGAAGATTTATTGT